>NZ_JBCGDP010000014.1:0-127976 GCF_038739875.1 Flavobacterium polysaccharolyticum
TTGCTCAACTTCTCTAACGATTTGAAGTTTTAAGGACATGCTGTAATCTCGCTGGGTGCGCTTTACATAATTCGTGTATTCTTCCATAACGATTGTTTTTGTGTATCGCTATTTCAGGACGGGACAGAGAAATCTGAGCAGCTTCTGATCAAATTTCAAATATATTGTTCTCAGAAGTTGGACTGTAATTTTTTGGATAGTATGTTTTTTTTGCTTAAATAATTTTTTTTATAACTCTTAATTTGTGAGTGTGTTTTTGAGTTTCGGTATTGTAAATACCTAGATGGTCTAGACGATCGATACGTACTTTTCCACTTGCATGTATAATGTAATTATCAGTCATAATTATACCAACATGAATAATTTTTCCTTCTTCATTGTCAAAAAAAGCTAAATCACCAGGTTCACTTTCTTCTATGAAGCTCAAGGATTCTCCTTGTGTTGCTTGTTGAGAAGCATCTCTTTTTAAATGGTAACCATTTAGCTTGTATACCATTTGTGTAAAACCAGAGCAGTCTACTCCAAAAGGAGTTTTGCCTCCCCATAAATATGGGGCATGTAAATACATGTAGGCTGTTTTGATTAAACTGTCTTTTTTCTTTATGCCACTTATTTTGTTTCCTTCAAAACTAAAGTTAGCAGTGTTGATTTCGGGATAGTTTAAAAAAGATAAGCTTGTTCCTAATGTTATAGGGATTAATAGATTGTTAGGACCTGTGATATATTCAATTAAATCAGCATTCAAAACAATACTATCGTTAGAAAGTTGATAATAATCTTGTTCGGAAATTAATTGATACTGTTTACTGTCTACCCAGCCTTCATAATCATCATATTGAAGTTTTATCTTAGACCATTGATTATGGGTGTCAATAATTTGAAAATGTTCTCCAAAAAGTACTTGAGAAACAATTTCACTCCTGTCACTTGGCTCAAAGCGAAGTGGAATGATGGCTAGGTTACAGATTCCAAACATTTTTTTTGATTTAAAGATTGAGGTAATTAGTTTCTTCTAAAAACCTCAATCTAACTGTGTGTTTTAATTTTTTTCTATCACTATTGCAGAAGCTCCACCACCTCCATTACAGATTGCTGCGGCACCAATTTTAGCATTGTTTTGTTCTAATATATTTATTAGAGTAACAATGATTCTTGCACCAGAACAACCCAGAGGGTGTCCTAAAGAAACTGCACCGCCATTTACATTAACTTTTTCATTATCTAGTCCTAAAATTTTAGAATTGGCTAAACCTACAACAGAAAAGGCTTCGTTGAATTCGAAATAATCTACATCTGCAATTGTTAAACCAGCTTTATTAAGAGCTTTGGGAAGTGCTTTTGCAGGTGCGGTTGTAAACCATTTAGGCTCTTGTGCGGCATCAGCATAGCTTTTTATATACGCCAAAGGTTTTATGCCTAATGATAAAGCTTTTTCTTCGCTCATAAGAACTAATGCTGCTGCTCCATCATTAATAGTTGAAGCGTTTGCGGCAGTTACGCTTCCTTCTTTTGTGAAAACAGGATTTAAAGCTGGTATTTTGTCTAGATTTACATTGGTAAATTCTTCGTCCTTGGCAATAATAATTGGTTCGCCTTTTCTTTGAGGTACAGAAACAGGAACTATTTCGTTATCAAATTTTCCTGAATTCCATGCGTCGGAAGACCTTTTGTAAGATTGTATGGCAAATGTATCTTGTTCTTCACGGGTAATATTGTATTCTTTAGCGCACAAATCAGCACTAACTCCCATAGCATTGTTGTCATAGGCATCTGTAAGTCCGTCTTTTTGCAGGCCGTCAATCATAGTATTTGGTCCAAATTTGGTTCCTGAACGTAGATTCATGTAGTGTGGAATTAAACTCATGTTTTCCATTCCTCCAGCTACAACAATTTCTGCATCTCCACATTGTATAGCTTGCGAAGCTAACATTATAGCTTTCATGCCAGATGCGCATACTTTATTGATTGTAGTGCAGACTACTTCATTTGATAATCCAGCATACAATGCTGCTTGTCTAGCAGGTGCTTGTCCAACTCCAGCTTGAACCACGTTGCCCATGTAAACTTCGTCAACTAGATTGGGGTCTAATTGAATTTTTTCTAATGCTCCTTTTATGGCTACAGCGCCTAATTTTGGAGCGCTAATATTTGATAATCCACCCATAAAACTACCAATTGGAGTTCTTACAGCTGAAACTATAACTACTTTCTTGTTCATAATGTAAAAATATGTTGATTTGTTTAGCAAATTTAATCTTTTTTGCTACTATTTCACATTTTCTTCAAATAATATGCATTTGTTTGCTAATGCGAAAATTCATTAAAGTCTATTTGTTTGATTGTGAAGTATTTTAGGAAAATATTGGATTTTATTTTAAAAAAAACATCAAAATAGTTGTGAGAAACATAAAGATGACTTAAATTTGCAACCGCAAAACAAGACAGGTTTCTTGGTTTGGGAGAGGTGCCAGAGCGGTAATGGAGCAGATTGCTAATCTGTCGACGGGTAACCGTCGCCAGGGTTCGAGTCCCTGTCTCTCCGCAAATTTTGCACTCGGGGTGTAGCGTAGCCCGGTTATCGCGCCTGCTTTGGGAGCAGGAGGTCGCAGGTTCGAATCCTGCCACCCCGACAATATGGACGCATAGCTCAGCTGGATAGAGCACCTGCCTTCTAAGCAGGCGGTCGAAGGTTCGAATCCTTCTGCGTTCACTTAAAACGATACTAGAAATAGTATCGTTTTTTTGTTTTATACCATTCCTTTTTGATCCAAATTGTATACATTTATAAAAAAAACATTTGATCATGCGTTTTATACTTCTTTTTATTTTTTTTCTCTTTTTTTCTTCTTCAATAATTTATTGTCAATCCCCTAAACAGCAGTTAGCGACTAAAAATGGTTTAATTGCATCAATTTCAGATACTACATTTGTCAATTTGAAAGACTATAGTGATGGATTTGCTTATGATATGAAGTATGCTACAAATGATAATTTTTTGAAATCAAAAGTGTATGATTGTGCAGAATGTTTTTTGAGATTGAAAACGGTAAAAGCTTTAATCAAAGCCAATGATAAGTTTACCAAAAAGGGGTATAGAATTAAACTTTTTGATTGTTACCGACCTTTAGATATCCAGAAAAAGATGTGGGCATTAGTGTCTAATCCAGAATATGTAGCGGATCCTGCTAAAGGTTCTATACATAATAGGGGAGGAGCTGTCGATTTAACCCTCGTAACTTTGGAGGGCAAAGAACTAGAAATGGGAACTACTTTTGATTTTTTTGGTAAAGAAGCAAGTCACGGTTATCCATTTCCTGATAAAAAAGTAATGGATAACCGCAAAATGTTAAAAAAAATAATGCTTCAAAATGGATTTAAAGCATTTGAGTCTGAATGGTGGCATTATAATTTAACTTCTGCTATGGTTGATAAAGTCTCCAATACAAAGTGGAAGTGTAATTAATTTTCTATGCAAGAAATATTTTTGATAAAATAATTTTCAGGTTGATAGACTTTGTTATCTAATTCAGATGTGAATTCTTTTTTTATAATGTAATCTTCTAAATCTGTTAAGTATTTTATTCGCATTAGTGATAATGGTGAGTTTTTTAACTTCTCAAAACTATCTTTTAAAAAGTAAAATTCTCCTGCAGTGACCCTGTTATCAAATCCTTTATCGTCTCTTAAAAGCGTTCCACAATTTTCTTGGTCTTTATGAATTAAAGTAATGATGTTTCCGTCATTTAGTTGTAGAAATAATTTTGAATTTTTATCAAAGCAGTTGGCTTTTATGAAGCCTTTACTTTTTTGTATCAATTGAATATTTAAGGTTGGAATTCCATCAGTTAGGGCAAGTGATAAGAAGATATAACTTGAGGTACCTGCGAAATTTTTTTCACTAATCATATACTCTTTTGTGACTTTATAAGCTCCTATAGAGTCTACGACATTGGTGCTGTATTCGCATTGTTTTTGTGCAAATAAAGAAAAAGTTGAAATGGTGAAAATGGTTAGTAATACTTGCTTCATATGGTTTTAAATTTTGCTGCAAATTAAAACTATTTTGTCGTTATTTATATCAGTTGTAAAAAAACAATAGGTATTTCCTCCTTCTTTTATTTTCCATTTTTTTCTAATATTTTCTACAGTTTCCGGAAAATTTCGGGTGGTAATGTTGGTTTTTTGGTTGACTAAGTGTTTTTTTATTTCTAATTTGCTGTAGTTTAGTTGTTTGTTGATTTTAAATCGTCTTCCAGGGAAGTCGATCAGTTCAGTATTTGTATATAAATGCGAATTGGGGTGCAATTTGTTCAAATTATAGGCAGAACTAACGGCATCAAAACCACCAGATTTCATAATTGCACTATTAGGTTCATATAGAAATTCCTCTGGTAAACCATAACTAGGCTGGCTATCATTTTCTGGTAGATCAAATTTTTCTTCTTTGTTCTTAGTTATATTCACGGTTTTTATGAAAACGTGTCCAATATACTCTTTATGAAGTTCCCATAAAAGCTCTTTTACTTCATTGTTTAGGGCAATGATATGAATTATTTTTACATTTTTTAATTCTGTTAATCCTGCTGTAATGTCTAATAATGGTGCTGTCTTTATTAGGATTGAATTGGATTTTGTAAAGTACAAATCGATATTCTCAGGTACGTTAGGAAGACAGTCTTTGAGCATGAAAACTTTTCCTTTGCTTTTGTTTCTTCTTGAGGGGTCGATGTAGATCCAATCCCAAGTTTGGTCAATAGTGCTAAGAATATTTTGGCTATCACCCGTTTTGCATTCAATGTTTGTTGCTTTTAATTGTTTAAAGTTATGAGCTGTAATTGCTGAAAGTTTAGGATTAATTTCACAATGCACTACTTTTTGGAACTTTTTAGCAAAGTAAAAATCGTCTACTCCTAATCCGCCTGTCAAATCTATTAAACTTGTTCCTGAAATTAAATTAGATTTATGTAAAGCCGTTGCTTCAGAAGAGGTTTGCTCAACAGAAATTTTTGGAGGGTACACAATGTTTGTTGTTGAAAACCAAGTAGGAAGTTTTTCTTTTGCTTTGGTTTTGCTTTCTATTTGTTCTATAATTGTTTTCCAATCAATGTTTGGAAATGGATTTTTTTGTAAAGCTAGTTTAGTTATTTTTTGGTCTAATTGATCGTTTATGAAATTTTGAACGTCAATGTTTAAAAAGTCGAAATTCAAGATTAAATGTCTTTGGTTAACAATTGGATAATTTTATTGTCAGGAAAAAATTCTTTCCCAATTACTTTCAAGATAGTATACAAAGGTACGGCTATTACCATTCCTAAAATACCAAACAAAAAACCAGCAATAAGTATGACTAAGAAGATTTCTAAGGGGTGAGAACTTACGCTTTTAGAGAATATAATGGGTTGTGATAAATTATTGTCAATAAGTTGTACAATCCAAAATCCAATCAAAACATAAATAGTTGTAGGTAGTATTTCGGTTTGAAAATCGCTACCAAGATGGCTAATCATAGAAAGAATTGCTGCTAAAACAGACGCGATTAAGGGGCCAATGTAGGGAATGATATTTAATACGGCACACAAAAAAGCGATGATGATGGCGTTTGGGATGCCAAAAATTAACAAAACTATCAAATACAAAAGAAAAACAATAAAGAGTTGGAGTAGTAGCCCAATAAAATAGCGAGAGAGTAGGTGATTAATTTTTTCTAATGAATTCAATATTTGTTCTTCATGACTATCAGGAATTAACTTTTTGGCGCCAACAATAAAAAGTACACGATCTTTTAGGAAAAAAAAAGTGATGAATAAAACAGAGGCTAATCCCATTCCGAAACTACTGATAGTGCCTAAAATAGAATTTAAAAAATTAGGGATAATTCCGAAATTTATTTTTGAAGTGATATTATTAAAATTGAGTAGCTTTTTTGCATTGATGTGGTGACTTTCTAAAAATGCATTAATTTGGTTGATGAGTTCAATGGCATTCTGTTCAATTTCTTTCGTATTTAAGAGTGAAAGATTCTGACTTTGTGAGGTAATTAAAGGAACGAATAAAATTACTATTCCAAAGATTATTGCTACGAATATTACTATTGTTGTTATGGTTGCTAGGTTGTGTGAAAACTTTAATCTTTTTTTAAAGAAATCCAAAAAAGGATTGCCTATCAATGTCAAAATTAAAGCAACCATAAGGTAAATTAAAACTGATTGTATTTGATATAAAAAATAAATACTTAATGCTGAGGCTATAATAATTACTATTGCTCTAATTATTCCGTTGGCAATTAGTTTTGAAGTGATCATATGGTTTGATTTAGTTTATAAATATAAAAAAACTCGCTAAACCTAGCGAGTTTTAATTATAATTATTTTGTTTGGATTTAGATTCCGAATGCAGATCTAGCACCACCGCTTACAAACAGAGCAGCCATTCTAGCTTTTTGTCCATTAGTAAACATGTACATTCCTCTGTCATCAGTATAATCCATGTAGTTCATTGTCATTTCTACAGGTGTTCCTGTACAAGTACTTAAGTGTGGGTAAGTAGGAACTCCAGTATTAGCAGCATTGTGAGTAGGAGTGTCAGCAACTAAATCACTTCCACAATTGGCATCACCCCAAATGTGTCTTAAGTTCATCCAATGTCCAACTTCGTGAGTTGCTGTTCTTCCTAAGTTGAAAGGAGCTGAAGCGGTGCCAATTGTACCAGTGCAAGTATGAGCTAAAACTACCCCGTCAGTAGACAAAGAGCCGCCAGGGAATTGAGCATAACCCAAAATGCTTCCACCAGTTGATGGCATACTACTAACAATCCAAATGTTTAGATTTGTTGATGGACTTGTTGGATTTATACCTCCACTTGTTGATTTTTTCATTGTATTGTTTTGTCTATCCGTTGAAGACCAAGATGTTTTTGTAGTAGATTTACGATTGATAGCTACTAATTCGAAAGTAATTCCAACATTTGCGGCAACACCTGAAAATAATGAAGGAGTACTTGAGAAATCTGAATTTGTAGCAGTAAAATCTTTGTTTAAAACAGTGATCTGTGATTGGATTTGTGCATCAGAAATGTTTTCTGCTGCGGTACGGTATAGTACGTTCACAACAACAGGAATAACTATTTTACCGTTTACCAATTTGTTAGTTAATTTGGCTTTTTGAGTGAATTCTTCGATTTGGTTCATTCGAATTGCTAAGGATGGATCTGCTGCTAATTGTGCTTGTAGTACTTCATAAGTAGCACAACCTCTCTCCGCTACTGCCTGACCATCAGTGTTTGTGTTTAATGTTTCCTCGTTTTGACAAGAAAAAAGTGTTAAAAACAGCCCAGCACTCAATAAAATTTTTTTCATAATTTGTTTTTTGTTAAAATGGTTTAAAAAATGTTAATTTGGTTAATTATTTAACAATTTTATAACATATTTTTTAAACTAACAATTTTTTTACTTATTTTTTTTTTAATAGAGTTTGATATAGGTTCTTTATGTATATCTGGAATTAATTTTTAGGAACTGACAATGAATAGAATACGTTTTTTTAAATTTTAATTTCTTGGGTAATCAATAAAAATAGATTTTTACTTTGTGAATTATTAACGGAACAAAAAGGGGAATAATTCCTGATAATCAATAATTATGAATAAAATTAGAATAGTGATGATTTCACGAGTTTGTGAATATTTTATTTTTTTGAAAAATAGGATATGGAATTTTTCTAGTTAATATAAAAATTAAAGTAATAATTAGATAGATTAAGTATAGATTCTATTTGATAAAATAGGCTGTAACTTAAATAGCCTAAATTATTCCAACAGTTCTAATAATTCCATTTGAAATTATTTTTGATGTTATCATAAGTTGATTCTTTAATTGAAGAGATAAAAAAAACTCGCTAAACCTAGCGAGTTTTCATTATAATTATTTTGTTTGGGATTAGATTCCGAATCCAGCTCTAGCGCCTCCACTAATGAAAAGTGCCGCCATTCTAGATTTTTGTCCGTTAGTAAACATGTACATTCCTCTATCATCAGTGTAATCCATGTAGTTCATTGTCATTTCTACTGGAGTTCCAGTACAAGTACTTAAATGAGGGTAAGCTGGTACTCCGTAGTTTGCTGCATTGTGAGTAGGTGTGTCAGAAACTAAATCACTTCCACAAGTTGCATCACCCCAGATGTGTCTTAGGTTCATCCAGTGTCCTACTTCATGCGTCATAGTTCTACCTAAGTTATAAGGATAGCTAGTGCCAGAGTTACTGGTTACTCCAAAATATTTTGAATCAACAACAACTCCATCAGTAGCTGCTGCTCCGCCTGGGAATTGTGCATATCCTAAAATACCACCTCCAATAGTACATGCCCACATGTTTAAGGTGTTTGATGGAGAAGTTGGAGCAATTCCACCTTGATTGGTTTTTTTCATAGCATCGTTAGTTCCCCAAGATGTTTTTGTAGTAGATTTACGATTGATTTTAACTAATTCAAAAGTAATTCCAACATTCGCAGCTACACCAGCAAATAGAGTAGGAGTACTTGAGAAATCAGTGTTAGTTGCAGTGTAGTCTTTGTTTAAAACGGCAATTTGGGACTGAATTAAAGCGTCAGAAATGTTTTCTGCTGCAGTACGGTATAATACGTTTACAACAACAGGAATAACTACTTTTCCATTTACTAGTTTACCAGTTAACCTAGCTTTTTGAGTAAATTCTTCGATTTGGTTCATTCGGATTGCCAAAGATGGGTCAGCAGCTAATTGTGCTTGGAATACTTCGTTTGTTGCACATCCTCTTTTAGCTACTGCCTGACCATCAGTGTTTGTGTTTAATGTTTCCTCATTTTGACAAGAGAAAAGCATTAAAAAAATTCCTGCACTCAATAAAATTTTTTTCATAATTTGGGTTTTGTTAAATTGTTATAAAAAAGTTAATTTGGTTAATTGTTTAACAATTTTATAACATATTTTTTAAACTACCAATTTTTTGAATAAAATTTTTTAAAATATTTCTTTGTAATTCAGTGATTTAGCGTTTGTCTCATTTTTCTAGTCAACTCGTAGAGCGCGATTCCAGTGGCTTGAACCACATTCATACTGCTGTTTTTGCCAAACATTTCAATATGAGCGATTTGATGAGATTTTTTTAAAAAGTAATCTGAAATACCATCAATTTCATTTCCAATCAGTAATGCAATTTTTTTATTCTTTGGAATTTCAACTTCTCCTAACGGTTTGCTGTTTGATGTTATTTCCAAAGCGATAATTTCAAAATCATTTGCTATCAAGTAATCCGAAACTACTTCTTTTGTTTCGATTAATTCATGGGGTACATGAAGATGCGTATTTCGAGAAGTCTTATTGATTTTTCTCGGATTCATTTGGTTTCCAATACCAAGAAAAAGAATTTTTTCAATGCCAAAAGCTTCACTTATTCTAAATAGAGAACCAATGTTGGGCTGAAAATTGATGTGGTCACATACTAAAATTATAGGAAATTCTAGGTTTTGGAAAGAAACCGATTCATGATTTAACTGCATGAAAATAATTTTAATTATTAAAAATATAATTAATGATGTTAGCTCCCATTTTTAGTGCCTTTTGGCGAACTTCTATTGGGTCATTGTTGACTTCGGCATCTTCCCAACCATCGCCTAAATCGCATTCATAGGTATAAAGTAACGCTAAACGGTTAGCTATAAATATTCCGTAGGCTTGGGGTCTTTTCCCATCATGTTCGTGTATTTTGGGTAAACCAGAACTAAAAACAAAGGGTTTTTGAAAAATAGGATGATTTGAGGGTATTTCAACCAAGTCATGATTAGGAAATAGTTTTTTGATTTCTTTTCTAATGTATTGATCCATTCCGTAATTGTCATCGATGTGAAGAAAACCGCCGGCTTCAAGATATTTTTTTAAGTTTTCTGCATCTGAATCGCTAAAAACAACATTTCCATGTCCCGTCATGTGTATAAATGGATAGGAAAATAAATCGGGACTATTAGGTTCTACAGTGACTGGTTTTGTCTTTATTCTGGTATTGATATTGCTGTTGCAAAAACGGATTAAATTAGGTAACGAGGTAGGATTAGCATACCAATCACCTCCACCATTGTATTTTAGTAACGCAATTTCTTGGGCATTGCTTCCGAAAGAAATCAAAAAAGTAAATAATATAAGAGGTCTTACCATATATAGGAACTATTTAAAGGAAATTTTACTTCAAGCTATTGTTATTCATTAAAAAATGCTACGCTATGGCAAGCCACAACAGCAGCTGTTTCTGTTCTTAATCTAGTGTTGCCTAATGTTACGGGAATAAAATTATTAGCCAGAGCAGCTTCAATTTCTTTTTCAGAGAAATCTCCCTCTGGACCAATAAGTATGGTTGTTTTTGTATTCTTTTCTAGAACAGATTTCAATGATTTCTTATCAGTTTCTTCACAATGTGCGATTAATAAAATTCCATCGAACTTTTGTTTTATGAAATCTTTAAATGAAATCGCCTCATTTAATTTTGGTAAATAGGAAGCGTTACATTGTTTCATTGCCGTCAAAATTATCTTTTCGAATCGTTCTTTGTTGATCACTTTTCTTTCAGAGCGGTCACAAATGATAGGGGTGATTTCTTGAATACCAATTTCGGTGGCTTTTTCTAGAAACCATTCATAACGATCATTCATTTTGGTAGGCGCTACCACCAGGTGTAAAGGATGAAGCGATGACGCCATTTTTTCGAAGGACAAAATCGAAACGTTGCATTTGCTATCAGAAGCCAAAGTGATGGCTGTTTTGAACAAATAGCCTAGTCCATTGGTAACAAACAGAATGTCGCCGTCTTTTTTTCGGAGGACTTTGATGATGTGTTTGCTTTCTTCTTTGTCAAATATAAAAGAAGTACTGCTTTCGTTTATCGAGGAATTGTAGAATAATTGCATGATTTAAAAAGGGATTCTTGCTTTTGAAACAACCGAAGTAGCTTCAAAATGTTGAGATAAATATTTTTGATAACCTACAATTCCGATCATTGCTGCATTGTCAGTGGTGTATTCAAATTTAGGAATAAAGGTTTTCCAACCGTATTTTTTTTCTGCTTCTTGTAAAGTGCTTCTGATTCCAGAATTGGCAGAAACACCCCCGCCAATTGCCACTTGCTTAATTCCTGTTTCTTTGACGGCTTGTTTTAGTTTGTCCATCAAAATAGCAATGATAGTATATTGTATGGAAGCACAAATATCATTCTTGTTTTCTTCAATAAAATTCGGGTTTTCTTTTTGATTTTTTTGAATAAAATATAAAATAGCAGTTTTCAAACCTGAAAAGCTAAAATCCAATCCTGGAACTTTGGGTTTGGTAAAGGTGAAGGCTTTTGGATTACCTGATTGAGCTAATTTATCAACCAAAGGCCCACCGGGATAAGGTAATCCTAGTATTTTGGCGCTTTTGTCGAATGCTTCTCCAACAGCATCATCTGTGGTCTCCCCAATAATGGTCATATCAAAAAAACCATCAACACGAACAATCTGTGTGTGTCCTCCGCTTATCGTTAAAGCCAAAAATGGAAATTCAGGCTTTTTATAGCCTTCTTCATCAATAAAATGAGCCAAAATATGAGCATGCATATGGTTTACAGCGATCAGAGGAATAGAAAGGGCTGTAGCCATTGATTTAGCAAAGGAACTACCCACGAGTAATGACCCCATTAGTCCAGGTCCTTGAGTAAAGGCAATGGCAGAAAGTTGTTCTTTGGTAATATTGGCTTTTTTTAATGCAGCATCAATTACAGGGACTATATTTTGCTGATGGGCTCTTGATGCTAATTCTGGAACAACACCACCATATTGATTATGTATCAGTTGATTGGCTACAACATTTGATAAGACTTTGTCGTTATAAAGAACCGCTGCAGCAGTATCATCACAAGAGCTTTCAATAGCAAGAATAAAAACGTCTTGATTTTGCATAAAAAGGGACAAATTTTAAATTTATTTTGATTAATGGCGGTAAAATTCTTTAATTTTACCGCTTGGTCAAAATTAGCTATTTTTTATGAAATGGCACCTCAAGTCATTAGATTTATAGCTTTATTACGCGTATGTGCTTCTTTAGATTTCTCTAGTGCCATGTTGTTTACCAAATGAATACTTAAAATTTCGGTTATCAAAAAAATAAAAAAAATACTATTACGTACCGCTTTGGCTCTTTTGCTCCTATTGTTAGTAGCAGGAATTGCCCTCTCACTTCCTGTTGTTCAAACAAGTATAGCTAAAGAAGTAATGAATAAAATCAATTCTTCTTATGGCACTTCTATTGTGATTGATGAAGTAGCAATTTCTATTTTTGGAGGAGTAAAACTGAAAAAAGTACTGATTTTAGATCATCATAAAGATACTTTGATTTATGCCAATAGAATTAAGACGAATCTGATTGGTATGAAGAAAGCCATCGATGGCGATTTAATTTTTAATGACATTCGCTTAGATGGTTTGCTTTTCAATCTAAAGACTTATAAGAAAGAAAGACTTACCAATTTAGATGTTTTTATTGAAGCTTTTGAAACAGGAAAACCCTCTACTAGGCCTTTTTTGATGACGGCTAGAGAGGCTTTTATTTCTAATGGACATTTTATTTTGACCGATGAAAATAGAGCAGTTCCAAAAGATGTTGATTTTACAAAACTCAATGCTCAAATTAGTAATTTTAAAGTTCTTGGTCCTGAAGTTCAAACCAATATTAATTTTTTGTCATTCAAAGATCATCGAGGGGTATTTGTAAAAAGATTAAGTGCGGCTTTTAGTTACAATAAAAAACGCATCCGATTAGAAGATTTAGATTTAGCTACAAATGAATCTAGCTTAAAAGGAGATGTACAATTAAATTACAAGATTGAAGATTTTTCAGACTTTAATAATAAAGTAAAATTTGATATAAAATTAAAATCTTCTTCGATTGCCTCAAATGATATTCGTTATTTCTATAACGAGCTCGGTCGCAATTTGTTTTTTAATGTTCGTTCCAGAATTGAGGGTACTCTTAATAACTTACGACTAACTGATCTTTCGCTTTTGGATAAAAAAGGTTCTAAAATAGTTGGAACTTTAAACTTCAAAAATTTATTTCCATCACAATCACAACAGTTTTATATGAAAGGTAAGTTCAAATCACTTACCACAAGTTACGATAATTTGGTTACCATTTTGCCTAATGTTTTAGGAAAAAGATTGCCAGAAGTTTTGAAAAAACTCGGAAATGTAGATTTAGGGGGAAATACAGAATTAACTACTGAAAATATTGAAGCCGATTTTGTAATGAAAACCGCTATAGGTACTTTAAATTCTGATTTGGTTATTTTAAACATGAATAAGTCCGAGATCGCTAAGTATGTTGGTAATGTTAAAATGACTGATTTTGATTTAGGTGTTTTTTTGGATAGAAAAGATATTGGTCCAACCAGTTTAAATTTGAAAGTAGATGGAATAGGTTTTACTGAAAAAAGTTTGAATACCGAAGTTAAAGGTGAAATTTCAAAAGCTGTTTATAATAATTATAACTACAGTAATGTAACTTTAGATGGTCATTTCAAAATGCCATTATATAAAGGTAAAGTCTCCATTAATGACCCAAATCTAGTTTTGAATTTTGATGGTTTGGTAGATTTGAGTGGAAAGCAAAATAAATACGATTTTCATATTGTCATTGATAAAGCGCATTTGCATCAATTGCATTTTGACAAAGAATTAGTTTCCAATTTCAAAGGTGATATTGTTGTTGATGCCACTGGTAATTCAATGGATAATATATTTGGAAATATTTATGTAAAAAACACCAGTTATCAGAATTCTAAAAAGACCTATATCTTTGATGATCTGCATGTTTCTTCAGTTTTTGATGAAAATAATATTAGAACATTAACCATAAATTCTACAGATGTAGGTCAAGGACAAGTAGTTGGTAAATTTAAATTTAATCAATTAGAAGCTTTAGTTCAAAATTCACTCGGAAGTCTCTATGGTAACTACAAACCAATACTTGTTGCTAAAGGGCAATTTCTAAAATTTGATTTTACCATTTATAATAAAATAGTTGAAGTTTTATATCCTGAAGTTGTTTTAGCAACAGATGCTCGAGTTAAAGGTTTAATAAATTCTGATAATAAGGAGTTTAAATTGAATTTAAATTCGGAGAAGATTACTGCAGCCGGAACCACTTTAGATAATATAAGATTAGCCATTGATAACAAAAATCCATTGTTCAACACTTTTGTTGAATTGGATAGCATTAAAACGGGTGTTTATAAACTCAGAGATTTCAGCTTGATTAATGTTACAATGAGGGATTCTTTAAAAATAAGAACCGAATTCAAAGGAGGGGAAAATGGGGAAGATCTTTTTAATCTGAATTTGTATCACACTATCGATAAGAATAAAAATAATGTAATTGGTTTTAGTAAATCCGATATAAAATTCAAAAATTATGTCTGGAATTTGAACGAAGTCGATACACAGAGTAATCAAATTATTTTTGATAAAGCGCTTAAAAATTTTGCGATCAATGATATTGTTTTAACTCACGAAGATCAACAGATTGATTTAAGCGGAATTATAAAAGGCAGTAATTATAAAGAACTCCATTTGAATTTTAAAGGAGTAGATTTGAAAAAAATCACACCATATAATAAGCAATTTGCTTTTAATGGAAACATAAGTGGAAAAGTAAATTTTGAACAAGACGGCTTAGTTTATAAACCTACAGCTTCAGTTTTTGTAGATCGTTTGAAAATTAATGATACTTTTTTTGGAAATTTAACTTTTGATATTCAAGGAGATCAAAGTTTTAAAAAGTTCACTATACAATCCAATTTAGAGAACGATAGTTTTGAATCGTTTAGCACAAACGGGCATTTTGAAATTGTGAATAATGAGACCATTCTTGATTTAGACATCAAATTAGATAAATTTAATTTGGCTTTTTTAAGTCCAGTTGGTGGAGAAGTCATTAAAAATATCAGAGGATTGGCTTCTGGAAATACCAAAGTGCAAGGCACAACCTCAAAACCAGATATCAATGGCCGTTTATATTTAGAAGGAGCTGGGATGAATATTCCTTATTTGAACGTTGATTATGAATTGGCGGATAGAACTATTGTTGATTTGTCTAACGAAAAATTTTTATTTCGAAATAATTCTATTGTAGATACCAAGTATAGCACCAAAGGGATTTTAAATGGAATTGTAGAACACAATCAGTTTTCGGATTGGAAATTAGATTTGAGGATTAATTCTAAACGTTTTCTTGCTTTAGATACAAAAGATAGCGAGGATGCCGCCTATTTTGGAACTGCTTTTATTGATGGTTCAGCATTAATAAAAGGACCTGTTAATAGTTTATTTATAAAAGTTGATGCCAAATCCGAGAAAGGTACTTCTGTAAAAATCCCAATTAATAATGCTGAAAGTGTTAGTGAGAATGGATTCATTCATTTTGTAACAGCAAAAGAAAAAAATAACAGCAAAAACGGTATTACAGAACGCATTCGAAACTATAATGGTCTTGAATTAGAGTTTGATTTTGATATTAATCCCAACGCCGAGGTTGAAGTTATCTTAGATCGTAATACTGGACACGGAATGAAAGGTAAGGGATACGGTTCTTTGCTGTTCAAAATTAATACTTTAGGAAAGTTTAATATGTGGGGCGATTTTCAAGCATACGAGGGGACTTATAATTTTAAATATGGCGGACTAATAGATAAAAAATTTGCAGTTAAAAAAGGAGGTTCTATCATTTGGGAAGGCAATCCGATGAAAGCACAATTGAATCTAGAAGCTGTATATAAAACCTCTGCAAATCCATCGGTTTTGCTTGAAAATTCATCTTTTAACACCAAAGTGCCTGTAGAGGTTATAGTTGGAATTCATGGAGATTTAGCTCGTCCTGAACCAGATTTTAATATCGTTTTCCCAACGGTAAGTTCTGTTTTAGAGTCCGAAATTCAGTATAAATTAAATGATAAAGATACCAGACAAACACAGGCGCTTTATCTATTGTCTTCTGGAAGTTTCTTGAGTGCAGAAGGGATAAATCAATCTGATTTTTCTACAAGTCTTTTCGAGACTGCGACTGGGCTCTTAGGTGATATTATTAAGTCGGACAATGATAAATTTAAAGTTGGTGTAAATGTCATTACAGCCGATAGACGAGCTGGTCGCGAGACAGATGGCCGTTTTGTAGCTACCCTATCATCGCAATTAAATGAGAGAATCACCATAAACGGTAAAGTGGGTGTGCCTTTTGGAGGGGTTAATGAATCTGCAATTGTAGGAGATGTCGAAATCTTATACAGAGTAAATGAAGCAGGAAACTTTAATTTGCGATTATTCAACAAAGAGAATGATATTAACTATATAGGACAAGGAATTGGATATACTCAAGGTGTGGGTATTTCTTATGATGTAGATTTTGATACTTTTAAAGAATTTGTTCAACAAATATTCAAAAAGCACAAAGTAATTATTCCATCCAAAGATACACATGTCGATGATGATTCCTCATTGTCACCAGATTATATCAATTTCAATAAGTCGAAAAAGCCAGTTCAAGAAAAGCCTAAGAAAAATCAAGAAGGTCTTATTCCTGAAGAAGAGTATTGATAAAACCAGAAAAATTAAGTTTAATTAGTTTGGGTGTCTTTTTTTATAAACGACACAACAGTATCAATTACCTCTTTGTCTCCCAAAATTTTACGATGTCCAAGATTATGTGTCAAAAATAATGTTCCTTCTTGGCAGTGTTTATGTATATTAATACCAGCTGTAACTGGAACTTCGGTATCATTGTGGTCATGAATGACCAAGATTGGAATAGTAATTTCGGAAGCAGCTTTATAAGCAGAAAAATCATCCATAATAATGTTATGTTTTTTTTCAAAATACGCTCTTAAGTTGTCGCTAATTTTTGAGTTTAATTTTAATTTAAGAATAAAATCATTAATGATATCTTGAACGACATCGCCACTTCCAATAACGGTTGCATTTTTTACTTTCAGTCCTTTTTTAATAGCATTCAGTGTTGACATACCACCTAAAGAATGGCCAATGATGGCTTCAAAAGGACCAAATTGTTGGTCAATTTCTAGTATAGACTCTATAAAATCGGTCATAATTGAGGTTTGACCAGGTGATTTTCCGTGTGCAGGTGCATCAAAACTTACGGTGGCATAGTTGTGCTTTAATAATTCGTCTGCAACTTTAAACAATTGAGTTCCTCTTCCTGACCATCCGTGTACCAATAATATTTTTTTATCAGAATTTCCGTAATAGTATGTCATTATTTCTTTATCGATTGTTGGAATCTTTATGATTTTTTTATGGCATTTTGAGTCCATTTCATGTTCTCTTTTTGGAGTCTTGTGTTTTATGGGAGTAACAAAAAGTTTTGCGGCAAAATGAGTGACTAATTTTGTCGAAATAAAAGCGAATATTTTAGCGGTTAATAAGATTGCTTTTGGAATTCGTAATTTTTTTGGTGAACTAGTCTTTGTTTTTGGCATTTTACTAATTTTTTTTTTAAAGTTGTAGTAAAGGTCTTTTTTACTAAATTTAAGAAACATAAAAGTAATATAAAATCTAATTTATTAACCAATGTTTTGATTAATACGTGGATATTTAGGATTTGTTTTATTTTTTGTTTACAACAGTATTGGTTTTTTTATGAAAGCGTTTATTAGGTTTAATATTTTTAACTAAAAGAAAATGAAGCAGCAAAAAAAGAATGTAATTGCTATTATTTTGGGAGGGGGTCAAGGCTCTCGATTGTATCCATTGACTGAGTTTCGTTCAAAACCCGCGGTACCCATTGGTGGGAAATATCGTTTAGTTGATATCCCTATTTCTAATTGTATGAATTCGGATATTTTTAGAATGTTTGTTTTGACACAATTCAATTCTAAATCTTTAAATGCTCATATCAAAAACACTTATAATTTTAGCATCTTTAGTCATGCTTTTGTAGATATTTTAGCTGCGGAACAAACACCTGATAATCCGACATGGTTTCAAGGAACCTCAGATGCGGTAAGACAATGTATGCCTCACTTTCTGAATCACGATTTTGAGTATGCTTTGATTTTATCTGGTGATCAACTGTATCAAATGGATTTTAATGAAATGCTTGAGGCTCATATCGCCAATGGTGCCGATATTTCTATAGCAACATTACCCGTTAATGCTAAAGACGCTCCAGAATTTGGAATTTTAAAAACGAATAATCAAAGTCTTATCGAGGCGTTTATCGAGAAACCTGCCGCTGAACTTTTGCCTCAATGGGAGTCTGACGTAAGTGACGAGATGAAACAACAAGGTAAGCATTATTTGGCTTCAATGGGAATTTACATTTTTAATAAAAAACTATTGGTCGAGTTGATGAAAAATCCTGAAACGAAGGATTTTGGTAAAGAGATTATTCCTCAAGCTGTTGGTAAGCAAAAATTACTTAGTTATCAGTATGAAGGGTACTGGACAGATATTGGAAATATTGAATCCTTTTTTGATGCCAATATTGGTTTAACAAACGATATACCTGATTTTAATTTATTTGATAACGATAATAAAATTTACACCAGACCTCGATTACTGCCGCCTTCCAAGTTTAAAAGCACTCAATTGGACAATTCCTTGATATCCGAAGGATGTATTATCAATGCCAAAGCCATCAAAAAATCAGTGATAGGTAACCGTTCTAGAATAGGTGAAGGGACCGTAATCGAGAACTCTTATATTATGGGTAATGATTTCTATCAAAGCTTAACTGATATGAAAGAGGATATCGAAAATGATAATCAATTGATAGGTATAGGAGAACGTTGCTACATCAATCATGCTTTAGTGGATAAAAATTGCCGAATTGGTAATGACGTGTATATCAATGGAGGTAAACATCTTGTCAATTGCTCCGAGGAACTGTATTGTATCAAAGATGGAATTGTGGTCATTAAAAAAGGGAAAACCTTACCTAATAATTTTAGAATAGAATAGTTCAGCAAAGTATTCTCAAACTTATGAATATAGTATCAATTTCTATAGTATGGAATTGATTTAATTTTTTTTAAATATTATGCAAAAGCAAACTCGAATTGTTATTGAAAATGTGATGCCTCAACTAGATGGAGGTGTTCACTTTATCAAAAGAATAGTGGGACAAACAATTGCCGTTACAGCAGATGTTTTTTCGGATGGACATGATGTAATTGAATGTTGTATTAAATACAAACACGAATCTGAAAAAAAATGGCAAGAAGTTCGAATGTGGCCAACCTATAACGATGAATGGAATGGAAGTTTTAAAGTTGAACAACAAGGTTTTTATAGTTATTTAGTAGAAGGATGGGTTGATTATGCACTCAATTGGCAACATGGAACCGAGCGTAAAATTCAAGACCATCAATATGTAAAATCAGAATTGCTTGAAGGAGCAGAGTACATTGAAGCGATTGTGAAGAAGGTCGATGCTTCTGAGAAAGAATATCTCAAAAAGTTGATTCAACTTTTCAAATCTGAATCGGATTACGATGAAGCCATAAAAGAGGCTACTTCTTATGAATTAAAAAGTATTTTTAAAAAATATCCTATTCGTTACATTGAAAATAAATCCTTGGAATTAAAGGTTTATGTGGATAGAAAAAAAGCCTTGTTTAGTACTTGGTATGAATTTTTTCCAAGATCTTCATCGGAAGAACAGGGGAAACACGGTACTTTTAAAGACTGCGAAAGACTATTGCCTAGAGTAGCTGCTATGGGTTTTGATACCTTGTATTTTCCACCCATTCATCCTATTGGAGAAATCAATCGAAAAGGAAAAAACAACACTACCAATGCACAAGAAGGTGATGTTGGTTCTCCATGGGGAATTGGTTCTCAATATGGTGGACACAAATCAACTCATCCTGAATTAGGTTCTATTGAAGATTTTAAATCTTTGGTGAAAAAAGCCCAAGATTTAGGTATTGAGGTGGCGATGGATTATGCCTTGCAAGCGGCTCCCGATCATCCTTATGTTAAAGATTTTCCACAGTGGTTTAAGTGGAGACCTGATGGAACCGTGCAATATGCCGAAAATCCTCCTAAGAAATACCAAGACATTCAGCCGATATATTTTGAAACCAAAGATTGGAAGAATCTCTGGAAAGAGTTGTTAGATGTGGCCTTGTTTTGGATTGAAGAATGCAATATCAAAGTCTATCGTGTGGATAATCCACATACCAAGCCGTTTTATTTTTGGGGATGGTTAATTGGTGAAATTAAGAAAAAACACCCTGATGTTCTGTTTTTAGCTGAAGCTTTTACGCGTCCTAAAATTATGAGCGAATTGGCTAAGCAAGGATTTAGTCAATCGTATACCTATTTTACTTGGAGAAACACTAAACATGAATTAATCGAGTATGTAACAGAGTTGACCCAATCTTCTCAAAAAGAGTTTTATAGACCCAACTTTTGGCCCAATACACCTGATATTAACCCTTTTGCTTTACAAGGAGGAAATGAATCCATTCATTTGCAAAAGTATTTTTTGGCCGCTACTTTAAGTTCTAATGTGGGGATTTACGGACCTGTTTTCGAATACATGATTAGCGAACCCATGGCACAAGGAAAAGAAGAATATTTGAATTCTGAGAAATATGAGTTTGTAAAGTGGGATTGGAGTATTCAAAACAATTTGACTCATAGAATATCCCAAATTAATACGATTAGAAAAGAACAAAATTCGTTGCAACAAACCAATAATATTGTTTTTTGTGAGACCAATAATGATCAAGTTATTGCCTACTATAAATACGATGATAACAAACAAAATGAAACCTTAATGGTAGTTAGTTTAAACGATCAACATGTCGTTCAAGCTATGGTGCGATTGCCTTATCAACAGTTAGGAAATCAACCCATTCGTGTTCACGATTTGATTACTGACGCAACTTATTACTGGGAAAACGAATGGAATTTTATAGAATTAGGTCCTAATGTACCTTTTCATTTATTTAAAATAATCAAGTAATGGTTGATAAAATTAACGAAGACGAATTCCAAAATCCGTTTGTTTTTAATATTGATTGGAAAAACGCTTTTGCTGAAGAAGATTTTGTCAAAGTATTTTCTTCGGATATACTCGAGAATTACATTATCAATAAGCGTTGGTATGGTGGAAAAGCCAGTACGCTAAAGTATATTGAGATTGTAGAATCCTTTCAAATTTCTTCAAAAAAGCACACTTATTATGGGGTTTTGTTTGAAGTTAATTTTAAAGAAGCTTTCTACCAACATTATTTTATGCCTATTTCATTCATGTCTGAAGTTGATTTGGAAACCAATACGGTAATCGCTCCAGTAATCATGAATGGAGTTCAAGGCTATTTGGTTGATGCCCTTCATCAAGAGGATTTTCGAAAATTATTATTTGATAATATAGTGCATTCTAATGCCAAAGTAGATGCTAAATTAAATTTTCATTGTGGTTCCAAATTAACTCAAAAGACCTATCAGAGCTCTAAATTTATGGGGGTGGAGCAAAGCAATACCTCTATAATTTACAATGACACTTTGGTTTTAAAAATCTTCAGAAGGATTTATATTAATATGAATCCAGATTATGAGATAAGTCGTTTTTTGACTGAACGAATGCATTTTGAAAATTCACCAGCTTACACCGGAAGTATCAGCGTTATTTTGACCGAAGGAAATATCACTTTGGGATTAATGCAAGAGTTAGTCCCGAATCAAGGCGATGCATGGAAGTTTATGTTAGAAGAAGTAGACCGAATTTTCGAAAATTTGAGCTATCGCAAAATTAAAATTGACAAATTACCCGATGTAGAATTATTCTCGAGATTGCGATTGAATGATATTCCACATGAAATTATCGATTGGGCTGGGTTAAAGATTTTTTTACGCATTAGAACTTTGGCGACGCGTACTGCCGAAATGCATATTGCTTTAGGTAGTGATATTCATGAAACCGCTTTTACTCCAATCACATACAACGGTGATTATTCGGTGTGGTTAAAGAATCGATTGACTTATCAATTTCAGAACCGATTGAATATTCTAGAAAACAACTTGCATAAATTGGATGGCTTGGCTCTGGAATTGGCTAATCAGTTTTTGGATCAAAAAAAGAACATTCGTAAGGTTTTCTTAGATTTCGATTGGACCAAAATGAAATCCGAGCGCATACGAATACACGGCGATTATCATTTAGGTCAAGTATTAGTTAACGGAGAAGATTTTTTCATTTTAGATTTCGAAGGAGAACCTGAAAGTACTATTCGCGATCGAAAAGTAAAACAACCCCCATTGAAAGATGTAGCAGGAATGTTCCGCTCGTTCCATTATGCTATTTATGCTACGATTTTCAATAATAAGGACAAGTATAATTACGAACAAGTTGAACTATTTATGGCGGGAGAATTGTTGTATAAATACTTTGTTGGCATCTTTTTGCAAACGTACACCGAGGTGGCTCAAGGAGGTAATCTTAACATTGGTTACAAAAATGAAATTGACTTTTTACTCAAATATTGTTTGCTCGAAAAAGCAGTTTACGAATTAGGGTACGAATTAAATTCAAGACCTCGTTGGTCTGTAATTCCATTGACAGGAATTGCGAGTATTATGAATTTTAAAACAAAATAAATTACAGTACTGAGCAATCAGTTTAAAAAATAAAAAATGAATAAAGTACAAGTACATTCTCTTTTCTCCGAATTTGATATTGATTTATTTAAAGCAGGGAAGCATTTTCGTCTCTATGAAAAATTAGGCGCACATCCTATTGAAGTGGATGGCGTGAAAGGAGTATATTTTGCCGTTTGGGCACCCTCAGCGGACTCGGTTTCTGTGATTGGAGATTTTAATTATTGGATAGCGGGCAATCATGAGTTGAATGTGCGTTGGGATGCCTCAGGTATTTGGGAAGGTTTTATTCCCAATATTACTAAAGGAATCACTTACAAATATAAAATTCAGTCTTCCAATAACGGTATAGTTACTGAGAAAGCAGATCCTTTTGCCTTTTATTGCGAAAAACCACCACACACCGCTTCAGTAATCTGGGATTTGGATTATAAATGGGAGGATGATAAATGGATGAAGTCTCGAAAAGAGCATAATGCGCTAGATAAACCCTACTCGGTTTATGAAGTACATCTGGGATCTTGGAAACGCCATGCTGAGGACAATAGTTTCTTAAGTTATACTGAAATGGCGGAAGATCTTGTGGGGTATGTCAAAGAAACAGGATTTACACACGTAGAGTTTATGCCTGTAATGGAATATCCCTACGATCCATCTTGGGGATATCAGTTGGTCGGGTATTTTGCGCCAACTTCTCGCTTTGGAAACCCTCAAGAGTTTATGTATTTAGTAGATCGTTTACACGATGCAGGAATTGGAGTTATTCTGGATTGGGTACCGTCTCATTTCCCAGATGATGCACATGGGCTAGGATTTTTTGATGGCTCAAATCTATTCGAACATCCTGACCGCAGAAAAGGCTATCATCCCGATTGGAAGAGTTTGGTATTCAATTATGGTCGTAACGAGGTGCGTTCGTTCTTAATAAGTAATGCTTTATTTTGGTTGCACCATTATCATGTAGATGGATTACGAGTTGATGCTGTTGCCTCAATGTTGTATTTAGATTATTCCAGAGAAGATGGGGAATGGGAGCCGAATATTTTTGGTGGACGCGAAAACCTAGATACGATAAGTTTCCTTAAAGATTTTAACGAAGCAGTTTATGCCAATTACGAAGGCGTTCAAACTATAGCAGAGGAAAGCACCTCATTTCCTATGGTGTCTCGACCTACTTATGCAGGCGGTTTAGGCTTTGGAATGAAATGGATGATGGGATGGATGCACGATACCTTACATTATTTTCAAAAAGAGACGGTTTATAGAAAATACCATCAAAACGAATTGACCTTTTCTATGACTTATGCTTTTTCAGAGAATTTTATGTTGCCACTTTCTCATGATGAGGTTGTTTACGGAAAGAGTTCTATTGCAGGAAGAATGCCTGGCGATGAATGGCAAAAGTATGCTAATCTAAGGTTGTTATATGGCTATATGTTCACGCATCCAGGAACAAAACTGCTGTTTATGGGAGCTGAGTTTGGACAAAGTGGGGAATGGAATTTCGAGCAAAGTTTGGATTGGCATTTGTTACAATATCCTTTTCACAAAGGGATTCAAACAGTCATCACCGAGCTGAACGCACTCTACAAATCACAACCAGCTTTGTACGAAAAGCAATTTAGCCCAGAGGGATTCGAATGGATTAATTATTCTGACCACGAGAATGCAGTTATGACCTACATACGAAAAGGGAATGATCCAAAGAACGATTTGATTGTGATTTGCAATTTTACCCCAGTAGTTAGAGAAAATTATCGCATCGGAATTCCAAGAAAAGGCGAGTTAATCGAAATATTCAACAGCGACGCCAAGTTATTTGGTGGTAGTGGTGTGCAACAAAGCGGAAAGTTAAAAGTCGAAGCCACACCTTATGATGGTAGAGATTATTCCATTGCCCTAACGTTGCCTCCTTTGGCTATTTCCATGTTTAAAATGAAATAACATTGCGGATTCAAAATAAAAAAATCGTTTGTAAGACATTAGTTTTACAAACGATTTTTTATTTGGGCGTGCCCTCCTCTAGCCAGAAAAAGGCTAGAGGAGGTCGTGCTGTACGTTCCCGCTTTTTTTTATTTTTCCGAAAAAAGAAAAATAAAAAAAGAGCTCCACTGCCATCACTCACGCAAGCGTTTTCATAAGTACTATTCTGGAATCAAAGGAATTTTGCTTTTAATTCAGGAGTAGGCAATAAGCAATGTTCTTGTTGACCGTACCATTTGTATCTGTTTTTTGCCACATAATCGTAAATGGAATTCAAAAGGGGAGTAGGAAGAATTTTAAAAACAATAGACAAACTAAAAATACCGCCAAGTCCCTTTGCAATATCCAAAACCGCCTCCGATTTATAAGAATACGAAACCCCAGGCGCATAAAATACAAGACTGTCTATTTTGCGCGTATCAATACCAATGTGTTTTTGTATAGCTATACCCAATTCACTTTGTAAAGCCACAAATCGGAACACATCTTTTTTATCATGCTTTATAATGGTTTGCACCGCAGTATTACACAAATTACAAACGCCATCAAAAAGGACGATTTTCTTATTTTCAGGAAGCGATAGGGAATGTTCCATTTGTTTATGGGTATTAATTTAGATGTAGGAATGTGTATAATTACCGCAAATTCGCAAATTTCTTTTTTCTTTTCAAATGGTTTATGAGTTCCTGCAAGGTTTTAAAAACCTTGTAGGTATGCTTTCTTGAATTTAAATACAACAAGGTCAAAAAAAGACCTTGCAGGTAAATAAAGTGCTTGTAAAATTAATTCTTATACGATTAAAAATTTGCGAATTTGCGGTCGTTTTTTTATTTTTTAACTGCTTCCACTAATTCTAATTCGTCTAAACTTACTTTCGAGGTAAAAATACCGTAATTAACAGTAGCTTTATTTTTCTCAATACTATCAATCGTTCCTACTGCTTTTCCATCAGCCATCCTTACTCTATCGCCTAATTTTAAAATAGGTTTTGGTTTTTCAACAACGGGTTTTAGTTTCTTCTCTTTTTTGATTGTTCTGATTTCCTCGACTTTCACTTCAACCTCTTTGATAATCTCTTTTTTCTTTTCGGTGATAACTTTGGCTTCTTTGGCAGAAACCTTTTTGCGCTTAGAGTTTTCTATTTCAATAATTTTCAAAAACTCTCCGATAAGTTCTTTTTTGTTCTTGTTATTGAAATATTTCTCTGAAATATCTTCTATTTTTTGTCCAATGTAAATTGTCTTCTGATTGCTGTCATACAATTCCTGATAGCTTTCCAGTTTTTGCTTGATTTTCACATTGATGTTTTCCATTTTTTTGCTTTCCTCTCTAGCTTTGGATTCTTCCTCTTTTAATACTTGAGAGGTTTTTTCGAGTTTGGAACGTTCTTTTTGCAACGTAGCAATGGTCTTGTCAAAACGTACTTTTCCGGTTTCGATTTTCTTTTTGGCACGATTAATTAAGCCAAACGGAATTCCATTTTTCTGTGCTACTTCAAAAGTAAAAGAACTACCTGCTTGTCCCAAAACGAGTTTATACAACGGCTCTAATGTTTTCTCATCAAAAAGCATATTGGCATTTTGTGCACAAGGCAATTCATTAGCCAAAATCTTTAAATTGGAGTAGTGGGTCGTAATGATTCCAAAAGCTTCACGATGGTAAAATTCTTCCAAGAAAATTTCGGCAAGTGCCCCACCCAAATCTGGGTCGGAACCTGTACCAAACTCATCAATCAAAAACATGGTTTTTCTATTGCATTTTTTTAGAAAATAATTCATGTTTTTTAAGCGATAACTATACGTACTCAAATGATTTTCTATGGATTGATTGTCGCCAATATCCGTTAGAATTCGGTCAAACAAAAAGGTTTCACTGCGTTCGTGTACCGGAATCAACATACCCGATTGCAACATTAATTGCAATAAGCCAACGGTCTTTAAGGAAATGGTTTTTCCACCAGCATTGGGTCCAGAAATAACAATGATTCGGTTATCTTGGTTGAGTTCTATAGTTTGCGGATGCGTAACTTCGTTCTTTTGTTTGTTGTTCAAATACAAAATAGGATGGTAAGCATCTCTTAGAAACAACCTTCTTTCTTCACTGATTTGAGGTAAAATAGCATTGATTTTGTTAGCATATTTGGCTTTCGCAGCAATAACATCAATATCACTCAAAAACTCTTGGTATTCGATAAGCAAAGGCAAATAAGGACGAATAGCGTTTGATAATTGCTTTAAGATTCGGGTGATTTCTTCCTTTTCTTCATATTCTAGATTGCTCAATTCACGCGAATATCTCAAAGTAGCTTCTGGTTCGATGTAAGCAATACTGCCTGTTTTTGAGCTGCCTAAAATGGTGCCTTTTACTTTTCTGCGATACATCGCCAAAACAGCTAAAACTCTACGATTTTGAACAAAACTTTCTTTGATGTCATCCAAATATCCCAAGCCGTTATATTGAGATAAGGCCACGCCAAAACTTTGGTTTACCTTACCTCGAACCACATTCATATTTCTTCGAATATTGAGTAAATCTGGAGAAGCATTGTCTTTGATTTCACCATATTTGTCTACGACTTCATCAATTTGCGTAATAATATTTTTGGTGTATTCTACTCTAGCGGCTCTAGCATTCAAGTTAGGATAATAGTCTTCGAATTTTTTTAGGAAATTCAGCAAGAAATTACTTGTGCTGGAGAGCGTAGCAATTTTTCTAAAACTTCCTACTTCAAGAAAGCTATCTTCAATCCCAAGAAATTTGATTTCATAAGTAATGGCGTCAAATCCATGATTTGGAATGGCATTGTTATTTTGAAAAGAAGAAACATATTCTGAAGTTTGCAACAAAGCTTCCATCAACGTTTCTTTCTCTTTGAAAGGCGTTATTTTTAATGCTTTCTCTTTACCAATATCGGTATTGCAAATATCCGATAGGGTTTCGAGCACGGTGGGGAATTGTAAATCTTGTAATGTTTTTTCGGTGATAGCAATCATGAAATCGTTTAATTTTGGTATGCAAAAATAAGACTATTTCAAGGAGAAACATAATGTTATTTTAGGCAGCTTCAGAAAGCAACTAAGTAATGTTGTATAATATTTTCTCGAAGCTTTTTCTGAATCTTAGTGTATCTTTGTAGAATAAATTTAGAGTATGCTATCCAATCTTAATCCTTCTTGGCAAACCTTTTTATCCGAAGAAATTCAAAAAGACTTTTTCTTGAACTTGATGCAAGAGGTTGATGAAGAATATCAAAATCATACTTGTTTTCCATCAAAAGACTTGATTTTTTCAGCTTTTAATCATTGTGCTTTAGAAGATGTAAAAGTGGTGATTATTGGTCAAGACCCTTATCATGGAGAAGGCGAGGCCAATGGTTTGAGCTTTTCGGTGAATGATGGAGTTAAAATTCCACCTTCTTTACGTAATATTTACAGAGAGTTGACGGATGATTTGGGGGCTATTTTTATGCCTACTTCTGGAAATTTAAAAGCGTGGGCAAAACAAGGAGTTTTGTTGTTGAATGCTACTTTGAGTGTGCGAAAAGACAGTCCCAATAGCCACAAACATTTAGCTTGGAGTCGATTTACAGACGTTGTTATCGAAAAATTAGCTTCTGAAAAACAGCAGCTTGTTTTTTTACTTTGGGGAAGTTTTGCGCAAAAGAAAGGCAACAAAATTGATAGAAATCAACATTTAGTATTAGAATCTGGACATCCTTCTCCTATGAGCGCCAATCAAGGAAAATGGTTTGGAAATAGACATTTTTCACAAACCAATACTTATTTAATCTCTAATGGTTTACAACCTATTGATTGGTTGTAATTATTTTTTGATAATATCTCTTAAAACTGCTTTGTCTGAGTAATTAATTACTTCTACAGTGATTTCTTGATTTTTGGCAGTTTTTCCGTAAACGGTGTAAAGTTTTCCTTTTTCAAGAGGAAGGTTGCTTTTGTCAAAATCTACATCACCAAATTGTAAAGTGTTTTTAATATCTGCGGTGTCGACCCATTTTTCGTTTAGAATTTGAGAAGCTTTGTCAGAGTATACAAAGGGTTTGTTTCTTAAATCATTCAACACACGTGCGTTTGGAAAATAATTACAGCGGGTGTCTTTGCCAGAAAAGATAGCAGCTACCACAAATAATCCCATCAATAAACCAATCAAATAATAAGCGAAACGATATGTAAATTTCATGAAGTAATTTTTTTGCAAAGGTAATTGAAACTTAACTTAAAAAACAATTAAATTAATATCGTTATCTTGAATATCAAACCATTCTCCTATTGCTTTGTTTGTAAGGATGCCGTGGTACAAATACACTCCATTTTTAAGTCCTTTATTACAACGTATCGCGCTTTCAATGCCGCCATCTTCAGCAATTTGTAGTAGATAGGGGGTAATGATATTGCTTATGGATAGCGAAGCTGTTTTGGAATAGCGAGAAGGTATATTGGGCACGCAATAGTGTAATACATTGCTTTTAATGAAGGTTGGTTTTTCATGAGTGGTTACCTCGGAGGTTTCGAAACAACCACCAGTATCTATGCTTACATCAACGATGACTGCGCCCTTTTTCATATGTTCGACCATAGTTTCCGTGACTACAATTGGACATCGCTCTTTGCCTCGCATCGCTCCAATAGCCACATCACACCTTCTTAAGGCTTTTAATAAAGCTTTAGGTTGGATAGTTGAAGTGAATATGCGTTGGTTTAAATTGTTTTGTAAACGTCTTAATTTTGTAATGGAATTATCAAATACTTTTACATTAGCACCAAGTCCAATGGCTGTTTTTGCAGCAAACTCACCCACAGTTCCGGCGCCCAAAATCACTACTTCAGTTGGTGGAACTCCTGTTATGTTACCGAATAGTAATCCTTTTCCAAATTCTGTGGTAATCATTAATTCTGCGGCAACTAAAATAGAGGCAGTTCCTGCAATTTCGCTCAAAGATTTTACTGCGGGATAGGAACCGTCACCATCTTTAATGTATTCAAAGGCTAAAGCCGTAATTTTTTTTCTTGCTAAAGCTTCAAAATAAGCTTTTTGTCTGGTTTTTAATTGAATGGCAGATAGAATTATTGCTTTGTTGTTGAGCATTTCTATTTCTGCGAGTGTAGGCGGTTCTACTTTTAATATCATCGGACAACTAAAGACTTTTGCGGTATCTTTAGTTACTTCGGCACCCGCATCACAATATTCTTTGTCGCTGTAGCTTGAGCTTTCACCAGCACCTGATTCAATCATTACCCGATGGCCTTGAAAGGTTAGCGAATTAACAGCGTCCGGAGTTAAGCAAATTCGTCTTTCTTGATAGCTGGTTTCCTTTGGAATCCCAATGAAAAGCTCACTTTTATGTCTGGCAACCTCCAATTTTTCTTCTTGGGGCATTAACTGTTGTTTGGTGAATGGGCTAATCGACATAATTGTTAAAAATTTAAGCGTACAATTTACAAAAAGTATTTAATTATTTTGAGTTTAGAATGCAGGAACTCTTTTTGTCTATGTTAAAAGTAGTTCCATTTTGATATCGGCTCTTTCGTATATGCCAGATTCTACAGGAATTTCTTTAAAACCAAATGATTCATACAAGTGCAGTGCAGATTTTAATTGTTTGTTTGAATATAAAATCAACTTTTGGATGCCCAGTTTATGGGCTTCTTTTATACAAAATTCTATTAGTTGTCTCCCAATTCCTAATCCTTGAGCTTTTTCGGTAACGGCCATTTTGGATAATTCAAAAGTAGTTGCGTCTATTTTTAATAAAGAAACAGTACCTATTATTTCGTCTAAATGTTGCGCATAATATATTTTTCCGCCTTTATTTATAATCTCCTCAACAGGGTTATTCAGTACCAATTCGTCTTTCGGCTCTACCTTAAAATATTTTTGCAACCATTCTAAATTTAATGTTTTAATAGCTTCTTTGTGAGTAAGTGAAAAAGCGATAATGTCTACATTGGTCTTTGGTTTTTTCATCTTGGGAACGGCTTTTTATTCTAATATCAGTTTTCGGTTTCCGTTAGATTGCACTTCTATTGTAATAACCGAATGTTGTTCAGGAATGAGATTTGTGATTTTTTCAGCCCATTCTATAAAACACCAATGTCCAGAGTATAGGTATTCATCAATTCCCATATCCAAAGCTTCGATTTCTGTTTTTAATCGATAACAATCAAAATGATAAATATATTGATTATTAATGGTATAGTATTCATTAACTAAAGAAAAGGTTGGACTGCTTGTAGGTTCATTAACTCCTAAATTTTCACATATTTTTTTTATCAAGGTGGTTTTTCCTGCACCCATTTCCCCATTGAATAATAGCACTTTATTGGGGCTTTTCTCTAGTATTTGTTTAGCAACTTGATCAAGTTGTTCGATTGAAAATGTTATTGTCATTCTTGTAAAATTTATGAATTGCTGAATGGCATTTATTGGTTATAGTTTCTCTTTACTATATTCATTGTAAACAATTAGTTAATAATTACTTTGGATTAAAAACTAAAAATGGTATAATCATTTCCTCTAATGAAATTCCGCCGTGTTGATAGGTGTTTTTGTAATAACTCACATAATGGTTGTAATTGTTTACGTAGGCCAAAAACAAATCATTTTTTGCAAAAATATATGAACTAGTCATATTTATTGCAGGTAGTCCAATTTCCTTTGGGTCTTTTACTGCATAAACGTCTTTTTGCTCATAGGTCAAGCTTCTACCGGTTTTGTATCTTAAATTCAAACTCGTGTTTTTATCGCCAACTACTTTAGATGGATTTTTGACATTTATTGTACCGTGATCGGTTGTCAAAATCAATTTAAAACCTAATTTTTGAGCTTGCTGAATAATTTCTAATAAAGGTGAGTTTTTAAACCAACTTAAGGTTAAAGAGCGATAGGCTTTATCGTCTGATGCTAATTCTTTCACCACATCCATTTCTGTCTTTGCATGTGATAGCATATCTACAAAATTGTAAACAATGGTTACAAGGTCATTTTCTTTTAATGATTTAAAACTTTCTGCTAGTTTTTTTCCACCTGCAAGGTTTGTTATTTTGAAATAATCTTCTTTTAAATTTAGTCCTAATCTTTTTAATTGTGCGCTAAGGAATTCTGCTTCATATAAATTTTTGCCACCTTCTTCTGGGTCGTTTTTCCAATATTGCGGAAATTTCTTCTCCATTTCTAGTGGAGTTAATCCTGAAAAAATAGCATTTCGAGCATATTGCGTTGCTGTGGGAAGAATCGAGTAGTAAGGGACTTCTTTTTCAAGTTTGTAATAATTAGATACCACATTTTCGAAAGCTTTCCATTGGTCGTATCTTAGATTATCAATCACAACAAAAAGTACTGGTTTGTCTTTCTTTAGAATTTCAGGGACAACTAATTCTTTGAATAGTGTATGCGATTGAATGGGTTTAGTATTACGCTCGGATTTTCCTTTGGTATCGTTTTTTGTGGCAAACCAATCTTCGTAATTGCGTTCTATGAATTTACCAAATTGCGAATTGGCTTCAATTTTTTGAGATTCTAAAATCTCAATCATGCTTTGATCATCTATGTTTTCTAATTCTAATTCCCAAAATAGTAATTTTTTGTAGAGTTCAATCCAATCTTCATAAGTATTAACCATAGCCATCTCTAGGGTAATTTTTCTAAATTCCTTTTGATAGTCCAAGGTTGTTTTTTGAGAAATTAATCTCGAGTGGTCGAGATTCTTTTTTAAGCTTAGGAGAATTTGATTAGGATTAACGGGTTTTATTAAGTAATCCGCGATTTTAGATCCAATAGCTTCTTCCATGATGTATTCTTCTTCACTTTTGGTAATCATAATCATAGGGATCGCAGATTTTTTTTCTTTCATTTCTGAAAGAGTCTCTAAACCGCTCATTCCAGGCATATTTTCATCTAAAAAAACAATGTCGAAATTATTTTCTTCAAAAATAGCTACTGCGTCAAGGCCATTGTTACAGGTAGTAACACTATAATTTTTCTTTTCTAAGAACAGAATATGTGGTTTGAGCAAGTCGATTTCATCATCTACCCAAAGTATTTTTATTGTATCCATATTTGGTGGTAAAACATTCAAAATTAGTAAAACTTTTAGCCAAATTAATTAAATATATTAGGCTTTGAAGTGCTATTGTGTTTTTTTTAGCTATTTATTTGGTTTTTCTTTATCAAGAAATAACTTTTATGTTGGTTTACAGTATGCTTGTAATTATTAACTTTCTTGAGGTAAATGACGTAAAATCTAAATTGCTTATATTTGTCGTCCTAAAAAAATAACTAGAAGTGAGTCAAATCAACAAACTTAAAATATTTAATGATCCTATTTATGGGTTTATTACAATTCCCAACGCGCTCATTTACGATTTAATTCAACATCCATATTTTCAACGTCTCCGCCGAATTTCTCAAATGGGTTTGTCTTACTTGGTATATCCAGGAGCTAATCATACCCGTTTTCATCATGCATTAGGTTGTATGCATATCATGCAAAAGGCTGTTGAATCGCTTCGCTTTAAGGGAGTAGTTTTATCTCCTGAAGAAGAAAACGCTTTGTATATAGCTATATTATTGCACGATATTGGTCATGGACCTTTTTCTCATGCTATGGAAAGTAGTATTGTAGAAGATGTGCATCATGAAGCTATTTCTCTATTGTTTATGCAACAATTAAATAAGGAATTTGATGGTAAATTGAGTTTAGCTATTCAAGTTTTTAAAGGGGAGTATCATCGAAAGTTTATGTTACAATTGATTTCTAGTCAGTTGGATATGGATCGAATGGATTATTTGAAAAGAGATAGTTTTTATTCTGGAGTGTCGGAAGGAAATGTAAATTCTGAGCGTATTATTCAAATGATGAATGTGGTTGATGATGTTTTGGTGATTGAAGAAAAAGGGATTTACTCAGTCGAAAAGTTTTTAATGTCACGCCGATTGATGTATTGGCAAGTATATCTTCATAAAACGAGTTTGGTTGCCGAGTCTATTTTGACTAAAATTTTAAAACGAGCAAAAGAACTTACCATGAAAGGCGAGGAGTTGAAAGCTAGTGCGCCCCTGTCTTTTTTTATGCATCACAAGGTGACGATGGAAACTTTTGATGCTGATACTTTGAATTTGTTTTCCAAATTAGATGATTTTGATATTATAAGTGCTCTTAAATCTTGGCAAGATCATTCTGATTTTATTCTATCTTCATTGAGTAAAATGATTATTAATCGCGACTTATTGAAAATAAAGTTGAGTAGTGAAAAAGTGACTACTGAAGAATTATTGCCGCTAAAAGAGCAATTTGTATCAGAAAATAATATTTCATTAGCCGAGGCTAATTACTTTATTTTTAGAGGGAAAATAAAAAATCAAGCTTACAGCAAAGAAGCTGAACCTATCCGTATCCTCAAAAAAGACAAAACTATCGAGGATATAGTTGATGCTTCCGATCAATTGAATTTTAAATCTGTATCTAAGTTTGTTACAAAGTATTACATCTGTTTCCCAAAACAACTGTTATAATTTTTAACAATTAAAACCTATTTTTTATATTTTTGTCGCGATGAAACGAACCATTAATTTATTTTCGAAAATAAGCAGAACGTATTATAGAGAGTTCCATCTTATTCTTATGAATAATACAATTAAATAAGATGAAATTTACAGCAGAACAAATAGCGGGTATCTTAGAGGGTGAAGTAGTTGGTAATCCGAGCGCTTCAGTTTCAAGATTATCGAAAATTGAAGAAGGTACGGAGGGCTCATTGACTTTTTTGTCAAATCCCAAGTATCTAAATTATATATATTCAACTCAGGCATCTATAACCATTGTTAATGATACTTTTGAGCCAGAGTCTCCAATAACAACAACCTTAATTAAAGTAAAAGATGCTTATGCCTCCTTTACTAAGCTGTTAGAATTTTACAATGAAGTTAAAAGAAATAAATCTGGGATAGAGCAACCTTCCGTTATTTCTGATTCTGTAAAATATGGGGACAACTTGTATTTGGGTAGCTTTAGTTACATTGGTCAAAATGTTATTATTGGTCATAATGTCAAAATATATCCGAATTGTTTTATTGGTGACAATGTTGTCATTGGTAATAATGTTACTATTTTTGCCGGCGTTAATATTTATTCCGAGACAGTGATTGGAAATGATTGTGTCTTGCATTCTGGAGTGGTTTTAGGTTCTGACGGGTTTGGTTTTGTGCCAAAGCCAGATGGAACTTTTGATAAAATTCCTCAAATAGGAAATGTTATTCTAGAAGATGGGGTAGACGTAGGAGCAAATACTACTATAGATAGAGCTACTTTGGGTTCTACGATTATTAAACGTGGTGTGAAATTAGACAATCAGATACAGATTGCACACAATGTAGAGATAGGAGAAAATACTGTAATTGCTGCTCAGACTGGTATTGCTGGGTCTTCAAAAATAGGTAAGAATGGCATGATTGGTGGTCAAGTTGGGATCTCAGGTCACGTTATTCTTGGAGATAATGTTAGAATTCAAGCACAGTCTGGAGTAACTAGAAATGTAAAAGATGATGAAATACTTCAAGGCAGCCCCACATTTGGATATAACGATTTTAATAAATCGTATGTTTATTTTAAAAAACTGCCCCAATTGGTAGCCGAGCTAGAAGAATTAAAGAAAATAATAAATCAAAAACATGGAAATAATGGTTAAACAGAAAACCATCAAGACGGAAATTTCATTAACCGGTGTTGGATTACATACAGGTAAAGAAGTAACAATGACTTTTAAACCTGCACCAGTAAATAATGGTTTTACATTTATAAGAGTTGATCTTGAAGGACAACCAATCATTGAAGCGGATGCTAATTATGTAGTAAATACACAAAGAGGTACAAACTTAGAAAAGTTAGGAGTTAAAATTCAAACGCCAGAGCATGTTTTGGCAGCATTAGAAGGTTGTGATCTAGATAATGTGATTATTGAGCTTGATGCTTCAGAATTACCTATTATGGATGGTTCTTCAAAATACTTTGTAGAAGCTATTGAAAAAGCAGGTATCGAAGAACAAAATGCCAATCGTAATGTATATGTTGTAAAAGAAATTATTTCGTTTACAGATGAAACTACTGGTAGTGAGATTTTAGTGATGCCAAATGATCATTACAGTGTAACTACTATGGTTGATTTTGGAACTAAAATTTTGGGTACTCAAAATGCTACCATGAAAAGTATTGCTGATTTTAAAACTGAAATTAGCGAATCAAGAACTTTTAGTTTTTTGCATGAATTAGAATCACTTTTGGATAATGGATTGATCAAAGGTGGCGACCTTAATAATGCTATTGTATATGTAGATAAAGAAATATCTGCAAGTACAATGGAGAATCTTAAAGTCGCTTTTGGTAAAGAATCGATTTCAGTTACTCCAAACGGAATTTTGGATAACCTGACGTTACATTATCCAAATGAGGCGGCTAGACACAAACTATTAGATGTTGTTGGAGATTTGGCTTTAATTGGAACAAAAATTCAAGGAAAAGTTATCGCTAATAAACCAGGGCATTATGTAAACACTCAATTTGCTAAAAAAATGGCAAAATTGATTAAAATTGAACAACGTAATTATGTGCCAGTTTATGATTTGAATCAAGAGCCTTTGATGGATATTCATAAAATTATGTCTGTTTTACCTCATAGACCTCCATTTTTATTGATTGATCGCATCATTGAAATGACGGATACTTATGTAGTGGGAATGAAAAATGTCACCATGAATGAAAATTTCTTTGTGGGGCATTTCCCAGATGCACCCGTTATGCCTGGTGTTTTGATTGTAGAAGCGATGGCTCAAACGGGTGGAATTTTAGTATTGAGTACCGTTCCTGATCCAGAAAATTATCTGACTTTCTTTATGAAAATTGATAAAGTTAAGTTCAAGCACAAAGTACTTCCGGGAGACACTTTAATATTTAAATGTGATTTGATTACACCAATTAGAAGGGGAATATGTCATATGCAAGCTAACGCTTATGCTAATGGAAAATTAGTAGCAGAAGCAGAATTAATGGCTCAAATTGCTAGAAAACAATAATTTCTTTGTTGAGTTGAGGACTCGAATGTTCGATTCATTCAATACAACAGCTAAACGATTAAACAAAAAAAATGAATCAACCATTAGCATATGTACATCCAGGGGCAAAAATTGCCAAAAATGTAGTAATAGAACCTTTTACTACCATTCATAATAATGTGGTTATTGGTGATGGAACATGGATAGGTTCGAATGTAACCATTATGGAAGGCGCTCGAATTGGTAAAAATTGTAATATTTTTCCAGGAGCCGTAATTTCTGCAGTTCCCCAAGATTTAAAATTTGGTGGAGAAGATTCTTTGGCTATCATTGGAGATAATTGTACTATTAGAGAGTGTGTAACGATCAACAGAGGTACCATTGCTTCAGGTCAGACCACTTTGGGAAATAATTGTTTGGTAATGGCTACAGCTCATATTGCTCACGATTGTCATATTGGAGACAACGCAATTATTGTAAATGGCGTTGCTTTAGCAGGTCATGTTATTGTTGGGAAATATGCCGTTATTGGCGGTTTAGCAGCAGTACACCAATTCATACATATTGGAGATCACGCTATGGTATCTGGTGGATCTTTAGTAAGAAAAGATGTGCCTCCTTTTACCAAAGCGGCAAAAGAGCCTTTGTCTTATGTGGGTATTAATTCAGTAGGATTAAGAAGAAGAGGTTTTTCCACCGAAAAAATCAAAGAAATTCAAGATATTTATAGAATTTTGTATCAAAAAAATTATAATACAACGCAGGCCTTAGGTATTATTGAGGCTGAAATGGAAGCGACTCCAGAGCGTGATGAAATAATTGATTTTATTCGTAACTCTTCGAGAGGAGTAATGAAAGGTTATTCAGGGAATTATTAAAAAAATAAACAACAATTATTAAATAAAAAAAAATGGCATCTACTTCAGATATTAAAAACGGACTTTGCATAAAACACAATCACGATATTTATAAAATTATTGAATTTCTTCACGTTAAACCAGGAAAAGGACCGGCTTTTGTTAGAACAAAATTGAAGTCTGTAACGAATGGTAAAGTGTTGGATAATACTTTTTCAGCAGGACATAAGATTGATGTAGTGCGTGTGGAAACACATACTTTCCAGTTTTTGTATCCAGAAGGTAATGAATTTCATTTTATGAATGCAGAAACTTTTGAACAAATTACCCTAAACAGAAATGTATTAGATGCACCAGATTTGTTAAAAGAAGGCGAAAATGTAATGATTCAGATTAATACTGAGACTGATTTACCACTTTCAGTTGATATGGCTCCATCTGTAGTCTTGGAAGTTACTTATACTGAGCCAGGAGTAAAAGGGAATACTGCAACAAATGCCACAAAACCAGCTACTGTTGAGACGGGTGCAACAATTAATGTTCCTCTTTTTATTAATGAAGGTGACAAAATTAAAATTGATACTGCTACTAGTTCTTACATGGAACGTGTAAAGGAATAATTTTATAAGTTTAGTTTTTCAGTCGTAGTTTGCAATTTGTCTATAGAATTGTGTCTATGACTGAAAACTTTGTTTTAAAACAAATGATTTTATGAAGTCGCCAAAATAGATTTCGTCGCATACTAACTTGAAATCTGGCGATACCATATGTGATCACCAAACTAAAATACACATATGAAATTCCACAAAAAATATTCCTTACAAGATATAGCTACATTAATCGACTGCACTTTTGTTGGAGATGCTTCGTTTCCAGTTTTGGGAATGAATGAAATACACGTAGTAGAGCCAGGTGATATAGTGTTTGTAGATCATCCTAAATACTATGACAAGGCATTGCAATCTGCAGCTACTATTATTTTGATTAACAAAGAAGTGGCTTGTCCAGAAGGTAAAGCACTCTTGATTTCTGATGATCCTTTTAGAGATTTTAATACTTTAACTAGACATTTTAATCCATTTGTTGCTTCAAGTGTGGCGATAAGCCCATCAGCAAAGATTGGTACAGATACTGTGATACAACCTAATGTTTTTATTGGGAACGGAGTCGTTATTGGTGACAATTGCCTGATTCATTCAAATGTAGCAATCTATGATAATACCGTAATAGGAAACAACGTAATTATTCATTCAGGAACGGTTTTAGGTGCTGATGCTTTTTATTATAAAAAAAGGGAAACAGGCTTTGATCAACTTATTTCTGGAGGAAGAGTCGTTATTGAAGATAATGTGGGTATTGGTGCTCTATGTACTATTGATAAAGGAGTTACTGGCGATACAACTATTGGGGAAGGAACTAAATTGGATAATCAAGTTCATGTAGGGCACGATACAGTGATTGGTAAAAAATGCTTGATTGCATCTCAAACGGGAATTGCGGGTTGCGTTATAATTGAAGATGAGGTCACTTTATGGGGACAAGTAGGAACTACTAGCGGGATAACCATTGGTTCTAAAGCAGTAGTTATGGGACAAACGGGGGTTACTAAATCGGTAGAAGGAGGTAAATCTTATTTTGGAACACCAATACAAGAATCTAGAGAAAAATTAAAGCAGTTAGCCAATATCAAAAAGATACCTGATATTTTAAACAAATTAAAATAATATGTCTGCAAAAGATTTTGTTAAAGCATTTTACAAATCGGATGCTTTGATTGATAGTACAATTTTAAAGGAGTTTATTCATCCAGAAATTATTATTGATTGGTATTCAACAGAGGGTTTTGTTCAATTGAATTATGATTCTTTGATAGATTTAGCCAATCAATTACATAGAGCTTATGTAAGATCAAAAGCCAGAATTAGTCACATTGTCGAAGAAAATGAGTTGATTTCTGTGCGATATTCTCATTTTGTGAAAACGATTGAGAACCCACGAGAAGAAATATTATTGGCTCATTTTATGACTATTTGGGAAATTAAAGACAATAAATTATACCGAGGGTATCAAATGAGTCAATTATCATAAATAATTTGATACTAAATGAGTTTGAAATAATTTCAAAAACCTTACTTTTGCAACACAATTTTAAAAACTACTTAAAAAATATATCATGAGTGTTTTAGTTAATAAAGATTCTAAAATTATTGTTCAAGGATTCACAGGGAGCGAAGGAACTTTCCATGCTTCTCAAATGATTGAATACGGAACAAATGTTGTAGGTGGTGTAACTCCAGGAAAAGGTGGTTCTACACACTTAGATTTGCCAGTTTTTAATACAGTAAAAGATGCTGTAGAACAAGCAGGAGCTGATACTACTATCATTTTTGTTCCACCTGCCTTTGCTGCTGACGCTATTATGGAAGCGGCTGATGCTGGTATTAAAGTGATTATTGCTATTACAGAAGGTATTCCTGTAGCAGATATGATCAAAGCTAATGCTTATGTTAAAGAAAGAAAGGCTAGATTAATCGGACCAAACTGTCCAGGTGTGATTACGCCAGGCGAAGCAAAAGTTGGAATTATGCCAGGTTTTGTTTTCAAAAAAGGAACTGTTGGAATCGTTTCTAAATCTGGAACGTTGACTTATGAAGCTGCTGACCAAGTTGTAAAACAAGGTTTAGGTATTACAACAGCTATTGGAATTGGTGGAGATCCAATTATTGGGACTACAACCAAAGAAGCTGTAGAATTATTGATGAATGACCCTGAAACAGAATGTATCGTAATGATTGGTGAAATTGGTGGTCAATTAGAAGCTGATGCTGCTAAATGGATCAAAGCTGATGGAAACCGTAAACCAGTTGTAGGTTTTATTGCAGGAGTTACAGCTCCAGCTGGACGTACCATGGGACATGCAGGTGCAATCGTTGGAGGTTCTGACGATACAGCAGAAGCAAAAAAACAAATTATGAGAGAAAACGGAATTCACGTTGTAGATTCTCCAGCTGAAATTGGTAAAAAAGTAAAAGAAGTTTTAGGATAGTTTCCTGATTTCAAATTATAAATCTCAAAATGCCTCACGATTTTGTGAGGCATTTTGTTTAAAAAAAAATAAGATGTATAAAGAGTTAGAAAAGTTTAAAGTTACCAATAGTTTTGTGTTTACTTCAGACGATAGTTTAGAGCAAGTTTGTAATGCTTCAGACGGATGTGGTGTGTTTTTGGTATATGATTTGACATCAGATAGAGAACTAATAATGGTTGGTTCTTCTGGAACCGTACAGAATGATGGTTCTTTAAAAATTAAAAAAGGCGGTTTAGCTGAAAAGATTGTCGAAGGACATCAATTTGCAAAAACAGGTAGAAAGTATTCTTGGCCTGCGCAAATGAAATTAGAAGGTATATCATCGCTTGAAGTGGTTTGGTACGAAACTTTTAACAGTGATGTAAAAGCTATTCCAACAAGTGTTGAAGGACAAGTTTTGCAAAGCTTTTTAGATGAAAATGGTAAATTGCCAAGATGGAATGTTGCTTTTTAATTTTATAGTATTTAAGAGAAATAGCTAGTCTTATCTATAATACAATCTCATAGTTTTTATAATGCTATGAGTTTTTTTGTTTATGGTTGTAAACAGTGTGGTTAGACTTTTTTTGTAATAAAAATTCAAAAAAGTAAAGTTATATTACACGACTAAATAATTGTAAAAGGCCTAAAAAATGCGTTAATTTTGAGTGTTATAAAAAAATAAAATTATGAAAAAGTATTCTTTTTTTATTACAATTCTCGTTTTGTTGTTGGGTAGTTCTTGCGCCACTAATCCGATGACAGGAAAGAAAACATTGAACCTTGTTTCGAATAGTGAGTTGTTTCCAGCTTCATTTCAACAATATGGTCAATTTTTGAAAGAAAACAAAGTGGTTCAAGGAACTGCAGATGCCAAAAGAGTGGAAAGTATTGGAATTAAAATAAAAGATGCTGCCGAGAAGTATTTAACTTCTATAGGGCAAAACCAATATTTGAACGACTATCGATGGGAATATAAGTTGGTAGAAAACAAAGATTTGAATGCTTGGTGTTTGCCTGGTGGAAAAATTGTAGTTTACACTGGAATTTTGCCAGTAACCAAAGACGATGCTGGATTAGCTACCGTTATGGCTCATGAAGTCTCACATGCATTAGCCAATCATGGTGCGCAGCGAATGAGTGCAGCTCAATTGCAAGGTATTGGCGCCGTTGGACTAGCGGTTTTAACTGGCGGACAATCTGCAGAGAGTCAAAACATGTGGCAACAATTATATGGAGTAGGTTCACAAGTAGGTGTAATGTTACCTTTTAGTCGCGGGCATGAGAGTGAGGCTGACAAAATTGGTTTGACTTTAATGGCAATAGCGGGGTATAACCCACAAGAAGCAATCGCATTTTGGAAACGCATGGCCGAACAATCTGGAGCTAAATCTCAACCAGAATTTATGAGTACTCACCCTTCAGACGCAACTCGAGTTGCTAATTTGCAAAATTTAGTACCACAAGCTAAAGCTATTGCAGCAAAATTTGGTAAAATATATTAGTCGAAAGATATAAATTAACATCAAAGCCAAGTCTATACTTGGCTTTTTTTGCTATTATTTAAAGTAATTTTGTTTTTTGAATTCAAGAAAAAAGATACATTTACATAACTAAAAAAAGAATCTATATTCTATGGGAAACTTACAAAAAGGAGATAAGAAATTATTAAATGCTTGGGCATTCTATGATTGGGCGAATTCAGTATATACTTTAACTATTGCATCGGCTGTTTTTCCAATATTTTATGAGGCTTTATTTGCAGACAAAAGTCATTATATCGACGTTTTTGGAATGCATTTAAAAAACTCTGCTTTAATAAGTTTTATTACAGCTTTAGCTTTTTTAGTAGTTGCTTTTATCTCTCCTTTGTTATCTGGAATAGCAGATTACGTGGGGAATAAAAAAAGCTTTATGAAGTTTTTTTGCTACCTAGGTGCTTTGTCCTGTATGGGGTTGTATTGGTTCGATTTAGATTCAATTTATAGTGGATTGTTATTCTATTTTCTTGGATTATTGGGGTATTGGGGAAGTTTAGTTTTTTATAATTCCTATCTACCTGATATTGCTTTTACAGAACAACAAGATGCGATTAGTGCCAAAGGTTATTCTTTGGGATACATTGGGAGTGTGGTTTTATTGATTATCAATTTGGCTATGATTATGAAGCCAAAATGGTTTGGGATCACAGGAACCGAAGGAGTAGCTGCAATGAAAGCTATGCGCTACTCGTTTGTGATGGTAGGAGTTTGGTGGATTTTATTCAGTCAGTATACTTATTACTTTTTACCCAAAGGAAATAAAAAAACAGGAGAATCCATCAATAAAGATATTATTTTCAATGGATTTAAGGAACTAAAAAAAGTATGGTTTATTTTGAGTGAAAACCTTTCATTGAAACGATATTTATATGGTTTTTTTGTTTCAAGTATGGCAGTTCAAACAGTGATGTTAGTAGCTACTTATTTTGGTGCCCAAGAAATCGAATGGAAAACTAAGGAAGATAGTACTACTGGGCTGATTATTTGTATTTTATTGATTCAATTAGTTGCAGTTTTAGGAGCTTATTTGACTTCTAAAGCTTCTGAAAAATTCGGTAATATCAAGACATTAATTGTAATTAACACAATTTGGATTCTACTTTGTGTTGGAGCTTTTATAATAACATTGCCCACGCAGTTTTATGTAATGGCTGCTTTTGTAGGCTTAGTTATGGGAGGAATTCAGGCGTTATCACGCTCAACTTATTCTAAATTTTTACCAGAAACTACAGATACTGCTTCCTTTTTTAGTTTTTATGATGTGGCCGAAAAAGTTGGGATCGTTATCGGTATGTGTGTGTATGGTATAATTGATCAAGTGACTGGAAGTCCAAGATTTGCCATTGTTTTCTTGGCTTTATTCTTCTTCATTGCAGTTCTTTTGTTAAAACGTGTTCCATCAAAAAAAGCGTCTTAAATAAAGACGCTTTTAGTTACTAAAAAACAAAAATAATTAACCTTTAGAAATCTCACCAGAGCCTACCACTTTGGTGTCTTTTTTGGTAGGGTTTCCATAATACACAATATCTCCTGAACCTGATACTCTTGCGTATAAGCTTTCGGAACAGCTTACTTTCGTATCACCAGAACCTGAAATACTAACACTTACTGTTTTTGATTTTAAGTCGGAAGCATTGATGTCTCCTGAACCCGAAATGCTACTCGAGAAATTATCAGTGTGACCGGTTAAAACAATATCTCCTGAACCACTCAAACTCATGTTGAACTTTTGAGCATCTACAGCTAATTTTAAATCACCAGAACCCGAAAGTTTAGCGTCAAAAGCATCCGTTTTGATAACATCTTTACTTACAATATCGCCAGATCCACTTAATACCAGGCCATTAATAGATTGAAAAGGAATCGTGATGTGTACGGATTTCCCTGGGGATAGTTTAAAATGGTATCCTTTTTCGGTTCCAATTTTTAGGACATTGTCTACCACTTCCACATCAATATAATCCAAAATATTTTGTTCTCCTTTGATAGTGATACTACCTTCTTTTCCTGATACCAAGTCCACATCAAAAAAGCCAGAAACTTTTATCGCATCATAACTTGTTGTTGTTCGGGTTTCTGTAATTACATTCCCGTTGCCTTTAATTTGTTTTCCCATATTCCATTGCCCATAGGACAAAAATGAGCTAAAAGTGAGTAGTAAAACACTCGAGATAGATAGATTTTTCATAAGTATTGTTTTTTGTAGTTATAGTTTTTTAGTTAATGCAACATTTCCGTATTCAGAGGTAATTACGACTGTATTCACTCCTTTTTTCTTGTAATAGCCGTTAAAATTTTTGGTGTAATTGGTCTCAGCTTTGTTCAAGAATTCAAAATCGCTATCGTATTTGAAGTCGGCATAACGAAGGGTTACATCAAAATCGAAAGCATAATTGGTACTAAAACCTATTTTTACTCCCGTATAGCCCGCATTTATAGCAATTGAGTTGGCTTTCGCTTGTACTAATCCAACGTCTATGCTGCTGTATTTGGTTTGTAATTTGAGCTGATTGTTCAGCGTTCCTACTTTTATGGTCAAGTAGTTTCCTATGCCTTCCAGTGAATTTACTTCTTTGATTTTCACCGTCCCATATTTGCTGGTATATTTTACATCGCCAGCATCACCAATAGTTGTGTCTGTATAATCTGAGATTAAATCTATTTTCGAAAGCGCATCAATACTAAGTCCTGAGTAACGTCCAGTGATGTAGCCATTTTTTAAATAAACAATGCTTGAGTTAGAACAGTATTCTATAATAATGTTATTTTTATTGCTATTCAATCTACCCATGGTAATCTTTCCATATTTGCAAAGAATGTTTGTTGGAGCATTCAAATCGGTAGTGGATATATTTCCGTATTTGTTGTCAATAGATACGTTACCATTTTTTGGAATTTTAATAACATAATTTATTTCAAAACTGTTGTTTCTGCCTTTGGAGCGGTAATTATTATTTTCAATTTGGGTTCTTGCTGTCACCATTGATTTCAAGGCATTGATATCAATGGCAATATCATTTAATTTTTGATTGACCCAGTTTTCATTGTCACCGCTTACTTTTATCAAAATATCAAGTTCAATCTTGTTTTCATCCCAAGTCGTTACGAATACCGTTCCATAGGAGTTGGTAATGTCAATTCCTGCATCATCGTTGACTATGAAGGCTTTTTTGATGTTTTTTTGCTTTGTAATAATTGCATCGTCATTCGCAAAACCAAGCATCGGAAATAGCAGGAATACAATAATAGTTTTATAAAGTTTTTTCATCATTTTGAGTATTAAGTTGTTCTGTTGCTTCAATTTGAGTCAATACATTTTGCAAGAATGAAATTCGAGTTTGTAAATTGCTAATCATGGCATAGATAATTTGTTTGTTTTCACCATTAGTGGCAATTTCTTTGATTATTTTTTGATAATCATTGTCTAGAATTTTCATTTGTTGTAGCGCATCAGCAATTATTTTTTGATTGCGAGGTGAATTTTTTTCCTTTAATTTATTTAATTCATGTTTGATTAAAACCGTAAAAATTGAATCGGTTTGTTTGGTTTCTTTCGAAGCAAAAGTCAAATGATTGCTCTTGGCTTCAGGCTTAAAAAAGAAGGATAAACTAAACATCACTACCAAAGTTGCTGCAATAGCAATCGTAGTATATACATTTCTTTTCTTTCTTTTGATACTGGTGTTCTCAAGCTTGTTCAAAAACCGACTCTCATGATTATTGGGCATCGCTAAAACATCCCATTCTGAGTCGAATTTGGTAAACAATTGGTCTAATTTTTCATCTTCATTTGTCATATTCACGTAATTTATTTCTTAAACTTTCCTTCGCTCTGCTCAAAGTTGTTCTACAATTCGCATAACTTATTTTTAGGATTTCGCTAATCTCTTCTTGATCGTAACCTTCGATATAAAACAAAGTCAAAACCGTACTGTAACTGCTTTTCAATGACTGTATAGCTAGCAAAACCTCTTTTACTTTTATTTCATCAAAGTTGACAACTTCAGTAAATTCAGTTTCTTTGTCTTCAATTTTATATAAATTTTTCTCAAAATCATCCACCTTAAGCTTGTTGTTCTTCTTGCAAAAATCAATGCTGTAATTGATTACGATACGTTTTAACCAAGCACCAAAAGCCACTTCTTTTTTGTAGGAGTCAATTTTAGTAAACGCCTTCAAAAAACTCTCCTGCATCACATCTTCTGCAAAATGCTCATCTTTCACCATACGAAAAGCCACATTATACATTGCCTTGCAATACCTATTATAGACTTCAAATTGAGCCTTTTGGTTTTGTTGTTGGCATAGTGTAACCAATTCTTCTATATGTAATTGTTGATAGGACAAGTAGCTATTGATCGTTTTAATGAAAGACGTTCCTTTTTTGGCAGTGTTACAGTTTTTTGTAAAAAAGAATTTAAAGGTATCAAAATAAACGTATTTTAGGATAGCATTACTCGTTTTCAATCTCGTTCTTTACTTTTGGAGCAGAAAAATTTGGCTTTTTTGTAAGCATCGTCCCGCTGTTCGTTCTATCTTTGATTTTCTAAAGAAAAAAAGCAAAGGATGCCACTGCCATCGGGGCTAGTAGTTAGTATTGTTTTTCTTTTGCTGGCAAACTATAAAATATACCTTTACCTTTTTCGTTTTAAAAGCTCTGGCACAAAGATTGTCTTTGGTACCATGAATTCTACTACGCTACACAGCATAAGTGTTGAATTCCAGATAAATAAAAAGTATAAATCATTAACTTTGCATCGAATGATTTTTCATTTAATGACAAAATGACTTAATAACGATATGTCAAACCACAAAATACTTACAATTGACAACTTGTCACTTCAAGAATTTGATTCCGAATCAGATTTAATTCCTCTTTTAACTCGTGAAGACGAGGAGGAAATGAATAACGAAACATTGCCCGAAACCTTACCTATTTTGCCTTTGCGCAATACGGTGTTGTTTCCTGGAGTAGTAATTCCAATTTCTGCAGGAAGAGATAAATCCATCAAATTAATCAATGATGCCAATGCTTCTGGAAAAGTAATTGGAGTAGTGGCTCAAATCAACGAAGCCGACGAAGATCCTTCCAAAAATGATATCAACAAAATAGGAACTGTAGCCAGAATTCTACGCGTCCTAAAAATGCCTGATGGTAATGTTACCGTAATTCTTCAAGGAAAAAAGCGCTTCGAAATTGATGAAGTAGTAAGTGAAGATCCTTATATTACGGCTAGCATTAAAGAAGTTTCAGAAAAAAGACCTCGAAAAAATGATACTGAATTCTCCGCAATCATTGATTCAATCAAAGAATTAGCCATTAAGATTATTCAAGAAAGTCCAAATATTCCAACCGAAGCTACTTTTGCTATCAAAAACATCGAAAGTCAATCGTTTTTGGTGAATTTTGTTTCTTCCAATATGAATCTCTCTGTAAAAGAAAAACAAGATTTATTGGCTATTAATGGATTAAAAGAGCGTGCATTAGAGACTTTGCGATTTATGAATGTCGAATTGCAAAAGTTAGAGTTGAAGAATGACATTCAATCGAAAGTTCGTTTTGACTTAGACCAACAACAAAGAGAGTATTTCTTGCACCAGCAAATGAAAACCATCCAAGAAGAATTGGGAGGTGTTTCGCAAGAGGAAGAAATGGACGAAATGAGTCAAAAGGCCAAAACCAAAAAATGGGACGAAAAAACGCAACAACACTTCGAAAAAGAGTTGTCCAAAATGCGTAGAATGAATCCTCAGGCTCCAGATTTCGGAATTCAGAGAAATTATTTGGAATTGTTTTTAGAATTGCCTTGGGGCGAATTTTCAAAAGACAATTTTGATTTAAAACATGCTCAAAAAGTATTGGATAAAGATCATTTTGGTCTAGAAGATGTCAAAAAACGAATGATTGAGCATTTAGCGGTTCTTAAACTAAGAAACGACATGAAGTCGCCAATTATTTGTTTGACAGGTCCTCCGGGTGTAGGTAAAACTTCTATTGGTCGTTCAGTTGCTGAGGCTCTGGGAAGAGAATATGTTCGTATTTCTTTGGGTGGTCTACGCGATGAAGCAGAGATTCGTGGTCACCGTAAAACCTACATTGGAGCTATGCCAGGACGAATTATTCAAAGTCTGAAAAAAGCAGGTACTTCTAATCCTGTTTTTGTATTAGATGAAATTGATAAATTATCGAGTAGTCATAACGGCGATCCTTCTTCAGCTTTATTAGAAGTATTGGATCCAGAGCAAAACAATGCTTTTTATGATAACTTCCTTGAAATGGGATATGACCTGTCTAAAGTAATGTTTATTGCTACTTCAAATACGATGTCTACGATACAGCCTGCCTTAAAAGATCGTATGGAAGTAATTAAGATGTCTGGGTATACCATTGAGGAAAAAGTTGAGATTGCAAAAAAACATTTATTCTCAAAACAATTAGAAGCTCATGGTTTGACTTCTAAAGATTTGACTATTGGTAAAAAGCAATTAGAAAAAATCATCGAAGGCTATACTAGAGAATCTGGTGTTCGTGGTTTGGAGAATAAAATAGCTCAAATCGTTCGAAATGCAGCCAAATCGGTTGCGATGGAGGAGGAGTATAATAAAAAAGTTACCGACGAGGATATCGTAAAAGTACTAGGCGTACCAAGATTAGAACGCGATAAATACGAAAGCAATGATGTGGCTGGAGTAGTTACAGGTCTGGCTTGGACAAGTGTTGGTGGTGATATTTTATTCATAGAATCATTGATTTCTCCAGGTAAAGGAAGTATGACGATTACTGGAAATTTAGGTAATGTGATGAAAGAATCAGCGACCATAGCATTAGAATACATCAAGGCAAATGCTGAGTTATTGGGCTTGAATCCTGAAATTATTTCTAAATACAATATTCACCTGCACGTTCCCGAAGGAGCCACGCCAAAAGATGGTCCAAGTGCTGGTATCGCGATGTTGACTTCTTTGGTTTCTTTGTTTACTCAAAAACGAGTGAAGAAAAACTTAGCAATGACAGGTGAAATAACTTTACGAGGTAAAGTATTGCCTGTAGGAGGAATCAAAGAAAAAATATTAGCTGCTAAAAGAGCGAATATCAAAGAAATTATTCTTTGTCACGAAAATCAAAGCGATATTGATGAAATTAAACCTGAATATTTAGAAGGGCTTACTTTTCATTATGTGAAAGAAATGAGTGAAGTTTTGGCTATTGCAATTACGAATCAAAAAGTGAAAAATGCCAAAGAGTTAAAATAAAATACACCTTTATCATTATTCCAAATTTCAGCTAGTTATTAAGGTTGGAATTTGGAATTTCTTTTTTATACGGAAAAACATATTTTTATAGGATATAATTTTATCTTCGTTTCATCGTTCTAGTTAATCAAAAAAAACACCATCTTGAGGGTATTCAAAAAGCTTTTAGTTGTACTCATAATGTTACTTTGTTTGCCTGTTTTTGGGCAAATAGGAGGAAGGTATACTTATCAGTTTTTAAATTTGGTTACTTCTCCACGTCAAGCAGCTCTTGGGGGGAAAACAGTAACAATTTATGATGAAGATGTTAATCAAGCACATTTCAATCCTGCTTCGATTAATCCAGAAATGCATAATCAATTGGCGCTGAATTACGGAAGTTATTTCGGAGAAGTGAGTTATGGTACAGCATCCTACGCATATACTTACGATCGGCACTTACAAACTTTTCAAGCGGGTATCAATTATGTCAATTACGGTAAATTTGATGGGTATGATGAAAATGGACAAGCTACCAACTCTTTTACCGGAAGTGAAGTAGCGGTTTCTTTGGGATACGCTTATAATATCCCTTTTACAAATTTACATATTGGTGGCCATGCTAAAGTGATCTCTTCTGCTTTAGAGAATTACAACTCTTTAGGAGGGGCGATAGATATTGGAGCAGTATTTATAGATGAACGCAATGATGTGAACTGGGCTTTAGTGATTAGAAATATAGGAACACAATTCACTACTTATTCAGGAGTCCGTGAAAAATTACCATTAGAGGTACTACTTGGTGTATCTCAAGAATTAGACAATGTCCCAATTCGATGGCATTTGACTTTAGAGAATTTACAACAATGGAATGTTGGTTTTTCAAATCCAGTTCGTGGAGAGACAGATATTGATGGAACCGAAACTGAGGAAAAAGTTTCTTTTGTAAATAATGCGTTACGACACGTTATTTTTGGAGTAGAATTGTTTCCTAAAAGAGCTTTTAATGTGCGATTAGGGTATAATTTCCGCCGTGGAGAAGAATTACGTGTAGTTGATAAGCGACATTTCTCTGGGATTTCTGTTGGTTTTGGTTTGAAAATGAACCGACTAAAATTCAATTATTCCTATTCTCGATATACTTTGGCAGCCAATACAAGTTTGTTTGGTTTGACGTTGAACTTGCAATAAGAGTTTGTTAACTTTGTGCTTTATTTAAAAATCAGTAATCATTTTCTGTGGAAAAGATTGCAAAAACCGACTTCATTTTGAATACTAAAATTACTATCGCTATTGACGGATTTTCGTCTACAGGTAAAAGCACTTTAGCCAAACAATTAGCCCAACAATTAGGATATATTTATGTAGATACTGGTGCCATGTATAGAGCAGTAGCTTATTTTGCTATGCAAGAAAATATTATTTCGTCTTCAGGATTTGATAAAACGGCTTTGATTGCTGCGCTACCTTCCATTCAGTTGTTGTTTCAGTTTAATGAAGTTTTGGGTTTTGCTGAAATGTATTTGAATAATGAAAATGTGGAAACCCAAATTAGAACCATTGAAGTCTCTAGTTTTGTGAGTAAAGTGGCAGAGGTTTCGGAAGTGAGAGCTAAATTAGTAGAACAACAACAAGAAATGGGTAAAAACAAAGGGATTGTTATGGATGGTCGCGATATAGGAACCGTTGTTTTTCCTGATGCTGAATTGAAAATCTTCATGACAGCAAGCGCTGCAACACGAGCACAAAGACGTTTTGCTGAGTTACAACAAAAAGGGGATAAGGTAAGTTATGAGGAGGTGCTAAAAAATGTTGAAGAACGCGATTATATTGATACTCATAGAGCGGACTCACCATTGATTATTGCCAAAGATGCCATAGAAATTGATAATTCAGATTTAGGTAAAGAAGAACAATTTAAAATTGTATTAGATTTGGTTCATGAGGTGATTAATGCCTTGTAAGTTTTGTAAATATCTTTTTAAAATAGTAGATTTACCGCTTACTTTTTTTTAATAATTCAATTCGACTGTATGGGAATTAAAATTAGATTGATCATAATGAGTTTTCTTCAATTTTTTGTTTGGGGAGCTTGGCTTATTACTATTGCCAATTTTTGGTTTGGCACAAAAAGTTGGGACGGAACACAATTTGGGTTAGTCTTCAGTACCATGGGAATTGCCTCTTTGTTTATGCCTACCCTTACAGGAATTATTGCTGATAGATGGATTAATGCTGAAAAGCTGTATGGCGTTTTGCATATTTTGTATGCTTTGGTTTTGTTCTATTTGCCACAAATTACTACTCCAGATAACTTTATTTATGTGATGCTTTTAGCAATGTGTTGTTATATGCCAACGATCGCTTTGAGTAATTCAATTTCTTACAACGCCCTAAAGTCGAATAATTGTGATGTAGTTAAAGATTTTCCACCGATTCGTGTTTTTGGAACCATTGGTTTTATTGTTGCGATGTGGATTACCAATTTAACAGGGAATAAAGCGTCGGCGTACCAGTTTTATATTGCTGGAATTGCAGCCATTGGATTAGGGTTGTATTCTTTTTCGTTGCCTAAATGTAAACCACAGAATTTAACTAAAGAAAATGCTTCGTTTATGGAGCTGATGGGATTAGAGTCATTTAAATTATTTGCGAATTATAAAATGGCTTTATTTTTTATTTTCTCCATGTTTTTGGGAGCAGCATTACAGTTGACAAATGCTTATGGTGATGTTTTTTTAGATGAGTTCAAGCACTTTCCAAAATATGCAGATTCATTTGTAGTGAAATATTCTACAATTATAATGTCTATTTCTCAAATATCTGAAACCTTATTTATTTTAGCTATTCCTTTCTTTTTGAAGCGCTTTGGTATCAAACAAGTAATGCTGATTAGTATGTTGGCTTGGGTGTTGCGTTTTGGTTTGTTTGCTTTTGGAGACCCAGTGAATGGTCTGTGGATGATTGTTTTATCTTGTGTCGTTTACGGAATGGCGTTTGATTTCTTTAATATTTCGGGTTCTTTGTTTGTGGAAACGAATACGGATTCTAAAAATCGTTCTTCTGCTCAAGGTTTGTTTATGATGATGACTAATGGAATTGGAGCTATTTTAGGAAGTTTTACTTCGGGTTGGGCTATTGATCAGTTTTTTACGAAGTCATTTAAAACTACAACTGAATTAGCTGGTTTTTTACAAACCGAAACTACGAATCCTAAAATGATGGAGTTTATAGGGGTTCAAGGGAAAAAAGTCGCTGTTGATGGCGCATTAGATTCGGTTTTATTAATGAAGGATTGGCATCAAATCTGGTTGGCTTTTGCTATTTATTCGTTGATTATTGCTGTGGCCTTTGCTTTGTTGTTCAAGCACGAGCATCATCCTAAAGAGGTGTAGAATTTTAAGCATTAGTCTTTAATTTATATAAAATAGTGAAAATCCTAACAGGTGTTGACTTGTTAGGATTTTTTATTACTAATAATCCAATTGTAACCTCATTAGCCCCGATAGCAGTGGAAATCCTTTGTGGGCTGGGGTTCAGCCTACAAAGATTGCAACGGATAGCGGGATTCCTGCTGGCAAAAATACCGATTCTTTCGCTTCTATTTGGTTTTATAGTAGCTTTTGCTGATTGTTGACTACATCTAGGGTTAAATATTTTGCCATATTGATTAATTGTTTTACTTTTGCACACCTTTTGGTGGATAAGAGTTTCCTTTAGGTATCAACTATTTATGTAAAACAACTTCTGTTTTTCTCTCGCTTTAAGAAACTCAAGAAAAACAGAATACAAATTTTTTATCAGCATGTCTGAACAATTAAAATCACAAGAAGAGTTTTTAGCAAATTTTAACTGGCATAACTTCGAAGAAGGTATCGATGCAGTAGATGAGAAAAACTTATTAGAATTCGAAGAACTAGTATCAAAAACTTTCATCGCTACAGATCAAGAAGAAGTTGTTGAAGGTGTAGTTGTTAGAATTACAGATAGAGACGTTATCGTTGATATCAATGCTAAATCGGAAGGTGTTATTTCATTAAATGAATTCCGTTACAACCCAAATTTAAAAGTAGGTGACAAAGTAGAAGTATTAATTGACATCCGTGAGGATAAAACTGGTCAATTGGTATTATCTCACAGAAAAGCTCGTACTATTAAATCATGGGATAGAGTTATTGCTGCAAACGAAACAGGTGAAATCGTTACTGGTTTTGTAAAATGCAGAACTAAAGGTGGTATGATCGTTGATGTTTTCGGAATTGAAGCATTCTTACCAGGATCTCAAATTGATGTTAAACCAATTAGAGATTACGATGTATACGTAAACAAAAACATGGAATTCAAAGTGGTAAAAATCAACCACGAATTCAAAAACGTTGTTGTATCTCACAAAGCGCTTATTGAAGCGGATATTGAAGTACAGAAAAAAGAAATCATCGGTCAATTACAAAAAGGACAAGTATTAGAAGGTGTGGTTAAAAACATTACTTCTTATGGTGTGTTCATTGACTTAGGTGGTGTTGATGGATTAATTCACATTACTGACCTTTCTTGGAGTAGAATCAACCACCCAAGTGAAGTTCTTGAATTAGACCAAAAATTAAACGTTGTAATCCTTGATTTCGATGATGAGAAAACAAGAATTCAATTAGGATTGAAACAATTAAACGCTCACCCATGGGATGCTTTAGATGCTAACTTAACTGTTGGTGACAAAGTGAAAGGTAAAGTAGTAGTTATCGCTGACTACGGTGCTTTCATTGAAGTAGCTGAAGGTGTTGAAGGTTTAATCCACGTTTCTGAAATGTCATGGTCTACTCACTTACGTTCTGCTCAAGATTTCGTAAAAGTAGGAGATATCGTTGAAGGAGTTATTTTAACTTTGGATAGAGATGATCGTAAAATGTCATTAGGTATCAAGCAATTGACTCAAGACCCATGGACTGATATCACAGCTAAATACCCAGTAGGTTCTAAACATACAGGTATCGTTAGAAACTTTACAAACTTTGGTATTTTCGTAGAATTAGAAGAAGGAATCGATGGATTAATCTATATCTCTGACCTTTCTTGGACTAAGAAAATCAAACACCCATCTGAATTTGTAAATGTTGGTGAAAAATTAGACGTAGTGGTATTAGAATTAGATGTTGACGGACGTAAATTATCTTTAGGTCACAAACAAACTACTGCTAATCCTTGGGATCAATACGAAGATTCATTTGCTGTAGGAACTATCCACAATGGTGAAATTTCTGAAATCGTTGATAAAGGAGCTACTGTAGAATTTGGAGATGATATCGTTGCTTTCATTCCTACTCGTCACCTTGAAAAAGAAGACGGTAAGAAATTGAAAAAAGGTGAATCTGCAGATTTCAAAGTAATTGAATTCAATAAAGAATTCAAAAGAGTAGTTGCTTCTCACACTGCTATCTTCCGTGAAGAAGAAGAGAAAAATGTGAAAGCTGCAACTGAAAATACTTCATCTGCTTCTACTAATGCACCAGCTGCAACTTTAGGAGATAACAATGATGTATTAGCTGCATTGAAAGCTAAAATGGAAAAATCAGAGAAAAAATAATTCTTAAGTTTTTTATAAATAGAAAGTCCCACAGTGATGTGGGACTTTTTTTTGCTTAAGGTTTTTTATTAAATAAATTTTAACAAATAAAGTTGTGTTATTGTTTTAAAAAGTTATTTTTGTGTGAAAATTTATACATATGAAGAAATTTTACTTTTGGGTTTTGATATTATTAATATGTTTTAATGGAAATGCTCAAAATGTTTTTTTTAGTTATAGTCAGGAGTTTAAGGATATATTGGTATATAAAACTTCTACAAATTCAAGTATCGCAAAAGATAAAAATGGAAAAAATATCAAGGTTGATATAAATGGTGATGGAGAGATACAGGTTACCGAGGCACTAAATGTTTATCAACTCAATATCGATGATTTGTATAAAGGAGAAATTTATTTTACCTACGGTAGAATAAATGGGATTGAATTTTTTACGAATTTAACCTATTTAAATTGTAGGGATTGTAATGTTAAGTATCTTGATGTTACGCAATTAGAAAATCTTGAAGAGTTGAATTGTGATGATAATCACATGGAGGATTTAAATGTTGCTGGATTGAAAAATCTTAAAAAGCTAAGTTGTCAAAGAACTAATTTTGATACTATTGACCTTACAGGTTTAACAAACTTAGAATATTTGAATTGTAGTCTAGGAATAAAATCTGCTTTGGATTTATCACCATGCATTAACCTAAAAGATTTTATATTAGATGGAACCGGTCTGAAGAGCTTATCCGTAGAAGGCTTGAATAAACTGGAAAGCTTTTTAATTAAAGGAACTATATTAAAGAATCTGTCCTTGAAAAACCTACCATCGTTAAAAGTATTAAATTGTGGTTCAGATGTATATGAAACTTCACCTTATTACATCTCAAAACTTGAGTTATCAGGATTAAATAATTTGGAAGAATTGAATTGTTCCTATAATGAAATTACTACTTTAGATTTATCTAGCTGTACTAAACTTAAAAAACTTAATTGTTCTCGTAATAAATTAAGTGGAGTTTTAGATGTATCGGACAAGAAATACTTAACATTATTACATTGTTGGAGCAACAATTTGACTAGTTTAATAGTAAAAAATGGCTATGAATGGAAATCACCAGATATTTTTTTCCACCTTAATCCTAATTTAAAATACATTTGTGTTGAAAATAATCAATATGATTTTTTCAAATCTAGAGTTCAGGGTAGTGAATTGCCTTTGTCTTCTGTTGAAATTAATTCCTATTGTAGTTTTAAGCCAGGTGGAACAAGTTATGAAATTAAATGTATTGCTAAGATTGATAGTGATAAAAATGGATGTGATTTACTCGATAATGTTTATCGCAACATGAAATATGATATTAAAGAAGTTAATATTACAGGAAGTGTAGTTTCTCATGTTACGGGGTTATTGAGTATTCCTTTAAAGGAAAATACTTATATTATAACTCCTGTTTTAGAAAATCCAAGCTATTTTTTAGTTTCCCCAATAAATGCTTCAGTCACATTTCCAACACAATCCAGCCCCTTTATTCAAGATTTTTGTTTTACTCCCAATGGTATCCATTCAGATTTAGAAGTTACTTTAATACCACTACATCCAGCAAGACCAGGGTTTGAATCGAAGTATAAAATTGTCTGTAAAAATAAAGGAAATACAACTGAATCAGGAAATATAAATGTAAATTTTAATGATGACCTTTTAGATTTTATTTCTTCCACTTCAGTAATTACAACTCAAACATTAAATAATTTATCATGGAATTTTAGTAATTTAAAACCATTTGAAACCCGCGAAATTACATTTACTCTAAATGTAAATTCACCAATGGAAACTCCTGCAGTAAACAACGGTGATATATTAAAATTTGTAGCAACATTAACATCGCAAGGAACAGACGAAACACCATTAGATAATACTTTTACATTAAATCAAACAGTTGTTGGATCTTATGATCCTAATGATAAAACTTGTTTGGAAGGAACTAGTATTACCCCAAACTTAATAGGCGAGTATGTACATTATATGATTCGATTTGAAAATACTGGAACTTTTTCTGCCCAAAATATTGTAGTTAAAGATATGATTGATTTGACAAAATTTGATATTTCAACTTTAATTCCAACAAGTTCGAGCCATTCTTTTGTAACTAAAATTTCAGAAGGAAACAAAGTAGAGTTTATATTCGAAAATATCAATCTTCCTTTTGATGATGCCAATAATGATGGGTATGTTGCTTTTAAAATCAAAACACTTCCAACATTAAAAGTCGGAGATTCGTTTACTAACGAGGCTAATATTTATTTTGATTATAATTTCCCGATACTTACCAATAAAGCGACATCAAAATTTGAAACAACTTTAAATATTCAGGATTTTGAGTTTTCTAATTATTTTAAAATATACCCAGTTCCAGCGGTTGATGTATTAAACATCTCAATGATTCATGATATCGAAATTCAATCCATTGCTGTTTATGATATCTTAGGACAAATGGTAATTGCATTTCCTAATATAAAAGATATCTCAAAAATTGATGTATCAAATTTAAGAACTGGAAATTATTTTTTAAAAATCAAATCAAATAAAGGAACCTCAAGTTTGAAGTTCATAAAAAAATAGTTTCTAGATTTTCTAAATATCAAAGCCTCGCAATTAGCGAGGCTTTTTTTGTTAAGCTTATTTCCTCATTGGTATTTTTCTTTTTTTTCAAAAAACGATTCTTTTAAAAGCCATGTTCCACTTTACTCCTTAAATGTCTATATAACTTAAAATATAGATATTATGAAAACTAGAAATTTTTTATTGATTGCATTTTTACAGTTGTGCTTTCAGTTACATCTTTTGCTCAAAAAGCGATAATGGTTGGGTTTATCGGATGAAAATAGAATTAAATCAAAAGTAACCATAGCTGATGTAAATCAGTCAAATGATGTTATACACGTTGTTGATACTGTAGTGTTGCCCAAACAATAATCTTTAGTTTTTTATAGTTAGTTGTTTTGTTTAGTTGTACTTTATTCAAATAAAGTGCAAAAAAATCCCAATTCGTTTTAAATGAATTGAGATTTTGTATTTAAACTTTTCGCTAAAATTTTTGATTTCTTCTATATGAAAACGATTTTATTTTTTATGGCATACAATACTAATCCAATTCTAGTTTTAATTTCTAATTTTTCAAATAGGGATTCTCTGTAGCCATCGATTGTTTTTGGGCTTAAGCACATTTCGTCGGCAATTTCCTTGTATGTTTTTTCGCTACAAGCAAGTTTAAGAAAAATAAGCTCTTTTTCTTTTAAGATGATTTTTTTGCTGTCGCTGTCAATTCGGTTAATCAAAATAGATGAAACTAACTCGGTAAAATAATAGCCTTTTTCGATTACAGCAATAATTGCTTCTTGAAAAATTTTAGGACTGGTATCTTTTAATAAGTATCCTTTGGCTCCATTGGTAATCATTTTTATTATGGTTTCATCGTCATTGTTTACTGAGAGCGCTATAACATTCAGTTTGGGTTGGTTTTCCTTTATCCATTTAATGGTGCTTAATCCATCTAAAATAGGCATATTGACATCCAAAAGAACCAAATCGACTATCGTGTCTGGGTTTTCTTGAAGATGGTTAATAAATTCTTTACCATTTTCGAAGCTGTTTACTACTTCAAAATCATTAAAACTATTTATTAAGAGTTTTAATGACTGGGAAAAGAGTAGATGATCATCTACAATAATTATTTTATTGGTAGTCTTCATGGTTTGGGATTAAAGGGTAAATTAATTTAATTGAGGTACCATTACAGCTAGAATTTATTGCTATTGACGCTCCAATAAGTTGAGCTCTTAGTTTCATGTTATGCAATCCAGATCCGGTAGATAACTCATTGGTATTATAGCCAATTCCGAAATCGGTTAAGGTTAATAGGAAATGATCTTTTGAGGTATGAATTGTGATTTCAAAGGTTTCACTATGCGAATGTTTCAAACTATTGTGAATGGCTTCTTGAAAAATTCGGTAAATAAACAATTCGTGTTCAAAATTTATTTGTGGTGAAATACCATCCCAATTCAAGATGCACTTGATTTTTTTTAATTTTTTAATTTTATCTAAATCTAATTGTATCGCTTCAATAAAATTACATTGTAAAGTATTTTCTTTATTAATTATTCTTGACAAAATTCTAATTTCATCTAATGCGTTGGCAATAATTTCTTTTAAATCATTAAGCTCTTTGGGTTTGACAATCTTTTTTTCATCATGTAGAAATAAGTTGAGTTGCATTATGGCAACCGACAAAATTTGGCCAATATTGTCATGGAGTTCTTTGCTGATTTCTGACAAGGTTTGATCTTTGATTTCTATCCTTGTTTTTACTAGTTCGGATTGAAAATAATGTTTGGACTTCATTTGTTCAATCAAAAAAGAATTTTTTTTCTTTGAAAAATAGAAGAACAAAGTCAGTAGTATTACAACTAATGTAAAGAAAACTATACTTAGTGAAATAATTAATAGTTGTATCTCTTTTCGCTCCATAAAAATCCGATGATAAAACAGCTGTTCATTAATAGATTCAATATAAACAGCACAAGACTAAATATTGATTCATCATTTTTTATTAAAAACCATTTTATAGCCAGCATAAAAGGTAGGAAAGGGACATGAAAAAGTAAAATTCCAAGAATGAACCAAAAGTAAATTGATTTCTTGAAATTGAGTATTTTTTCGGAGTTAAAGATTTCTACGAAATAACAACACGATAAGAGCAAAACAAAAACTACTCCAAGCGCAAAACTATTGGTAAACACCGTGTCGTTTTGATATTGAAAATAGTAAAGATTAAAAAAGTAGAATAAATAAAAGATGATTAAGAAGCTAATAGCTATTCTTTTGCATGCTGAATTTTGTATGAGTGCATGCAGTAATATGATGTAGGCACTAAAACTTGCGAGCATATAGAAATTAAAGACAGAAAAATTGATTAATCCTGTCCATGAAGTAAAATATTTGCCTACAAATTCTGTTAAAAACGAAAATATAATGATATACAATAAAGATTTAGCTTTATTATTGGGCAATTTATGATAGAAACGAAATCCTATTATACTTGATAATAAAGCTAAATAAATAATATAAAATCTTAAATCTTTAAACATTTATTAAATATAAGTGATTGGAGGAGGGTTACCAATTGAACCATAATTTAATGGAGCAATATTTAAGGAATCATCATTTGCAGTGGATTTTTCCATTTTGGCTATCTCAGTTGTTTTTTTAATTTTCTTTTTCCCAGTTGGAGCTAAAAATATAGTGGTCAGCCCTGCTTTTTCAGCATATGCTTTATCTTCAGGATATGCCCCAAAATGAAAGCGTATTCCATCAATTTCACCTTTTTGCTTTTTTGCTTCAGCTTTTATGTAAGCAATATAGTTCTCTAATTCCACAATAGAAAACCAAATCGCATTGGCATCTTCTTTTTTTATGGCTTCCTTGATCAAAGGATATCTGGTTTTATTATAATTTTCATTTAGCAATTTAGCAAATTCCTTTGTAATTAGTTGTCTTGGTTTTACTTGTTTTTGTTCCATAATGTTTTTTAATTAAGGTTAATTTTTTTTAAAAGGCAACGGGACAAAACTATTTTAATTAATCAGATATGACAAGGGGAAATACACCCTTTTTTATCAGTTATTTCTATTTTTTTTCATAGAGAAAAAACCGCTATCAAAAAGGGTTAAATCACTCTTTTACAAAATGATATAAAAATTCAATTTTACCAAATCAAATTAGTGCACAAATTGATAGGTGAAATCTGAAAAACCTAAAAAGAGTAAGAAACAATTATTTACAACTAGAAATTATGAGTTTATATCACGAAGTTTTTCAAGGGGAATCGTTTAGTGAACAAGATTACTTTGAAGCAGTTAGATATGTTTTAGGACCTGAATATTCAAATTTAGGCGAAAGCGAGTTAGAAAATGTCCTTTTATCAAGAGTAGATCAAATGTCAGAAAGCGAAGCTGAAGGATTTTGGTCAAGCTTAGGGAATGTGGCCAGTAGTATAGGTTCTGGAGTCTTGCGTGGTGTTTCTACCATTGCTCCAATGGCGGGTACTGCAATTGGAACTTATTTTGGAGCACCACAAATAGGAGGTGCGCTCGGAGGTTTGGTTAGTAATCTAGCAGGTTCTGGGGCTACTGCTTTGTCAAATTACAATCAACAAAATCAACAAAATCAGCAAAGACAACAACAGCCACAGCCACAAAGAAGATATTCACCACCACCACAGCGACAACATCAAAATCCGCCATCGCAATTTAGACAAACGGTTAATAATACTGGTCGTTATTTAGCGAATGCTGGAAGAGCTGCTTTGCCAGCAATCAATCAATACATTCAGGACAATCCAGTGCAATTGAATCCACAAGCGAGACAAGATATTGGTAGAATTCAAAATCTGTATGGTCAATTGGGTGGTATCATCAATAATCCACAATTTCAAGCAGGACAAGCGCAACAAAGTTTAGGAACAGCTAGTCCAAATGCACCAATTGAAAGCCACTCGTTTGCAGAATTGATTGAAAACGTGAATTATTTGACTGAAAACATTTTGTATGAATACTACAATGGTGGATTTATACCAAGTGAGGATTATTTTGTAAACGAATATGGTCAGTTAGTGGGTAGTAATGGACCAAGCAGAATCAATCGAGTACAAACATCGATTGCAAGTTTGTAAACATAAAAAAAAGATAGTATGGAAGCGTATATACAAATGTTGAAAGAGCAAAATCCAGAAATGGCAAAATATTTTGAGATGATGCAACCTATGATGGAAAAAAAAGAAACTATAGAAGAAACTCCTTTTATTGATTTAGAATTGGAAGAAAAAATTAAAAAAATGAAAAGGATAAATCAAAAGTTATTCGCCATTATAGAAGAATTAAAAGCGCAACTAAATTTTGAATTATCTCAAAACGACGACATCGCAAAAGCCATTGGTGCTTGCACTGAATGTTTTGGAGAAAATATAGATTGTACAGAATGTTTTGGTACTGGAAAACCAGGAAACAATGTGCCCGATTTTATTCTGTTCAACAAGTATGTACAACCAGCTATACTAAAATACAATAAACATTATTTCAATAAAAATTAAATACATATTAACAATTAAAAATTAAAGTTATGAGCTATTACGAAAGTTATTTAGACGAAGATTTATTAAATGAAGATTTATTAAACGAAGATTTGCTAGAAAGTTATGGGGAAAGTTTTGATGAAGCAAGACCAAACAGAAGACCATTGGCTAGAAGAATAAATCCATCAGTGAGTCCAGGCGTTAGACAACGTTCAAATTTCGGAAACAATTTGAGTGGAAATTCAGCAGATTATGCTACAAAAAGCGACTTAAAAAAATCATTAGATACCATTTCTAAAGAGGTAAACGAACTTAAAACTACCACTATTGCTACCAATAAAGCTTTAGTTTCATTAGATGCAAAACACACACAATTAGCAAAAATTGACCTTCAAAAGAACGACAATCAAACTAAAGTGTTGAAAAATATGCAGATGATGAATATGATGGGTTCATTATTAAATCAACCAAAATTGAAAGTTGAAAATCTGGAAATTATTCCAGCTGTAACAGCCGATACAGACTCCAATAGAATTGCTTCTCCAGCAAAAATTGGAATAGTTCCAGGTAAAAACCCAATTGAAGTTGATATGACTATGTCAATAATTATGTCAATGATGACTACAGCTGGAGATTCTGGTTCAGGAAAATCATCAGACAGCATGAATACTTTTTTACCAATGATGTTACTTATGAATAAAGACAATTCAAGCAACAATATCTTACCATTGGTACTTATGATGACTATGAACAAATAAAAAAATACTTGGGCAGTAAAATAATGCTGCCCAATTATTTCATTTTTTAACAATTAAAACATAGAAACTATGAATCCACTTAATCTAATAATGAGTTATTTTATAGCAAATAGCAGAGCTGAACATTATGGAATAAAAGACCCTCAAGAAATTCAAAAAACGGGACTTATTGCAGGAATGATATCCACAAATCCAATAATCAGTTATTTGCTAATTGAAAATAAAGCAAAAGAATTGGAAGTAATTCCTACTAGAAATCCTGCTACAACTGAAACAGGTCCTCAAGGCAATACATTGCCAGGAGGTTCAACAACTCCAACTAATACAACAGATCCTGTTTTGATAAAATTGGATGAGCTTGATAAAAAACTTGGGGAGAATCAAAAAGCGATTGGTGAGCTTACCAAAAAAGTCGAAACCATTGAGAAATCTTCACAGGAAAATAAAACCGCAATAGAAAGTATTAATGCCAAAATTGCTGAATTGCCAAAAGTTATAGAAAGACTATATGAACTAGAGAAAAAAGTAGAGGCAATTAGTAATGTAAAACCTGCAACTGTAACTGAGGTAAAACCCATAACTAAAAAATAAAGCACAATGGAAACTATAACCACAACTAAAGCTGATGATATATTAAAAGCACTAAATGAAATTAATAAAAAAATAGATCAATTTGAAGCAAATAATATCAAAAACATATCAAAACTTATAGATGATAAATTTCAAAAGAATTTTCTAAAAGCTGGAAGTGTTGAAACTCAAAAGCTTAGTGATGAACTAGATTTTGAGTTAAAAAATATTCAATTACAAAATGAAATCGAAAAGTTTAGAGAAAATAAAATTGATGTTCAAAAGTTACTTCTAAATAAAAATATCAAGAATCTATCTAAAATAGATCAAGAAATTTTAACTAAACTTGATAAAATATCTGGTGATGGTCGGCTTTTAGATAGATTTTTAAAATCTCAAGAAAAGGATAAAAACATCTCGTTTTATAATTTAGTATTAAATTCATTATTATCAAGTTCAATTTTTAATATTGAGCGTAAGCTGATAGAATTAGCTAAAATTCCAGAACCTGTAATACCATAAACAATGGATCCGCGACTAAAAATAATACTTTACGGAAACCAAGAAGAAGAACTTTCACTATTAATGCGGTTGTCAAATTCAAAACTGTATCCTAAAAACTGCAAAGTGATTTCGCAATTTGGAGATATAATAAGTTGTAGGATAAAAAGAAAATTTTTAAACCAAGTTTATGACAGTCCAGAAGTGAAAAGTTTAAAAGCACCTAGAGTTATTCCGTCAGACGATTTTATTTATGAAAAAGTCAGACGTTACAAATACAAATCAAAAATAGCAATCAACGAGAATCAAACATCAAAAGTGGTTTTTGGAATAGTCGATTTTGGGTTCGATTTCACCCATCCAGATTTTATAAATAATGGAAAAACAAGATTTGAAAAAATTTGGGTGCAGTCCGAAAAAAATGATGGTAACAAGTTTGGCTATGGTAAGTTTATTGACAAAAATCAATTAAATGATGCCTTAGACGATGATTTTCCATTCAAAAAAATAGGCTATCATCCCGGAAAATCTGATTTGTTTGGTACAGGATCACACGGAACGCATGTGTTAGGCATTGCTTGCGGAAACGGAAGTGTAGCCAACAAAAGTTTCGCACCAAATTGCTCCATAATTGCTGTTGATATGGGCTCAAATCTGGTTAATGGTTCAAATTTATCACTTGGAGATTCAGTAAAACTAATTGAAGGATTGGATTTTATTTTAACTGAAGCAGGTAACCGACCAGTTGTAATTAATATGAGTCTTGGTGGTCACGGAGATGCACACACTGGGCAAACTCTAGTAGAACAAGCTATAGATAATCTCTTAACTTCAAGAAATAGTACCGCAATAGTGCAAAGTACAGGCAATTACCATCAGGCAAAAGCACACACTTATGGCGATATAAAAAACAACAAAAGAATTAAAATTCCCTGGTTATTCAAAAAAAAAGACAGAACACCAAACGAAATGGAAATTTGGTATGAAGGAGATGATATTTTAAGTGTGGATATTTATGATGATAATAAGAAATTATTATTGTCTTCTACTTCATTTCAAGATGAAATAATAGTTAAAGACAATCAAGAAGTTGGCATTTGTTTGCACAGAAGTAATGAACCCAATACGCACAAAAACCAAATAAATATTTTGGTAAATGGGAAACTAAACTCAAAATATTGGACCATTGAACTCATTGGGAAAAAAGTAAGTAAAGGCAGATACCATTGTTATATTGAAAGAGACGATAGCGGGCAATCGATTTTTTTACCACAAATAGTAAATAAAACGCACACCACCAACTCTATTTGCAATTCTAAATATAGTATAGTAGTTGGTGCTTATGATCAAACAGATAATAACAAAACTATATTACCATTCAGTAGTTCTGGACCTACAGTCGATGGTAGAATGAAACCAGAAGTTTTGGCTCCAGGATCTAAAATAAAATCATCTTGTTCTTCATCAAGTAGGGAGATTCGAGCTTCTAACAAGTTATGTTCAAAAAGCGGAAGTAGTATGGCGGCTCCTTATGTAGCTTCATTAGTTATTAAAATTCTTGAAAAAGAACCAAATTTAAATATAAAACAAATTCGAGAAAAACTATTTAAGGCGTGTGATCCAGCAGTTTTTCCTAATAATAATTTGGAAATTTTTAGAGCAGGAAATGGTTATGTAAATCCAAATAAAATAATCAAATAAAACACATCGTTATGGAAAATTATATCACAAATTATAGAAGAAATAGACCCAGTAATAATTTATTTGAATCTTTAAATTATTTTAATCAAAACGAACAAGTAGTCGCAACAAGACCTACAAATATAAAGGATTGGTGTGCTATTAGAAATCAAATCGCTTATATTTTAGGACAAGCTGAATTAAATTGGATTGATCCTTATGATGTGAGAAATCCAGGCAGATCAATAGGAGAAGCAGAAACAAACCTTGATGGAAGCTTTAAAATGATTGATCAACTCCAAGAATATTGGAGAGGTGTAAGAGGCACAAGAGCAAATCCACCAAGTTATCAAAATGTAAATCCTAGAAACACTGCTTTGGCATCGGCTAGAGGTCAAAATGCTTGGAGTGCGGCTTTTGTTTCTTGGGCTATGAGAACTGCTGGAGTTGAAGAATCTGATGGGTTTGTATTTAGTATGCGGCATATTACTTATGTGGTTCAAGCTTTGAGTAACTCAAGAAAAAGCGATGCTTCAAAGCCAGTTTGGCTAGTTGATAACACAAATGCTGTAGAAGTGGGCGATATTCTATGCTTTAATAGAGTAAATGATAACGGCGTAATGAGCAATCATACCTTAAATGGATTGGCTAGACTTTATCTTGATGCAAACAATAATGTTCGTGATTTAGAAAGTGTAGGAGGTGTATCCCATTGTGATGTAGTGAAAGAAATAATAGTTGAAAATAATAGAAAATTTGCAGTAGTAGTTGGCGGAAATAAAAGAAGTAATGGTACTGTAGCTTCAGTTCGAATTCGTTTGAATAATAACAATACCATTTTAAATCCAGCTGCTGTAACAAATCCAGGTAGTTGTTTTGGAATTATTAAATTAGGGTCAAGTTGTGCTCCAAGAATAACAGAATCAATTACTGAAGGCGAAGACGAATCGCTCCATCAACCTTTTTTTACAAATGCTTTTCTTTTTAGAAGAAATGCAAACAACCCAAATACTTTAAATGTGATTTTTGAAGGCGATTCTTGGCTTGATTATCCAATTCCTCGTGTGCTTGATTTGTACGACACTATTTCGGATAGAAACCAAAGCTTGAATCTAAATAGTTTGCACTTGGCAAAATTTGGAGAAACTACTAGTGATATGTTTAATGATAAAGCAAACTTTGTTCAATACATCAGTAACTATAGAATCGATAGAATATATTTTAGTGGTGGAGGTAATGATGTTTTTCCACAACTTGGGACAATATTAAATCCTGGAATCACTAGCTTTAGTGCTAATTTTTTTACAGATCAATCTAAGCTAAACGATTTGAGAAACACAGCTTCTGGAGATGAATTGTTTAGAAAATGCATTTTATATAAAAGATATTTAAACACTCGGGTATTTGAAAATGCACTTTTCAATACAGCTAACCTGAACAGAATTTTCAATACAATTGCAACAAATTATTTAGGATTTGGAAGTATTGTCAATTCAAATTCAACGCCAAATACTATATTTTATATGCATACCTATGATTATCCGTTGTATAAATTAGGTGTAAGACCATCGTTAGTTAATGTAAGTTTGCCACTCGGACCTTGGATAAAACCAGTATTTGATCGTTTACAAATAAACGATGAAATTTTAAAATGCTATATTATAATCAGACTTCTTGATAAATTTCATTATTTATTAAACTGTATAAAAGCAATATTTATTCAAAGAAGATATCAATTTCAAACTCAAATTATCGATTTTCGAGGCTTGCTAAATGGCTCACAATATTGGAGAGACGAAATACATCCCAACTCAGCTGGAGCTTCAAGATTATCAACTAGAGTTAATTTTTAATCTTAAAACACTGTTATGAAATTTAGAAATACACAAAATGACCTAACGGTAACGGCAATATGTGGCACAACTTGCTGCCTATTGTCGTTTGATATGGATGTTAATAAAACAAAAGGATTACTTGGTTTTGCTATCGAAAGAGAAGACAAAACAGAGCGTGAAAAATATTTTCTAAAAGGATTTAAGTATTTTGAAGAAACAGGATCTAGAACAGATAACGGTCAATTATTTACCTCATTCGAGCAGCCAATACAATCTTTTTTATGGGAAGATTTTACTGTAAAAGAAAAACATATCAATTAAAATATATTTTGATTGACAAACAAGATAAAAACACCACACTTATAAATACAGATTTTTATAATGTTAACACCCAATTAATTATTAAGAACAATTGTTTAAAAAAATTATAAATTGATAATTAATTGTTTTGGTTTTCCTTGTTTTTGTTCCATCATGTTTTTTTGTTAAGGTTAATTTTAAAAAAAGGTAATTGGATAAAACTATTTTAAATCGTTGATATCACAAGGGGAAATATCCCCTTTTTTTTGGGGTAAATTCAAAACTAAAATAGGGTGTGTTTACTCTTTTGTACAAACTTGTTATGATTCAACTTTGTATCGAACCATTTGGTGCACAAAATGGAGAGGTGGAATCTGAAAAACCTTAATAAGAGAGTAAGAAATAAATTTTAAATAATAATAAATATGTCAAATTTAGTCGCAGAATTAAATAGTTTAGATTTTAGTGTTTACATCGGTGGACCATTACAAGCAGCTGTTCAAGCGCAAAATGCAGCCTCTATGGCACAAGTTAATTTTATACAATCGGTTGGTTTTGAAGATGGAGCTTCTGCTACTGATCCAAAAAAGTTACGTTATGTAGATTTCAACTACAAAAAATCGGTTCCTAATCCAAATTATGATCCAGATCCTTTAAAAGCAAATGTACCAGGAAATACAAAATTTGATGAAAAAGAAGTCGAGATTAAAGTTCCGTTCTTAACCATGTTATCTATTCCAAGTATTAGAATTGAAGAAATGACCATTGATTTTAATGCGAAGCTTACTTCTACAGAAACCAAAAGTGTTTCTAGTGAGTTTGCTGCAAGTGCTGAGCTTGGTATTAATTACAAGATTGTCAATTTCAAAGCTTCTGCTTCATACAAGAGAACTTCGGTTACTGGTTCCAATGTAGAGAAAACCTATAACCTTGGAGTTCACGTTCGCGCTGTAAATGATGAAATTCCAGCTGGATTAGATCGAATCTTAACTATGCTAGAAGACAGCATTACGAGTGTAAACGAGTAATAATATTAAAATAGATTGGCTGTCTTGTTGGGTAGCCAATCTATTTAAAAAAAAAATAACTATGATAAAATTGAATGATTACCTAGGAAGTATTGTGGCTAGTTTTACCAATGCTAAAATAATGTCTGACCTTCAAACTGTAAAATTAGCTGAAGAATATGCAAAACATGATTATTTGAAATATTTTTCAATTCCAAGAATGCGAATTGACGATGTTGAAATGACGATTCCCATTGCCTTAGATGAAATTGAAAACATCTCAAAACCTCCAGTAATTGGTTTTGATAGTATCAAGATTAATACTTTGGTTTATAGTTTTCTATTAGAAAAACTTGGAGTCTTAAAAATCACAAAAGAGCCTTCCAGATTGTTACAAACGGAAACAGCGAAACAAGTTGGTGTTTTAGAAAAACAAATTAAACTAACCAACAGTCACGATCCTGTTTCGGGTTTTTCAAAAGAAATCGTAGTGTATTATTTAAAGACAATTGAAAAATATGCTTTGATAAATAAAGAGGCATTAGCCAAAATAAACATTGATTTGATTATTAAAGATTTAATTACAGTTTTAACGCGAGAAATTACAATTACTAAAGAGGTGGAGGCTTTAGCCAATCTTAATATAGTTGTTGAAGCTAATAAATTAAGAGAACTTAAGTCTGAAAATTTAATCTTCATTAAATTGAAAATTTCTGAGAATGGTATGGAGTGGAGTAGATCCGAAAATGCTAATGGAGAAATTGAATCAAAATTATTACCGGAATAGCGATGAAAAAATCAACATTGAATCTAGTTAGTGTTCTAAAAAATAATTTGTTAGAATTCCCAAAAATAACTAGAAGTTTAGAAAATAAAGATCCGTTTTTTGTAGAGAAATTATCGGCATGGATTCAAAAGAATGAAGAAATATTTAGTACTTATACGATTAGTGAAGTTTCGGAATTATCGGGATTGTATAGCAAATTGTTGATCCCAAGGTTTTCTGATACTAAAAATATTTCTTTTAAGAAAGCGCAATTAAAAGCTGCTTCGGAGATATTGTACGATTTACAAAGCTTGGTATTGACCGTTTTGAAACCCTTTGAATTGAAAGTGGAAGAGTGTAGAGAACTGGTAAAGCAAATCTTATTGATCATTAGTCAGGCACAAGTGGTAAAGTACGATGCCAATCTACCATTTGAAAATTTTGTCGATACTATTTGGAAATTTACAATGTCGAATGAACAATTGAAGGCAGGAGCGATAAAGTTGAAAACGATGCTAATTATGTCCGATATTCAAATGCTTATTGCAGAGGAAATTAATCTTGAAGATTTTTGATGGTAAAAATTAATACTATCCTAAATGATGTGTAAGCTTGACAATAATAAGGGGAGAACTTTTAATTAAAGTTGAACCCTTTTTTCAAATATATCGGGTTGTTATTTTGGATTACTTGCTTAATTTTATGAATGATTAAGGCTTTTTAAAATTAAAAGACTAACTATACAAGATTTATGGTAGTTTTTGGTCTAAAGAAGCGAAGTAAAATTAAACAAATGATTCATTTAAAAAGTTTCATTTGGATTTGCTAAGAAATCTTTTAGCTCAACTCGACACTTATTTTTTAATCAACTAACTTTTGATAAAGACCTCGCTTATATGCTAGACAACTTATACATACAAAAATTCCACGCAGATAAGATTGAAAAATATGGTTCAGAAAGTGCCCAAAGTCTGGCTTGGTTTTCTGCGGACGACCAACTGAAACGTTTTGAAATATTAACGCAAATAGGAGATTTAAATGATAAATCAATTCTAGATATTGGCAGCGGAAATGGTGATTTGTGTTATTATTTTCTTACTGTTCCGTCCTGAAAAAAGGGTAGTGTCTCACTAACTGTGTAAGTTGAAAAGTTATTCTGAAAATTTGAGCTAATTCAAAAAGCTCAAAAATTTTCGGAAATAACTTTTTAACCTTTTATATATTTACATAGTTATGATTGACAAAGACGACTTATTAAACAACAAAGATTTCTACAAATCCTTCAAGAGTGCAGAAGATTTAACTACATTCTTTCAAACGATGCATAAGCGAGCAGTGGAACACATGCTCGAAGCTGAACTTGATGCTCATCTAGACAATGAGAAACATGATAAAACTACTACGGGAAATTATCGCAACGGACATGGAACTAAGAAAATAAAGACCTCTTTTGGTCAACATGAAATCAAGGTTCCTCGTGATCGAGATTCCACCTTTAATCCAATGCTTGTTCCCAAAAGAGAAAACATCGCTCAAGGAGTTGAGAACGTTATCATTTCTCTTTATGCCAAAGGAATGAGCGTTAGTGATATTGAAGAACAAATTAGAGAAGTATATGATTTTGAAGTGTCCTCTTCAACCATATCTCGAATTACCAGTGCTATTACCAATGAAGTTGTGACTTGGCAAAACAGACCTCTAGAAGATCTCTATTTAATTGTTTGGATGGATGGTATTGTTTTCAAGGTTAGTGAAAACTCAAAAGTGATCAACAAAACTATTTATCTAGCCGTAGGACTCAACCGAGACGGCAAAAAAGAAGTGCTTGGAATGTGGCTGGGCAAGAACGAAACTAGTAGTTTTTGGATGAGCGTTTTAACTGATTTAAAGGCTCGTGGTGTTGAAGATATACTCATAACTGCCACTGATAATTTAAATGGATTTACTCAAACAATCCGAAGTGTTTTTCCTGAATCTCAAACACAAATCTGCGTGGTTCATCAAATTAGAAACGCGTGTAAATATGTGGTTTGGAAAGATAGAAAACAATTTACTGCCGATATGAAACATATTTATAACGCTCCAACAAAACAAGCAGCAGAACTCGCTTTAAATGATTTTGCCGGTAAATGGCAAAGTAAATACTCTTATGCCATCAAATCCTGGCGAGATAATTGGGATGAACTGACCGTGTTTTTTGACTTTCCAATCGAGATTAGAAAAATAATCTATACTACAAATCTAATTGAGAATCTTAACGGGAAGATTAGAAAATACACCAAGAACAAAATGTCTTTCCCAACAGATGAAGCAGTCCTAAAATCGGTATATTTGGCTCTAAGAGAAGCAACAAAAAAATGGTCAATGCCTATTCGAAATTGGGGAGTGGTTTTAAACCAATTTACCCTTATATTTGAAAAAAGGCTCCGATTATAAAAACCGAAGCCTTGACTTTTCAACTTACACACTTTTTGAGATAGTGTCGAAAAAAGTTTACACTTTTTTCAGGACGGAACAGTTTTCTATTCCTGATTTTAAATTGTCAGGTAAGCCTGTATTGTTGGCTTTTTTTTGCAAAATTTTGGAAGGACGATTGTTTTGTAATGTTTTAGATTTAGACTGAGCTATTTTACCTTCAATGCTGTTTGCTACAGATTCTGATTGCATGTTTCTTGTTTTATATCTTGTAGATGTTCAATAGTTCTTTATTTTAATCATCTTTATTTTTAAGGACTTATGTACAATTTTTGACTGTTGCTAAAACAGAAACATTTCCATAATAGCTTTTAAATTGAGAATTACAGGTAATTTCTATTCATTTGGTTTTCATTTCATTCGAGATTCTTTTTTATAACCAGTTGCCAATGTACACCAACATGATTGGCATATATTGTCGGATGCGGCTCACCATTTCCTAGTTTCGGCAGTTGAACAACTTGCTCCATACCATCTACGGAGCTGCTGCTGACAATACTTTTTTTGGCTTCTGTTTTTTTTGAAGGAAAATCCTTTTGTGTTCTCTGAGCCTTTTCGACTAATTGACTCATTTTGGGTCCCAGCCCGGGTTCGTCTCCAAAAACTGCGGCAGCGATAAGAGTTTCCAGAGCTGTATCATCTATATGTTGCGCAATAACTGTTCTTAATTCTATTGTTCTCTTAGAATTATGATTTTTAACAGTTGACTCTATTTGTTTTTGCAGAATTGACCAGGCAGTATCCAGAGTATGAATCAGACAGTCACCACTTCCCGAGTTTTTAATGATGTGATAACCCTCCGGATCGACTTCACCTTCTAGTACGGCAAGGCAAATTCCAAGCTGACTGGCAAGAGTATGTCCTTCACCTTCTGTAAGATAAGCATTGCTTGAAGCGACATCTTCTAAGTAAGCTTCTTTGAATAACGGAAATGAGTCCGGATTAATTGCAAGATCATTTATATCGTCATAATACCACAAATCCGGACTTTCCTTTTGTCCTTCTTTATTTTTCTCTTTTACATGACTTATTTTTTTCGTTTTTTTGACTTTCTTTTTAGGTTCGTTTTCTGAATCACTTGATGAATCATCAGATCCATTGTTATGTTTTCGTTTGATTCCTGAAATGTTTTGTTCATCTTTTTTGTTTAAAATTCTTTTCCATGAATAGGAGTTAAGGTTTTCTTTGAAATATCTTCTTATTTGGTTAGAAATAGTACTTCTTGGGAATTTTTCCTGAAGACCTTGGAAGAATCCTTTTATTATTTCATGACCATTTTTCTTATCGGCTTTGTGGGCCCAGTGAATCAAGCCATGCGGATTCATATTTTGTCCTCCTTCTTGTTGTTTTATTCCTGATACTCTTGTAACCAGTAAAGTTGAATCTTCACAATTTTTCCATTTTAGATAAACGTTTTCCTGTTCTTCAGATGTAGAAGATGTTAAATCTACTACCCAGACTTTTTTACCGCTATTAGTTAATTTTGAAAGTTCACTTTTAAAACTGATTTCTTTTTCAGTAGGTTGTGTAATATTTGGGTTAAGATCAAGTATTATGATATCTTTTGGAGCATAATCATAATCTGAAATTTCAGAATCATACATCATTTTCAAAAGATCATGATCTTCATAATATACAGAACTGTCTTTTGGGATCATTCCTTTTACAGCTGATTTTTTTTTAGTAATTTCAGTAGTAAGGTTTTTTATTCTAATTTCAAGTTCTTTTATTTGGTTATCTATTAATTCCAATTCTTCATCGTCGCTTGAAGTTTGACTATTTGCCTTTTTGTTTTTTTGCTTCTTTTTTAGCTCTGTTTGTTTCTTTTTTAGCTCTGTTTGTTTCTTTTTTAGCTCTGTTTGTTTCTTTTTTAGCTCTGTTTGTTTCTTTTTTAGCTCTGTTTGTTTCTTTTTTAGCTCTTTTCGTTTCTCATTTAAACCTCCATCATCTTTTGTAAGTAATACTGACAATGCTGCCATTCCAGATGGGACTACAACCTTACCAGTATTAATTTTTATTTTTTTTATCTCATCTTCATCTTCATATTCACTTTCACTTACGGGATCGTCATCAAAATCAATTTTATTTTTTTTATCTTTTAAAGTCTTTAATATATGCGAAAAAATAGCGAGTCTCTCTTTTTGTAAATCATCTCCCAATTCATCTTTTTCTTCCATTTTTTTATCATAATTTTTATCTAAATTTGGGCTAGATAAAATTCCGTTAGTTATATTTTTTTCAAGTTCTTCTGTAGTATTTTGATCAAAAATATCTTTCGCCATTTGACTTAACGTAGTGTCTTCTTGTTCTCCAAAAAACATAATGTTATCATGGTTACGTTCTAGAACTCTTCCAACAATACTCATGCCTTTTGCTCCCTTTTCGACTTGAGTAAAAACAAGATGTTTGAGTAAGGTTTTCTTTTCATTATAGCTTTCTAGTAACTCGGATGCTTTAATTGTATTTTCTTTTCCTCCATCCCAATATTTATATAAATCGTCAGTTTCTTTGACTTTATCTTTAAATTCAAACTTAGTTTTATCATCCATCAAATCATGTAACTCTTTATCAATTACTCCTAAAGCCTCTACAATAATTTTCGTGATATTTTTATTAATTCCAGGACTGAGTCTGATACTTAAATTGTCTCCTAGGTCAGCAAGTGTTGGGGTTTTAAATCCAAAACTACTTTTTTCTACCAATCGAGGTAAAGTTCCACCACTTTTTTGATTATAAAGACTTATCAATCTGGCAGAGAGAAGTTTTGTCATCCCTTTTGCTTGATCAGATCTAATGTTTTTTCCTTTGAAGCTTTCTCTTTCCTGATTGTCAATTATAAATTTCCTTAATAAAGGAAAATGAATAATAAGAGGCGGATAATTCCCATCATGAATTAATTCAATATTTTCATAAGTGCTTTTAAATTGTTTCTTTATAGCTCCTGATATTTCTCTTTGAGTAGTAATATATTGATCAATATTTTCTATTTCTTCGTCCATGTTATCCGAGAATTCTTCTTCAATTTCTACGTCCTTGTTGTCCGATAATTCTTCTTCAATTTCTTTAATTACACCTTCCAAAATTTCTAGATTGATTCCTTTAAAAAGATCAGGCAGAAGACCCAGTTTATTTTCTTCGGATCCAAATTTGTCACCAATGAGCTGAATTAGTTTGTTCTTATCACTTCTTATATAGCGAGGGTTTATACCCTCTCCAATAGCATTAAATATGCCCTGCTTTAAGACCCTTCTTAATTTTTTAGATTCATTAGATTCAGGATTATACTTGGCTTTAATTTCATTTTGATTATCATCAAAATCACTAGATTCATCATCGGAACTTGAAAATTTTTCACTGTCTTCAGAATCGTCCATTTTTTCAGAGTCATAAATATTATATCGCTCATCATCTGGAGATATTCCATATTGTTTAAATTGATTAGAGTTTTGATCGTACATATCATAAGTTCCATCTGTATTTTTTTTGGCTCTATATACTTTTAAATTCGAATCCAAAACAAGCTTTCCATCTCCGTCAGGGCCAATTTTGCCCTGAATTACATTGTTTACAGAAAATGTTTTAATTAATGAATTTTGGCCTTGTGCATTTGTCTTTTGAGTTATGTTTTTAGAATAAGATTCTTGTAAAGCCTTTTCTCCCATAATATCTGCTTCCTTCTCCAAGCCTTTATCATCATTCACGTTGACTTTGCCTTTCATTTGCATAGTAGGTTTTACTCTGCCTTGCTTTTGTTGTACCACATGCCAAGCCTCATGAGGTAAATGTTTTTCTTGTCCAGAGGCAATATGTATTTGGCTTCCTTGAGCGTAAGCATGAGCGTTTAACTGAGCTGGCTTGTCGGAATTATAATGCACTTTTACATCATCCATAGAATGACCAGATAGGTTTTCTATTCCTGATTTTAAATTGTCAGGTAAACCAGTGTTGTTTGCTTTTTTTTGGATAATGGTGGATGGGCGATTGTCTTGTAATGCTATACCTTTATTTTGAATGGCGTTTTCATTCAAATGATTGGTTGGTGAATTGGTTTTTTTTATAATTGATTCCATAATTTACTTGTAGAATATTGTTGTTATAAATGTCTGCTGTTCCAAATTTCCATTATCTCTTCCTCTCCCATTCCAGTTTCAAGTGATACAATTTCTGAAGAACCAGTTTGTTCCATCCGCGCAATGATGTATTGACGTTGTTCTTCTTCCTGGTCGTTTTGCATGGCCGCATAAGCATCCATCTGCCTTTCTTGCTCTTGAATATGTGCTATTGCTTGGTCAATTTGATGTTGAATATTTTGTGAAGCTTCAACCAATCGTTGCAATACTAAAGGTGTTTCAGCATCGTTCCCTAAATAATGTGGTACACTTTCAAATGCTCTTATTAATGGTGTTCTATAGTCGATTTCTAAATTAAGGGCTTCTACGGTAGCACTAAACTGGGCAATGTATTGGCTTACTCTTTCTCGTTCTGTGATGTAATCTCGACCATAGGTGCGATGCCTGTTAAAGCATGCCGTTCGTATCCCTGCAAAATAGCGAAAACCTCTGTTATTGGCATTTTGAAAAGTCATTCGCCTTTGATCGTTAGCAAACTCATCATCAAGCCTTGCTTTAGCATCATTCATGAGTGTACCATGATTTGCTGCAACATTCGGCACACTGTACTTTACGGGAAGATTAGCATGAACCATAGCTGCCAAATACGCCTGACAACTACGTTCTGTAAGTACTCGTTGTTGTCGTGCAGGTTCCGCATTTCCTGGGGCACATGGTTTTCGTTCAGTATAAATTTCGACAATTCTTGTTTGTCCTTCCGCATCGGGTGCTCGTGTTAAAACTTCGGCTCCATAAGTAGCTGAAATTTCAGCAATAAGTTTTTCTTCGCTGTGTCGTACTCCAAATTGACTATAAGCAAACTTAGTAACCACTTGTCCATCGGCTAGAATGATTCGTGCGCGAGCCAAATTATCGTTGCCAAAACTATTAAATCCTCTTGCTTCAGATTCCGCTCGATGTTGGTAGCTTTCCTCGTCAAGCGCTCCACCTAAATTTTCTTCTAGATACCGTTGAATAACACCTCCCAATGCAACTGTATTCGAGTTATTTTTTGCCAATTGTAATGGCTTTGTTTGGCTTTGTTGTACACTATCTAAAAGGTCTTGGTTTATTGACTCTAGGTTATTGGTTTGCGCTGTGTTGTTGGCTCTTTTTTTTAAAATTGTATTGTGGCGATTGTCTGTGAGTACTTTTTTTTGTTGCATGGAAACTGGACGATTATCTACAAAAAGTCTACCTTGTTCGCCAGCATGTAATGCTGCTACATGCAAAGCTTGAGGTCTTCTTGTTTTTATCGTATTTTTTTGTTCCACATTCATCGCACTTTTTGTCTTTAGGGCTTTTCTCACTATTTTTTCACAATCGTACTTCTTATAAATTTTCTCAATTCCAGTCGGTTGCCATTAAAAATATCATAATCAAAATTGGCTTCCTGGTAGGAGTAGCTATCGGAACGCTGCCATATCATCCATTTATTATCCCATGCTGAAGGAATATTACTGGTCGTAAGATCCTTTGTATAGGCTGCTATCCATAATGGGTACTTTGCAAAATCGGAAGTGTTTAAATATTTGTCTCCCGTTGATTTATTAGTATAGATCATAGGAATGCGACCTGTTATTTTTTCAACTTCTTTTAGAAAGAGCAGTATATTGTTTTGAGCAGTTTTTAAATCACCACAATTGGTATCCATACTACTGTTTTCTATATCCATAACTGGAGGTAAATGACCACTATTTAGAAATTGGTTATCCATAACAACTTTTGCAAAATGTTGGGCTTGCGCTATGGGATCATATTCGCAGAGATAAAAATGATAGGCTCCTCTTACCACATGTTTTTCTTTTAGGATATTGCAGTTTGCTTCATATGTTGGGTCGATATAACTGGTTCCTTCTGTGGCTTTGCAAATGACAAAATAAAGGGAATCTTTCTTTTTATTTAATGCAGTTATAAGATCGCCTTGATAGTGTGAAATATCTAATCCGTAAGTAACAGAATCTTTTGATAATAAATTTTTAACTAAACTCAATGGTTTATTATTTAAACTGTCTTTTGAAGGTTCAGCAATTGCTGTGTTTAATTCTGTCTTTAAGAAAGGTTTTATTTTTTCATTATAAGCCCAATCCACTAAAAACCATATTGCTAAAGCTAATGTTATATTTTTTAGCATCGTTTATTTTTTTAGAATTAGGGTTTTATTTTCTTTGCTAAACTCCCGTTTTATTCCTTTTAATAACTCGTTTTTAGTTACAACGGAATCATTTCTGCCTATTGCAGCCAAGGCACAGTATCGCAATACATTAATAATAGCTCCACCTGCCAGCTCATAATCTTCGGCGATTTGATATAAATCAATTTCTTCTGATAAAGTACAAATGCCTGAGAATGCATTTTGCCACAATTGATAACGTTCTTCTGTAGATGGCATATTAAAATGGATTATAGCCTGAAATCGTCTGGTAAATGCTTCATCCATATTGGCTCTTAAATTAGAAGCCAGAATAACAACCCCAGGAAAATCTTCAATGAGTTGCAATAAATGAGCAGTTTGCTGGTTGGCATGTCGGTCATTGGATGAATTAGCGGCAGTTCGTTTACCAAATAAAGCATCGGCCTCATCAAAAAACAAAATCCACTCTTTATCACGAGCTATATCAAATACTTTGGATAAATTTTTCTCGGTTTCTCCAATGTATTTGGAAACAATCATGGATAAATCGATACGATAGACTTCTTTGTTTGTTGCTTTTCCTAAAAGGGTAGCGGTTAATGATTTTCCTGTTCCTGGTGGACCGTAAAACAAGGCGCGATAACCAGGCTTTATTTTGCTGGACAAGCCCCATTCGTTGAGTAAGGTTTCGCCATGTTCTAGCCAAGTGAGGATTTCATTAACTTGTTCCATAACGATAGTATCCAGTACGACGTCTTCCCAGTTCAAAGAGCTGGTTATTTTTTGTGCCGGGAAAGAAGCACTTTGTGCGACACTTATTTTTTCATTGGTTATAAAATAATGAAACCAATTGTGATGCAGACTAAGAATGCCATTTAATTTTGGAATGAAAGCATCTGTTTCGGCTAATTGCAGTACATCTTCTTTGATGAGTTTGTTTTCTTTGCTTACAATTTTATGGACTTCATTTAGTAATTCTTTATGTGTAGCAGTAATTAAGAATGCCAATGTTTGTCCTGTTGGTATAAAGCCGCTATGTCCTTTATCTATTATACCTCCAAATTCGGTGAAACCTCGATCATACATAGCATTTTTTCCAAAGAAAATATCTAGGATTTCAGGTCTAAGATGTGGTGCTAAGCATAGTGCAATTCCTAAACGTTCATAGATGTTTATGTTCCAATTGTTTACAAAGGAAGCGAAAGGACCATTTTCTGTAGATAAATCAGGTATAGGAATATCGTGCCAATCGTTTTCATGACCTTCTTGCATCAAATAACTACTAATGACTTGTTGTATTACTTTTTCAAGCCAATCAAGTTCTTCATGCAATATTGTTATGTTCGTTTTAGATCCCATAGTTCACAAAAAGTTTTTCAATATCATCTAATGAAGCATCGGCCCATTTAAAATAGAGCAATGCTGTATTAGGATTGAGTTGATTGCCAGATAATAGATCCAGAATACTTATTTGAGCATTATTTAATAGAGCAACATCGTGTTCTTGATTTGTATCCAGATTGTATTTATAAAAATCTTTTCCCCATAAATTCAATAAGGTACGTTGGTAAATAAGTTTGTCTATAAATTCTGAAAGACTTTCATTTTGTTCTGCTAATTTCTTAGCTTTAAAAAAACTAGGTTTTCTTTCGGATTGCCTATAATAATATTCAATATCCTTTGACTGAATTGTTTTTGAATCGGAATGTCCAAAAATATCTACCAGACCAAAGTTTTCTGTTTCCATAGCAATTTCTAATTCTCCATCTTTTGCTCCGGAAATAGCTAATGTCCAATCAGAAGTACTCGCTGTTTCAGTAATCAAATAGAGTTCTCTGAAAGAAAAATAAGTTTGGGTCAGTTTTATTATTAACTCATTCTGTAGTTCAGTCCAATTTTTAATTTTGACTGCCTCAGGATTATTACATTTAAAAATAAAACTCCCGCCAGCTGCAAAAGCTAAAATTTGTTTACTAAATTCAAAAATACCATCAAATGCGCTATTGCCTGTTGCTCTCCCTGAATAAGGTTTTGAAACGCCATCGCTAAATTGCCAGGAATCGCTATTTAATTTGATGTTATGCTCAAAAACTACATTTTTCATTTCTACAATATTGGAACTAAAAATATTTCCTAAAACAATCATTTCGCCATTGATGATATGGAAAAAGTCTCCTGGATACAGCGTTTTGTTTAAAGGCTTTGAAGGAATATAATTAGTTTTAGTATAGAATGCACTATAAAATTTTTTGTAAATACGATTCATGGTTTTCTTTTTTAGGGAAAGTTATGGTTTTTAGTCACAGTTTTTAAAATAGTAATAAAAACTGTGATTAAAAACCAAATGATTTGTATTGTCTGTCTTAACTAGCAAGAGCAGCAGCATTTGCAGCTGCTAAACCAGCTTGTAAAGATTTTAAATTGATCTGAGCTTTATTTAACTCAGCTGTTTTTAAATTTAACTGATTTAAGGTTTCATTATAGGCATTTTGCATTTTATTAAACTCAGCAACAGAAGATTGATACGCATTATTTAATAACGTTTTTAATGAAGCATTAGGACTATTGGTTTTGTTGTCTGATGTTAATTTGTCATATAATCTGCGAGATTGTACATTTTCTAAAGCTGCTGTATTTAGCACATCCTTGTTAGTTGACTGTGCTGTAAATGTTGCATTTAGAGCTACTAAAGTAAGTGCCACAGCATTGTTGGCATTCGTACCCGCTTTAGTTATCAATGCAATTAATTGATCTGAAATTAGCGGGTTTTGCGCTTTTTTCCGAGTAATTAATCCTGCTAATTTGTTAATCATTTCAGCGGTGTAAATCAGTTTATTAATTACTATAGTCGTATTTTGAGCAACTTCTTTAGTTTTATCATTGGCATGTACAATTTCATTTAAAGCTACTTTTGAGCTGTCTTTTAAATTTAATGCATTTTTTATTACACCATCCATTAAAACAACATTGTTTTTTGCTTGCGTTTTGTTTGCATCTGCTTGTGTTAAAAAGCCTTGGTATGTATTTAATTTGTTTGTTAAAGAAGTGACTATTGCTTGCAATTGAGATACTTCGTCTGTGGCATTTAAAACCTGAATAGTTAAAGAGTCGAGAGTTCTTTTTTTACTTTCGGTAACACCATATTTTGTTTGATTCATTACTAATGTTGACATAGTTGTTTTTTTTTAATTGTTATTTTCTGTTGGTTTTGTAGCGTAGTAGAATGTATTGGTATTCTTAAAATCGGAAATTGAGTTTGAAAATTGCACTGTTATCTTTTTTGGACCAGAAGCCATTGATAATATTACAGGAATGTATTCATTTCCTTCGATGAGTGGGTTGCCAAAATTATCCGTGGTGTTTTCAAGTATTGGAAGAGTTACCGATTTTTTATTTGTTTTGGGGTCAATTGTGATTTGATCAGCAGTGGGAACCATATAATTTCCATCTGTAACATTTTCTGCAATCAGTTGGTTAAAAAAGAAACCAGGTTTTGGTGTTGTTTTTTGGCCGTTTTGACTTTCAGAAATTGGATTAATACTTCTTAGATCTATAGAAGTTAACGCCTCAATTCTTGTTTTTAAATCATTAATTTGTGTGTCAAGAACATTATCTGTATCGTTTTTCGATGTTCCTTTGGCTTCTGCAATCTCTGAAGTATCATTCTGGTTTAATGCTGTTTGCTTTTCGGTAAGATCGTTCAGTTCGTTAGTTAAACTTTCTAGTAAGTTTTGATTATTGAACTGTTTTATTTCATCTTCTTCGTCTTTAATCTTATTGATTTCATTGTTAATTTCAATTACAATTTGCTTTTCTACCGATAGTAAATCTTCGGTTTTAAACATTTGATTGATTACAGTTGAATTGTTAAGCAGAAACATACATCGGTAATCTACTTTTACTGTATTAGGTTCCATTAAATTAAATTGTAATACTTGGGTTGTATAATTTGCTGTATTATCTTTTTGAGGCAAGAAAGAAACGGATATCGAATCAGTTTTAGGACTATTTAATGGAGTAGTCAAAACAAAAGAAGAGGATGCGGCCGTTAAATAATCTTCAAAATTATTTAATGATTTTTTATAATCGATTGTAAATTGTGCCAAAACAAACACAACATAGTTCTCTCCTAATGACAAAGGATCATTATTAATATCTTTGATATCATTTATTGAAATAGTCTCTGAAATAGTTTCAAAATTAGTATCATATATTGGATAAGCTATTTCAGGAGTATTAATCAATCCTTCTGCAGTAGCGATTGAAAAAATTGATTTTTCACTTTCTTTTACTACGAAAATGTAATAATTTTCTACAGGATTAACATTGTACGGATAAGTAATTATGCCATTTACTAAAATTTCTATATTGTTATTATAAAAAGGATTTAGATAAGTATCAAATTGAACAGTAAAATCTGAATTGGTTTTCTTTGTAATTTGTAAGTTTAAATTCAATTCGTTTATACTTAGTAAATAGTTTTCTTTAGCGGCATCATATTCTACATTGGCATCTATTAATTCTCCTTCTGCTTTTTTCTGGGCAGTAGCTGCATCGGTAAAGGCTGTGTTTTCAGTAACCTGTAATGTAGTGGTGGCTCCTAATTGATTATTTAAAACAGTTACTAAATCTGTAATGGATGTTCCCGTGATTGTTGCCATATCTGAAACAGTACTAGCTGTTACTTCTGCAGTCCGATAAGATGCATCCATGGCCAATTGAGATGCTACTTCAGCATTGTATGCCGTATCATTCATTAGTTTGTTTACAGCAACTGCTTGGTCATAAATTTGGCTTCCATAATCTGCAGCATTCAAAATACTCACGATACTGCCCATATCACTGGCTAAACTGACTATAGCATTTGTTGCAATTTGAACATTAGCTGCTGCAACCGCAGTATTTGAAACAGATTGTAAATTAAACTGATTTTCCTGGTTGGCAGTAGCTACTACATTGGTGCTAAGGTTGTTATTTTCTACAGCTTCATCTTTAATTGTTTCCTGATCAGCATATTTTTGTTCTGTTTTTTTTAATTTTTCCTGAGCTGTTATTTTTGCATCTTCGGCATAATAAAGCGTGAACATACCCGCATTTAATTGGGCTTGCGTGGTGCTTAATTTTAGTTCTTGTGCTTGCAAGGATGTTGCGACACTTGCGTTTAGATTTTCATTGTAGGAACTCATAATTTTTAGTTTTAATGTTAATATTATTTATTAGTATGGCCATATTACATGTAATGGTTTTTTCATCCATGGGTATTTAATGATTGAAAATGAAAAGGGTGATTTGTGTATCAATAGATCATAGACTCTTTTTTCGACAGTTAATTCCCAGCGTTCTTCTTTTTCTATAAGTAATCCATCTCTTACCAGCCAGTTTCCTCTAAAACCTAATATAGAGGTATCTCCAACCTTTGGCCAATGTGAAATAGCAGCTTTAATAAGACCATTGATTAATTCTGATTGTTCTTCAGTAATGCTAATTCTATCCTTTACAGGCGTTGTTATTGGTAATCCACATAAGACTTTATTGAGTGGTAATAAAGATTCTTCTGTTTTTGTCAATCCTGTGATAACGTATTGTATGTAATGAACAGCATTTAATTGAGAGGTACTGTTTTTAAATTTTTTTTCATTTAATAAACCCAATCGGTCCATCAGTATTTCGATATAATTGTTTAATATAACGATACCAGCGTTTTTAACGGGAATAGCAGTAGCTGTTTCCTGATTTGAAAGTGTTTTTGATACTAGCTCTTTTGGAAATTTTGTATCTATATTTTTAGTTGTAGTTTTAGAATTTGATTTTATTAATTGATTTAAACTAATTTGTAAAGCAGGAGCAAAGCGGTATTTTATCTTATCTAATTCAAGTAGTATTTCTTTTGTTGAAATATTCTTTTTTTGACTGAGTTCCCATAGTAATTCTTGCCAAATATTTTCAACAGAAAGAATGGTCCAGTTGTTTTCTGTCCATGCAAGAATTATTTTTTTTAATAGAATAGTTTGAATTTCTTTACCAGATATGACTTTTATGGACGATTGTCCAAAAGCAGTATGCATACGCTCGACTGTATGTAGTTGATGATTGTTTTTGATATTACTCTTAATAACAGCCATTGTTTTTCTAAAATCCATCCAGTCGTATAACTGTTGTTTGTGCAATTGAGGAATTTTATTTTGTTTATAAACAACAATAAAGGGGATAGGGTTATATTCTAATACTTCATGAAATAAATCGAGAGCAGAATTGTTTTTAGTGTTGTTGTACCAAAGGGGTATTTTCTTTTCCGTAATTAATACAACATACAATGCTTCAATTAAACCTTGTTCTTCGCATAATTGTATGTCTTTATTTCTAAAGATTGTGACACTACTGGTTAGATTTGAAAACGAGTTGTTGTATTGTATTAAAATGTCTTTTAGGATTGGACTAATTGTTATCTTATTGGAAATAATAGTATTCATAATTTCATTAGAAGTTATCATTTCCTGCTTTATCATTTGGTTGATCCAATATTCGATAAATGGTTTCCCTATAACTTGTATCGTCTTGTTTTGTTGAATAATTTCCCAGGTTATTTTCCAAAAAGAGTTTTCGATGTTCGCTTTGTTATTCGAATTCATAAAAAACATTATAAATTCATAAAAAGATTTAAGGGTTTCTATTGCTTCTTTGAGTAATGTCGAACTATCATTTGTAATCCATAAACTAAAAATGCTCCAGTCTAAACTAGTTTGTAGTATTTTAATTCGTTTCTCAGTTATGGTATAATTTGAAAGTATTTTTCGTACTTCTGATGGATTGATTTCAAGAGCCATTTGTAGCAAGTCTTTCAGTAGGAATTCCTGATTGTTTGCGACAAATTTTAAAGTTTCGTTTTGAATGCTTTTTGTCAGCCATTCATATAAATTTTCAGTGGTTACCATTTGTCCGTTCAGTAGCATACTTTCTGTACGAACTAAGTTTGGTTTTTCTGAAGTGGCTATTGGTTGCTTTACAATTTTTTTTTCAGGAATTGGTTGTGTTTTGCTTTGAAATAATTTTAATCTTATTTTTTCTAAGTTATTTTCAGAAGTACTGATGTTTTGTATTTTTTCGTGTTTAAAAAGCAGTGTTACAAAAACATCAAAATTGTTTTTTTGAGAAGGAGTTATCAATTTTAGAAGTTTTGCTAAAACGGCTTCTAAGAACTGAATTGAAGTGTACTCAGTATGCAATAGAATGAGTTTTACACTTATCAGATACAGATTGTCTAAAAGGAGTGAACTAAAATTTCCAGACGCTGAATTTTGATTGATTTCTTTTATTATTCTTTCCAGTGTCTGTACTAAAAGTAATTTTGGGTGATTCCCTTTTTTAACAAATAAAGAAAGCTGTTTTTTATCTAAGATATAAGGAAACAATACTGTTATAGTCTCTTTGTTATTGTGTTGTATTATCGTTTCAAAGCATTGCGTTGGGTTAAGTCTAAGCTGTTCAATTATTAATTTTTGAATCTCTAAAGAACGACTTGTGGCAGCTGAGTTAGATCGTATTTTTTGTGCTAATTCTGTTATTAAGTCATTAAAATTTGTAACACGAGTAGCTGTGTGTTTTTCTGAGACTTCATCAATTAAAATAGCGGTTAAATTGGTATATATTTCTAAAGTAGCAATTGTTTTTGAAGACGAAGGAACGCTTACATTGGTCATTCTATTGACAATGCTCTCTTTTAATTCATTGTTTTTTTTACTTAACTCATTAAGGATAAAATTTAGAAATGTTTTATTATCAAATGGGGTATTCTTATATTTTATTAGGAATTGAATTCCAATTTGCCATAAGAAATCAATTGCTATTTTCTCATTCATTTCTTTGTAAAGCTTTTCTATGAAATAAATACTGTCAATCAGCATTTGAGATGCTACAGGAAGAATGGCATGAAAAATATTTTCAAGAGCTTCGTTACTTAAATCTTGGACTACATCCGTCCAAAAATAAGTATCCTTACTTAAGGATGAAAAAAGGCTACTAAATTTGGTTTTATTTTCTTTTGAAAGCACAAGGATCAATTCATTAAATTCACTTTTCGAAATACTTTCTTTGAGAAGGGAAGCTGAATTAAAGAGAGTTTTTAATCGTATCCAATAATCTGTTTCGTCTATTGTGGCTATTTCTGTTTTAGCTTTAATAAGTTCATTTTCTTTGGTTAAAAGATTGAGGATTAATATAAAATCGGCTTTTGTACTCGAAGTAACATAAATATGTTGTATGGCCAATTCAATCATATTTAGCAATTCAGAATAAGACACATTATAATGATTTGACATTTGCTGAATACTACTTTTCATAAAAGCAACTTTATTGAAAATAGTTCCTCGATCTGTAAATAAATAATTGAGTATCCAAAACCAAAGATTTTTTTTAAAGTCATTTTCATTAGCAGGGACAAGTGTTTCTTGCTGTTGAATTTTGGTTAATTCTTCAGAAAATTTAATAATCTGATTGTGATTACTGGTTTCTAAACCCTCAATTATTTTTAGAATAATAGATTCCTGTAATTGCCATGCTATTCTTTTTCTAACATTTTCATCTGTTTTTCCTACTTCATTAAGCATTTTTATCAATGCTTCTTTGTTGGAAATAAATAGAACTTCCATCATTTTATTTAAAGAACTATCGTTTTTATAGTTCCAGGGCATAGCACCAGTTAAAAAATAATGACCAAGCATATCTATTTGTGAGGTTTTCGTATTTGAAATTTCAATGCGATCAGTTCTTTTTTCGGCATTTAGAATCATTGTAAAGAGTTGTTCGCTTAATTGATTGCATAGTTTTAAAGACAAATCTTCTTCTAAAATATCATAATCAATATGACCTAAATCCAAGGTTAATGATGGGATACTCCAGGTTTGACTTTCAGGACACATCTTATCAAAAAGAGCTGTTATCTCATTTGGCATTTTTGTCTTGCTCCAAACACTGATGCGTTGCTGCAATTCATGGGCGTTTTCTTTCTTGTCAAAAGAATTTTCCCATTTAAGTTTTGATATGATATGATTTCCCCGACTTGTCATAAAATTACATTTTAGGTATATTATTTATAATGTTAAACAATGCAGTAGCGGTGTCGGTAGTTTTTTTATAGGCTGAATTGTTATATATTAAATTGTTGTACCAATCAGTATAGGCCGGAATGAAGCTGTTTAAAGTTTCTTGATTTACAAAACGATAGCTGTAGGAAACTTCAATTGGCAAGGTGTTTTCCAAAAATGTATCCAATCGATTCTTAAAATAATCGGTGTTGAAATAAGGGATGTAATCAGGAAAAAGTAAAGTTATAGTTTCTATGCATTCTGAGTTTTCAGGGCTATTTTCGAAATTCATTCCAAAAAAATAATCAGATGCAATAGTAGCAGTCTGTTTCCAGTTTATACTTGTTGTTTGCGTTGTTGAAAGAAGTTCATAAGTAATAGTATCTATAGTAAGAACAATTTCACCAGAGTCTGAATTAGTGTCTATGGTAATTGCATTAGCGTTTTCTAGTAAAGTGTACAAAGCTATGGTCTCAGCATAGCATAGGGAATCCTTCAATTTATAATAAGGTCCCTTTTCAATAGATGGTGTGATTACTATGGTATGATCAAATGGATATAATAAGCAATTTTCAATGCAAACCAATCCTTTGCGTTCTTTTAAAAACCATAAACATTGCTGAATTTGTTCTAACTGATTCTTACAATCCTGACATTTTTCAGTTTGCTGTAGCGTGTTTTCACAAAGAGCGCATTTTTTTTCTTCTAAATTATTTAATAGGTTTTCCAGGTAATTAATATAAGGTGTTTTCAAACTCAATAAAATGTTGAGTTGTAATTCTAGCGCCGCATAATTAATAAAATCTTGTTTTCTTATTTTTTCAATTTGATCGACTTTATTGGTATTAAATATGAAATCATTTTCAAACTTTTCATTTTTTGGAATAGTGCTATCTTTTTCAGATTCTAAATAAAAACGAACAGAAGCAACATCTATTAATAATTGCTCTATATTTAAAGGTAATGCTAGTTTTATTTCTTCAATTTTTTTTGCCCCCAGATAATTATATCCTTTAAATCTATTATAAGAAAGCAATCCTAAATTTTGAAGGTACAAACTTTTGATAATGATTTTATCTTTAGCACTATTTCCTGTATAGACAGAGCCTTCAATCACTGTATTTATCAATAATGGAGATTCTCCATGTCTTGCTAGTAGATGATCTAACATTTCATTTCTCCTGTTCAGATTGATAGTTTCGTCTTCAATAAGATTTTGTAAGCCTCTTATGTAAGAATTGTATGGATCATCTTTGAATTTGTTCCAGCTTATTTCTTCCGCGACACTTTTAGCCCTGGCTTCTAGACTGAAATTGAAAGTATCATTATTTTTAAGCAATGGTTTTATATTGGGAATAGTATATAAAGACTGATAAAAATAAGTAGGGGAGAAACTCAAATAAGGTGCAGGATATGCAAGATGCTCTTTTTCATATGGTGTTTTAGAAACATAAAAGTTTTTTAATTCAGAAGGTGTACCGGTTATACCGTTTTTGAATGAGAATAGTTGAGGTACATTGGCTAATTGTGAAAACTGATTCGCTAATACTTGATCAAACAGAGTAAGGTAACCTTTTAATTGACGAGATTGTGCTATTTGAAAATCACTTGCGTTAGAATTAATCGCGTTTTCACCTACTGCATATATCTCTGGAAAGGTATTTTGTATCGAATAATAGGAATTAATATCTCGGAATTTTCCCTTAGGGAGTTTAGATCCTTTATTTATCAAATTGGCAAATGAAGTATCAGTTTTTGATAGCGATTCGTATGAAGTAGTTAAACTATTATTTTTGACATTAGTATAAATAATTTCTAATGAACCCAAATCGAAAGAGAGTAATTCATTAGTCGCTGAAGTTACAAAATCACCGCTCTTTACACCATTAATTTGAAGATCTTGAATATTGATTACTCCCTCAACCGACCCAATAATAGTAATGAGATTCTGACTAGTTATGTAATCTTTCTTTTTGCCTAAATTAGCATCACTTATCCATCCATTTCTCAACTCTGGACCATTATAGATGGCATCGGTGCTTTTGCCATCAAGTAGAAATTGATCATCATTTTCACGAATTACTTTTGGAAAAATGTAATTGTTTATTTGGCTTTCTATTAATGAAAGTATTTTTGAAAGTGCAACGTCATTACTAATTTCTAGCTTTCCGTTTAAAATGTAAGTTGTTTTTTTTAATGGTAAAGGTATTAGAAATAATTCCCCTATATTTCTACGTTTATTTAATCTATAGAAAACGGTATTGCAGATAGTTGTAATAGAAGTTGGATTATCTACTTTAGGATCGATTGATAAATAAAGCATGTAAACACCTTTTATATAAGATAGCGTACTTTGTATTGGTACTAGCACTACATTATCAACTTCGCTCACTTCATCTACAATATATTTGATATAGTCTTTTGCCGTGAGTGGAGAAGTCGTTAATATTTCTTCGGGTAAATAAAACTGATCCTTTAAAATCAGTTTATCATCTGAATTGGTTAGGATATCTTGTATTGGAAAATCATTGCAATAGCCTAATTCCGTTAATGCATAACATAGTTGATCCAGTATAGTAACACCTGGATCACTTGGATTTAGGTTGGTCCATTCGTTTCCGCTTACTTTTTGAATATGAGCAAGTCCTTCCTCTTTCAAAGAGTTGAAATCCTGAGTAATCGGAAGCGGTTGATCTATTATGTAATTAATCTCTTTCATTAATAATATGATTTATATTGGAACCGATTATTAATTCTGTATTTTGATCCAATTGTATTTCGCTAAGGTCTGTTTGTACAATAAAATCTCCAGTTTTAGAAAGTTGACTGGTGTTGAAACTTAATGTATTACTTACATTACTAACCCCTTCTATAGTTTTAATAAATTGAATTACATCATTAGCCTTTAGATTTTCTCCGATTGTAATTTGTGGACTCTTTGTAGCAATCCAAGGCGATAAAAATAATTTTAATGCGGTATTTACTGTTTTTTGCACACCTTCAAATTCATAGTCAGAATTAATTGTTATTGAGGTGTTTATGGTAACGGTTAAGAATGAAAAGTTAACAACGGTAACTGTTGTAAATGCTGAGGTTCTCTCGCTAAGGTAATGTTGTATTTTTTCTTCCTCACAAATGCTAATCATTGGAGCAAAAGCATTATAGTCATTGATATTAATGACTTTTTTTATCACATACACACTAATTGTTTTATTGCCATAAATTGCTTTGGAATAATAAATGTCGTTGAACTCTTGTTGGATAGTACTATAATAATCCATTAGATTTACAACTCTATCTTTTGTTTTTAATCTGTTGCTGACTCTTTTATTTTTACTATTGTTATTTTCCATTGCTTTTCCACCAAATGATGCAAAAGGCTGTACAATATTGGCAATTTCTGGGATGGCATTTTGAGATTTACTAATGCTGTCACTATCGATTTTTGGTTCGCTTGTATTTACTAAATATTCACTTCCAGAACGAGTTAATAATACACCATTTGTTTTTAAAAAAGTAATTTCTGGATAATTAGCAATCTCACTTTTGGTAGCTAAACAAATCCAATAGTTTTTGCTATTCATTAAATGGGTCTTATTACTTATATCTTTAGGGAAATTAAAAGCAAGAATGCCTGAACAGCTCAAGTTATTTGTACTGTCTGAAAGTAACGGCAAGAGTTGCCAACCAGAAGAACTCAAATAATAATAGTCGGGCTTTGTATCCGTTGGTATATTGCCTTCTTTTCTGCCCAATTCTACATAGAAATTGATAACATTTGGAGCAATAATTTCTTCTAATTCAATATATAAAAAACCTTTGTAATTATGCAAATCAGGGATTACAGGAATTCCTGTTGCTATTTGGGAACTGTTTATATTGTTATCGCCAACGTTGTAATTGAAAACAGGAACTGTGGTTGCCGAATCATAAGTTAAGTAATTAATAAATGGAGCATACGTATAGCATTGCAGGGGAAAATCATTTGTTTGAGTTAAGTCATATTTTTGTAGAGCACAATAATTAGCCGTTATTGTTTTTAGTTTTGGTGAAAAAGGGAGCTTGGGTTGAGCTGCTATTTTTTTTGAATCAGTAAATGTTTTTGAAATTTGAAGCGCATTTTGTAAAGCTGTATTGGCTACAATTTCCGGATATATTTCAAAGCCAAAACCATAAGGATTTGGACCTGACAATGCCATTTTTAAGAACCCGGAATCACTTTTTTCTGTAAAAAATAATTCTGAATTTTGAATATTTGGATCAATAGCAATAGTAGTTGTTTCTGTTTCAGAAGTAGTAAGGACTTCTGTTGTTTGAGATATGTTTGGGTCAGATGAAACTTGAGTTGTACAGGCATTTGATGCAGAATAGCTAAAGAAACTTTTAGTAGTTAGTTCGCATTTTTTTGCTTCACTGTCCGTACTGAATAATAAATTAGCCGTACTATCTGCTTGTGGCACACAATATTCGTTTACGCAATAAGGAACAGGTTTAATATTATCCTCTTGGTCAACAGATATTCCTTGGTTCATCATGTTGAAATTTTTCCAGGTTGAATTATTCAGTATTTCAAAATCAACTGTAAAACAGGTATTATTAAAAGGGGTTGTAGCATTTGGATCTACGATGCCCAAAATATCTTTTAGCAATTGTACTATTTCTTTCAATAGTTCAATGATAGTATTTAACAGCTTTTTTATAATTCCGATGGTAATTTTTGCAACTTCTTTTATTATTTTTTCTATTTTTTTAATGATTCCATTCGATTTTGAAGTGTTTGGAACCAATTGGTTTTGAGTTAAAGGAATGCTGGAAAGATAAGTATTGTATTCTTGGTAATAGGTTTGAAAACTTTTAGGCAAAGTATCCCAGGTTAAATCAATTGCAAGCGATTGCAAGGGCTTACTAAATATTTCGTTGCTGCCAATTATAAAACTACTATTAATCGTTGGAGTTGGTCCAAACAATTCAAAAGGCTTTTTAGGATCTAAAGCACCAAAATCATTGTACAATTGAAGAGAATTATTATTTTGAACGGTTACTTTAAATTCAATTGCATTGATAATGGGTATTGAAACATTATTTGTATAACTATCGAATACAATTTTTAATAAAGGCCATTTTGAATCATAACCGTCAGGATTTTTTGTAAATGTTTCAATGGCTGGTTGTGTAGTATCTAACGTGATGTTTAAAGTTAGTGATGAATTAATACTATTACTCTCTTGAATAGAAACGGGTACGTTAAGCCAATTTTCTTTGGTACTTAGATAAAAGTTATCTGTATTCAAAAATTGAAAAGCGGTTGCTTCATTAAAAGTGATCGTTACTTGAATTATTCTATTACCTTCTTTTGCATATAGTAATGGAGAAGCAAAAGCAATGCCTAGAGAAACATTCGTGGCATCAGGAGATTGGTTATTACCAAAAATAGACCAACCTTCTATTTTTCCAGTTTCGTCCTTTTGTAATTGAGAGGGAGTAACTATATTTTGTAAATAAAGTTTAGACGAAGTGTTTTCTATAGTTGTTACCGCTAATGTTTTTGCACATACTATTGTGGCAGGATTTAAAGACACATTCTCATTTGAAGAAAAAATAATAGGATTTTTATTAGCATCAAGGCCAGCATCAAATGAACTCTCTTTTGGTAAAAGGAAAGCACTGTTTTTTTTACTTAAATTCAGGGCTATAAATACGCTATCAGGGAGTGCATTTTTTATATACTGTTTTAGAATGTCAGTGTAATAAAAATCCAAATGTTTTTGAGAAATTTCATTTAACTGTTGGCGATGATGCATCAACAATTGAATAAAAGTGCGTATCAAAATAGTATCAGGAAAAGGACTTCTGGTTTCTTTTAATTTTTCAAAAGAAGCTTTGGCATGCTGTGTAATTGTAGTAATGAAAGTAAATAGTTGATTACCAGTATTTTTTAAGGCATGAATAAAGTCAAGAACTTTGTTTTTAACAAAAGTGTCCTCTAAATCAAGTATTTCCCAATATGGTTTTTTGTCTTTATTTAGTTGCCAAATTGTTGCATCTGCATTTTGAAAAACAGATAAGTCAACACTTTCTACTTTTGTTATAATTTTATTCAAAATTAATTGGCAGCGAAGTGATAATAAAGCCCAAAATTGAGCACTATAAATGTGTTCTACCTGGTAAAATAGATATTTTTTGAGACTAAATTCCTGATTGGTTTTTAATAAAAATTGTATCCAATGTTCTAGTTTTAGAAACAATTGAAATATTTGTTCAAACAATGAATGAATTAATTCGCTTATTTTGGTATTGTTTTCATCTTTAAGTAATGATTCTATATGCAAGCAGCAGTTTAGGAAAAGAGAGTGCTGTTTTGTGACATTTGTCTTTGCAATAGAAGCCACAATAATGATAGGGTCTTTTAGTAAAAAAGGAGTCCAGTTTCCGTTTATTTGATTGTTGGCATCATAAAAATTAATAAGTGAAGCAAAATCTGCTATAAAACTTAGCCAGTCGCTCTCGGTTCTCCCATCAATTAAATTTGATGATGGAACCAATGCCGCTTCGACCGAGGTTAAAATAGTATTTTGATTCAATGTATTCATTTATCTGCTCCCTAAATTGGTTCCTTCTTTTATGTAAAAAGGAAAAACATAATTGTGTCTTGTATTGGTTTGATTGAAAACATATACAATTCGTATTTCGATTAATCCGGATAAAATAGAAGCAAAAGCAACTGTAATATCGAGTATGCTTATTCTGGGTTCGTTATGTAATAGGGAAAAACGAACTACATCTGCAATTTCTCCCTTTAATGTCTCATCCATTTTTCTAAAAAAAAACTGTTGAAGTCCTGATCCAAATCTTGAATTTAAATTACGTTCTCCAGTATTTGTTAGAAGAATAATTCTAATTGACTCGTTCACATTTTGTTCATAGCCAGAGAGATTCAACTGGTGATTTCCTGCTGAAAAAGTAACAGGAAAGGACCATCCAGAACCTAAAAAATGATTCTCTTCTTTAGTTATAAAATTGCTATTATCCACCTATTATTACATTTAAAGCTCCTAATACAATGCTTCCTCCATGTGCAGTTGAGTCCCCCATTCTTGCAGCAGGCATGCCACCAATCATTACAGTTGATGAACCTTTTATAATAGAATCCGGAGGCCCTACACACACAAGCGTATCACCAACTCTTGCTGCGGGTAATTTGCAAATTAAAACAGTAGGCTCTCCGGGGCCAATTATTGGGCCTCCTACATGTGGAATAGGAGATGGAAATGCAGGTGTTTGCATTGGACATTGATGAAAATCGGTTATTCTTGCTGCTGGTGGCATATCTTTTTTATTTGGATTGTAAAATTTTAAAGTCAACTTCTAATTTATCATTACCATAGCCCCTTTTAGGACTAATTGTGCACCACCTTGTACTTCGGCGTTTAAATTTCCTTTTGCTGAATACTGGCTTTGTGCTGTTTCTTTTATATTTAATCCACTTATGGCAACATCACCTCCAGACGAAGCGATACTAACACCTTGATTTCCTTTGATATTGACATTTTGAGTAGCTTCAATGTTTATGTCTTTTGCACTTTTAATGGTAATCCCGCTACTAGACATCACTACACTATTATCGTTTTGATCTTTAATCGTAATTTGTTTGTCTTTATCGCTAACAATTATGGTGTTTTTATTGGGAGTGCTCAGCGTCCAGACTACATTTTCATCATCAAATTCAATCGCAATTTTAGATTTTGAGACAATGGCTTTAATACTATTCTTCTCATTAGGAGTTAAGCCTTCGTAAGGTTTTAAATTAGAACTACTGTAAACACTTCCTAAAATAATTGGGTAACGAGGATCTTCGTTTAAAAAACCAATGATGACTTCATCACCTACTTCGGGTAAAAAGAAAACACCGGCACCATTTGTAGAATAAAAATTAGATAGGCGGGCCCAAATACCTTCTCCATTAGTGTCAAATAACGGAACAGTTACTAATATTCGGTATTGTGAATCGGGATCGCTGTCTATTTTTTTTACAGTTCCATTAAAAATGCCTCTTGCGCCAGGCAATAAACCAGAGGCAGAAGGAGCCATAACATCGGGTTCTTCTGTAAACCAAAGTGGAGAAAGACCAATGCTTATTTCGGTTATCCAGTTTCCTTCGGATAAATCATGAGTAACACTAGAAATAAAATGATCTCCATTAAAGCGATCACCAAGTCCGGTTAAAGTGATATAATTGCCAGGATTGACTAAATTAGTACCCTGAAATTTTGCTTCTCCTTGAATTTTAGAATACTCACTTTTTATGAGTTGTGCTTTTGCCCAATTTGTCAAATCGGCATTTTCAAGTGGGGCAGTGGTCTGTATTTGATATTCCGATAAACCCACCACTTCAGAAAGTTTTTTGGACGAGATATTGCCAGGTCCTGCTACATTATTAGTGGATTGCATTGATGCAATAGCCTGATTTTTATAATCCCAGCTGCTCGCTTTTACAGTGTCTAATTGTGTAATAGCATTCATTGTAGCATTAAATTGCATCAAACCATTTCCGTAGGATACATTTAAAACAGGACTGGTATTTGCATCAGGAGGAGCTACAGTAACAGTTCCGTTAAGGGTGGTAATTAGCATTCCATTGCTTTCGGCGCGAGCCATAATATAATCCCAATCGCTCACATAGTATTGTACTTGTTCAGGCCAGCTGGTAGTAGTTGCTGTGACTTTTGCCGTTAAACCCGAATAAGTTCCAATGATTGAAGATATGATATCGCTATCTTTCTGTTTACTAAAGGTTAGACTTTTTCTGCCTACAATCATTTTTATTGCTTCATCTCTGCATTCTACTTCTAGTGCTGAGCCTACAATCTCATCAATACGAATGGACTGGCTTGTGATGATTCCCTGAAAAACAATTTCATTTTTAGAGTCATAACCACATTCAATGCTTATTTTCTCACCTGGAACAAAAGTTGAGGACGAACTGGCATCAAACGTTCCGGTACTGGCTTCTCCATCAAGGATGGTTATTTTTGCAATTGCAATTCTATTTACAGCTTTATTTATATGTACAGACAGCACATTCAATTCACTAGGAATTGATGTACCATTAATTTTTATAGTAAATGTTGCGGTGTTTCCAGACGCAATTTCTGTTTGAGTTGCCATTTATACGGGTTGAATTATTGGGGGAAATATTAATTTTTGTCCTCCTTTTAGGTTTCTAAATTTATTTAGCTCATTATATTGTGCTACTTGTATATAATAGGAATCATCATTCCAGGTTTGTTCACATAGCTGCAGGAGTGTATTTCCCTCTACTACACTTATCAAGTGGGTAATATCGGGTGATTTTTTAGCATCTAATTCCTCTACACTTTGTGGTGAAATATACTCTGAAAAGCCTAATGATAACTTGGCTCTTAAGGGACTACCGTCGGGTTTAAACAAGGTATATGAGGTGTCCATAGACTTTAAAACACCTTTAAAAACAAGACTTTTGCCCCACTGTACTTTTACAAAATTAGGTCGGTGAATTTTACCATTATAAGTGTAAATGATGCTTTCTAAAGAACTAATTTCCTGATTCATATCTACTCGTTTAGAGTCTACGATTCCGGTACAATCTATTACGATATCAAAGTTTAATTTTTCTACCGGAGTGCTTTTGTATTTTTGAGAAGGAGCGCTGGTATTGGGTGCTTGTTGTTCATTATATTCAATACCTCTCTGCCATTTTATTGTCTCTGGATTAATCATAACAGTATAGGGTTGACCTGGGAAAGCCTGTTGAAAATTTTCGTCTGTATATCCTGTTATTTTCATTAATTCTAAACTCGCCCCCATAGTGTTTGTATTTATCTTTTATAGCTGTTTTTTTTTGTTCGTTCTGCAATCATTCTTTTGCATTCTTCAAGTAATTGTTTTTTTAATAATTGAATTTCTGCTTCTTTAGCATTGCTGTCTTTGAAATTATCTCTTGATGATATTTCAGTTTTTATAATTAATTCTCTGATTTCTATTGGCATATGCTAAGCAAATAAATCGGCAATTGAGGTGTCGGGTGTTATGACAAAATAGGTATAGGCTAATTCGATAGATTCTATTACAAGTTCGTTTTCTTGTGACTTTAAATCGGAAACAGAATATTTTACGGGATATGCATTGTAAAATGTCCACATTACCGAAATGGAGCCATCAGGATTAAACAAACTTACCGAAACATCGTGTGTAGTTATGGCATTAGCCAGACCTTCGTCTAAGGTACTTGCACACCAGTCAATTAATTTAGAACCTTCCGGTATGAGTGCTCTTTTGAGTACTAGGTTTTGACTAGTGGTAATAGTAGGGAGACGATATTTAAATCGATTCTCCCCACCGCATACTACCTCTTCCATACTCAACTCTTTTGAGATGCCTGATACTTCTTTGAACGCAGCATCTTCACCCTTAAAAGAGAGTTCGAAGTAAAAACCTACTGGATAATTATTTGCCATTAGTAATTACCAATTGTTCGTGTGCAATTTCTATTGTATCTACCGCTACTTCATTACCATCAGATTTTAAATCGGTACTTGTAATTTTGGTAGGCCAGGCATTGTTTAATTGCCATTGCATAGTTGTTCCACCTTTTTCATCCAATAAACGAATAATAACAGTTCGTCTTTTGATAGTGTTCATCGTTATTTGTGCATGCCAATCCCAAAAGCTATTGTCGTTAACAAAAACGCCTCGTTTCATAGTAACGTTTCCGTACTTTGTAATGCCTGGCATTTTTTCTGTTGAAAAAAGCGGGCTATTACTTTTTCGATATTCAATGATTTGATTTTCTACATCCATTCCGGATACTTCCTGGAATGCTACTTTTGTTAATTCAGTTCCTAAATCTACTTCAAATCGGAACTTTGGCATGGGCCATGTTGCGCCTTCTACGCTTCCGTCATCTGCTGCCATAATATTTTATTTTTTAGATTGATTAAAATTTTTATTTATGTGTTTATTTGTCTAGCTAGAAGTAGCCATTTGTTGTTGAAAAGTTAGTACTATAAATTCAGCTGGTCGAACTATAGCTACTTTGATAGTTACTTTCATAAATCCATTTAAAATATCTTCTGAAGTCATAGTAGTACCTAACCCACAAGCAACAGAAAAAGCGTCTGAAGCTGATGCACCTTGGAGTCCACCTTCTTTCCAAATAGATGTTAAAAAGCTTCCAATCATTGCTTTTACTGCTTCCCAGGTGTTTTTATCATTTGGTTCAAAAACATAAGCATTAGCCGCTAGTTTACAGGATTGCTCTAAAAAGGTCATTGTTCTCCTAACCGGAAGATATCTCCAGTCCTGACTATTTCCATCTAAAGTTCTGGCTCCCCAAATTAAAATTCCCAGACCATTGAAAAAGCGAATGGCATTAATTGATTTTCCAGAAACAGCATCTACATTTAGACTACCTTGTTGTGTTTCCGATAAACGAATAGGTAGAGATGAGACTCCCACTATAGAAGTGTTTGCTGGAGCTTGCCAAACTCCTTCTTGATTATCTGTTGTAGCAATAACTCCAGCCATTCCACCGCTTGGAGGTAAAATATTAGCATCAAACAAGATATGCTTAATCATAAGGCTATAGGTTTTGCTGGCATTTATTAAAGCATTGTTATTTTGCGTCACACTAAGCCCGGAAGATGGATTGTTGATGTTGGTCATAATGCTTGCCACACTTGGGTTTGGATTATCTGCAGGATTCAATAATGCTTCAAGCTGTTTTGTATCACCACCAAATAAATTAGTATAGTCTATATCCTGATTTTGCATTATTGTTGTTCCTATAAAAGGATAATAAGCTGCTCCGTAATTTAAACCTTGTGAACCTGTATTGTTTCTAAACGTCTCAATATCGTTTGGATACATGATAGGGTCTGGATTGCGTCCTCCTATAATGTCGAAAATAGCAACAGCTGTTTGCGTTTGGGTGCATTGCAATAACATTTGTTGCATCAAGGTACCATTGTTATCTACAGAAAGTAGTGTTGCTTCTGGACAGATATACATGGTAGGTTCTTGTTCATTTAAGAGTAAGGATAAACCATTTTGTAAATCAGCTAATTGTACATTTGGATTTATAATTTGGTCTCCAGGATTCATTGGGTTTTTTGAAGGGGCACCATAAGGACCTACAGATACAATGTAGGCATCACCACCACCGTTTTCATAAAACAATTTGATACTATTGTACAAATAATAGATAGTATTTGGGTCTGGAACAATAGAGTAATATGCATTGTCTATAAGCATATAATCACCTTTTGTTGGCTGACTTTTTTGTTTTACCATATAATATTCTGGAGCATATTGTTTGGCAGGACTTGCAGGAGGAGCAGGATCCGGAAAACAATAAATAGCCTGAAATTCGGCAAAAGAAGTGATCTTTTGCGCCACATTTGTGTATGATTTTCCTTCATACGATGCTGTGGGAGTATAGCCAATAAAGGCGGGTACTGCGGTTGCAACAGGGACTACTGAATTAGGAAAAGCATTTAATTCATTGATGTAGACACCTGGTGATTTAATGTTAGACTCAATCATGGTTTTTCATATTTATTTTATTAATTAATTAATTATATATACACATACATGGAGGATGTAACTATTTTTTCTTTGTTTTCTTCCTCAATACCAATGTTCTTTGGGCTAGGGTTTGGTAAACCTTTAAAGATTGTTTTTCCTTTTTGATTACTAATAGTTGATCTATCTACCAAATCAAATTGGTATTTTGCTATTTCACTCATTTTCATTAAGTTTTTACCAGATGAAAAGAGTAGTGCTCTATTGCCATTTTGGAGTGTCACAGTTATTGCTTGCTCAAAATCAACAGGAATTTTACTCACTATTTCAGGATTATTAAGCGGAATTTCACTTTTATTGATAATGTAATATCTCCATTGTGTAGCTCTAGATTCATATTTAATGGTATAATTACATTCATTATTTGTACTTAGCAGCGCTATTATATCTTTAAAATAAATTTTTACAGAACCAATGATAGCCGAATTTGTACTAGGAATGCTCGCTGCGGTTAAAACTAATTTTTGATTTTCATAGACCGTATTAGAACTTGAGTAAATAAATTGATTTGCCCAATTTGTTGGTAATTCAGTAAATAGTGTAAAATTGGAATCCGATGAGGTTAGATCAAATTCAAAACAGTCCCTTTTGCTATTAGCTTGTATATAATTTAAATAATCTGAAATGTTTTGATAAAGATTACTATAAAATTCAAAAGTATTTCCATTCCAATTTATTTTAAATCCATATCGATTAATGGTTTTTGCTGTAGCCTTGTTGGGTTGAATTGCAATACAACTGCAAATACCTTTTTCAAAATATTCATGAAAAACCTGTATTGAAAAAATGATTTTGTATTGGCTATTCATACGGTTTAGTATTAATTATTTTCGGTTTTATTGATAGCAGGAGTAAAGCTTTCGTTTTCATAAGATTGAATGGTTATCAAACGTGCTTTATACACTATCGAGGGTTGGTATTTAGCTCCCATTGCTGTCCACAAACTGTGCATTTGATTGTAATTTAACTTTTCAATTTCAAATTCGAGTTTGTTTAAATTCTTTGGTATATTCGAAAAAGCTGTCGCATCCAACACAACATGAGATTGAAAAAATTGAATAACTGCATTCAAAAATTTCAGTGATTCATTGTAATCGTCAAAATTGGATGTTATTAATAAATCTAAATTAAATCGTTGCGAAGGATTTAATTCACCATAATTTCCATTGGGTAATTTTTGATTTCGGACATAAAAAGGTTGTAATGTTTCTTGTTCTATATTGATTAAGGTTACGACTATTTTGTTTTCATTCTTTGTAGGTATTGAACCATTAGAATCTATAATATTGTTTAGAATCACTTTGCTTTCATCCAATTGAAACTTATTCCTGATATATTGATCAAGAACATTAACAGTAAATTGAAGAGATTGCATTAACATAGAGTCTTTTTTATCTTTATTAAATCAAAAAAAAAATTGGTATTGGCTTAATTATTAATAAAGTAAATGTAAACTTGTTCTTTCTATTTGTGAAAAATATAGCATATACGTTTTGTGTACACGTTATAAAAAAGAATAGATTTTTGTAGACAAAATGTAGACAGTTTTTGTTAATGCAAATGGGGGCATAACATTTATTTCATTTTTTATTTTGTTTAAAAAATGAAATATAACCAACACTATTAAAATAGGTTCTTAGGTGCTATTTTTTTTCGGAGATTAAATAAAATCAGGTAATAAAAGCTTTCTTTCAACTTTAATGATTATTAAACCTAGATTCAGTATTAGAAAAAAGTATTATCTCATTAGATTTGCGATTTTTTTTGAAGTTCACTTACTTTAAGAGTGTAATCTCTTTTTTTAGGAAAAAAATGTAGTGAATTTTAGATATACTCTGGATTTTTTCTAAGCTTAATTCAGGATCTATGGTAGTTTTTTTGATAATCTAGGATACTGTTCTTAAATAGGAGATGATGTCTTCATCTTTTTTAAGAGACAATTTTTTCTTTAGACGATATTTATGAGTTCTTACGCTATTTTGATTGATTCCAAGGAGATTGGTAATGTCATTATTGCTCATATTCATTTTTATGTAACAACAATATTTTAGATCCTTTGAACTCAGAGAAGGATGTTTTTGGGCTAATTTTATTAAAAAATTTGGATTTGCTTGTTCAAAGTAAATTTTAAAATCATCCCATATTTTAGTGTCATTTGCAACCGTTTTTATTGAATTTACAATAGAGATTAATTCTTTTCGAGTGGAATCATTGACATTAGGATAAAGAAATGAAATACGGTTTTTTACTTTTTGTAGTACTTCTACTTTTTGATCAAGTTCCATAACATAATGGCTTAATTTTCTAGTATGATTTATGGTGTTGTTTTGTAACGCTGTTTCTGTAAATGTACTCCCTGTGTTACTTTTCACTTCATTTTTTTTTATTTTAAAGAGGGATTTTATTCTGTATTTCAAAAAATTAGCATTATTTATAAGTTTGTATGGATACGAGAAAATAACGCAGTTTTCGGACCAACAGTTGGATTCACATTCGTAGTTTTGAGTTAGACACAAAATAGGGATTTCTATTTTATTTGTATTAAATAGACTATCTTTTATTATGTGTTGATTTCTTCTAAAGCATAAAATTATTAAGTCAGGATTTAATGATTTTACAGTGTTAAATAAATCAATAGCTTTTAAAACGGAAACAGTAGAAAGAGTAAAATCAGAGATGGAAGATATAGTTTGTAATACTTGAGTTAAGATCATAGTATCATCACATCCAATCAAAATTGATTTATTTTCATTCATTTCTTAGAATAGTATTTAATCTTAAATGGTTTGTGCACATTTTCTTCTTTAATTTCTTATCACATCTTATCTTCTTCTTTTATAATTTAAATAAAATAAAAAATGTAAAATGTTTTAACGTAAATTTAGTTTTTAGGTCTATTACTTCTGATTAAAATGTCATTAAAGAGGGTTTTTATGTCATGAGATTAGTTGGTAAATTTTGTGGAATACTTTACTGATCTGGTATATGTGTAATAAACAATGATATTCTATAGCAATTAGATTATAAAATACTTAAGATGTTTTTTCTTTTGTGTTGCTTTTGATTTTTTCGATTTCGATTAATGCAAAAAAAATGAGCCCGATATTTTCGAGCTCATTAATCTAGGACAACCGAATTCTTTAATAGTTTGTTGAGTTATATTTTTTGCTTTTTTAGAGCCTCTACTTTCGCCTTTTCTATTTCTTTTTTTGCTTTTAGAATCTCTTGTTTAGCTTTTTCAATTTCTACTTTTGCTTTTTGCATTTCAATTTTTGATAGCTCTATTTCCTTTCTAGCACGTTCCATATCGGCTTGCATATTTTCTCTTTCACTAAAAGAACGTTCTATATCAGCTTGAGCTCTTTTGATTATTTTGTTCACATTTACCTCAGTTCTTCCATCTTTAGTTGTAATTGCGATTACGCCGTTTTTACCATCGTCTCCATATTTTTCAATAGAGATGTCTCCTTTATAAACATCCATTCTTTCGATTGAATTAGGGTCTAATTTCGAATTTAATTCTTCCATAGTGACATCCACTTTTTTTCCATTGATGTAAACTATTGGTTTTTCACCATTTTTACTTCTGGTTACAATTACCTTTTTTTGGATTTGAACTTTTGGCGCATCTGGCGCATCCGGCGCATCTGGTGCGTCTAGGACATCTTCTACATCAGGAATACTTGGTACATTAGGTGGAGATAAATCATCTTCGTCACCACTAAAAGAAAAAGCAAAGTTAGATTCTTCGTCATCAGATGAATTTAGTACTATTCTTTTATTGATTTTAGCATTTGGTTTGTTTTTGCCTGTGTATAGTCCAATACTAGTTTTTCCATTTTTGTCTGTGCTTTTTGAAAAAGTAATAGGGTCAATTGGTTTGTCTCCACTAAATTGACTTGTTCCTTTTTTTCCTTGATTGTCATCAAATTGTACTTTGATTCCTGTAATTTCTTGATTAGCATTACGCTTAACTTTAGAAACTTTTAGGTTAATGCCGTGCAGGTCTTTTAGTAATTGTGCTTCTTGCTTTAATTTGGCATCAGTAGTGTTTTTATCAATAACCAATATGATATCTTCAGTTGTTGATTTGGATGTTGTGGTGTTTGTTATTGTTTTCTCCTGTGCCAAAACCTTGATTTGGAAAATAAGTACAAAGGCGATTAATGCTGGAAGTATCAGTAAATACTTCCACGAATTCCATTTTTTTGATTGATTTTTGTTTAACATAACGATTCGTTTTTTGATTAATGATTGATAAAAATGATTGGTAAGGGCAACACAATTTTCGTGTGTTGTTATTTTTACAAGTGCCATTTGATAGGCCTTTTTGTCGTTAAGTCGTTTAGTAGCCTCGCTATCAGCAATGAACTCAAGGTTTTGTAGTATGGCTCTTTGGTACAGCCAAATAAAAGGATTGAACCAAAATACGATACTAAAAAAGCGAATAATCAAAACATCTATGGTGTGATGCTGTTCGCTATGTACTTTTTCGTGTTCTAAGATACTTTGTAATTCTGATGGCGAATACAAAGAAGAATTGAAAACAATCGTGTTGAAATACGAAAAAGGCGCTATTTTTTCTGGAACATCAATCAATTTGAAGTCGGCTTGTTGTTGTGCTTTTGTTTTATATAACACGCGATTCAAACTCCAATAATCCATTCCGAATTTGATAAAAAACAAAGCAGAACCTACTAAATAAATTACAATGGCGGTCAAATACCAATTTATTTCAAAGGTTTCCTCAGGCGCAACTTCCTTCAGTGGCAGTTCAGAAATAGGAAAAGTGAGTGGAGTAGGGGTTACCCAAACGATTTTGGTAATGTAAAATAACGGAAGCACCACAGCTGTTCCTAATCCAGCGAGTAAGAAAAAGCGATTGGCTGTAAAGAAAGTTTCTTTTCGTAACAAGAAATAGTAAGCCAAATAAAATAAGGCAATCAAACCGCTTGCTTTTAGTAAGTAGATATAGATGGTTTCCATAACGCTTATTTTTGTTCAATCATCGCTAATATTTCTCGTAACTCTTCAGCAGATATTTTTTCTTCTTTCGCAAATTGCGATACCATATTCTTGTAGGAACTGCCAAAAAATGTTTCTATGGCATTCGACATAAATTTCTTGCGATAGTCTTCAATCTTAACGACAGGGAAATATTGATGCGTATTTCCAAAAGCGTTGTGCGATACATATCCTTTCTCTTCTAGATTTCTGACAATGGTAGAAAGGGTGTTGTAGTGGGGTTGTTCTTCTGTGATTTCTGCTTGAATTTCTTTTACAAAAGCTTTTTTTAGCTTCCATAAAATGTGCATAATTTCTTCTTCCTTGTTGGTTAATTTTTGCATCTTGATTAGGTTTGATGTATTGACAAAACAAACCTACAACTATTTTTGTAGTTGACAAACTAAAAATATAGTTATTTAACTAAATTTTAAGTTAGTTGAAATTTTACTATCTCAAAATGCAGTAAAATAGGGAGTTATTGGTTTTCTTTTTTAACCAATCGCATCACCCAAACACAACCAAAAATGGATACCGCACCCAAGAAAGCCATAAAAACCCAATTGTTTTGGTAGCCAAATCGACTGATAATATCCATTCCAGTTTTGGAACTAACGATATGAGCCAAACTAAAACTCATCGTAAAAAGTGCCATATAACGCCCTTCGTGTCCCTTGGGAGCTCGGCTCAAAGCAAAAGAATTCGAAAAAGGAAAAATGAACATTTCTCCAAAAGTGATAAACAGTAAACTAATCACTAAAAAGCCCACCCAAAAATTGAACAACAATGCTAGGAAACTAATTGACATACAAACGCAACCCCAAAGAATGATTTTGAGTTTGTTCACGTTTTTTCGTTGTGACGCACTTACAATAGGCATTTCGAGGAAAAAGATAATCAATCCATTCAACGACAATAGCAATCCACTTTGAAATTCAGTTAAGCCAAACTGTTCTTTATGGTACAAAGGCAAAGTTGTAAATAGTTGAAAAAATAATACCGCCGTAATGAAACAAACAAACAAGAAAATCCAAAAAACCGTGTCTTTAAACACAGATATTCTTGTAGCATTGATTTCTTTCAGTTTTTCTTTGTCGATAGTGCTTTTCTTTTCCTTTACCAAAAGGGCAAAAATTAAAATAGAAACAATACAAGAAGTTCCATCTACCCAAAACAAACCTTGATAGCCCATCCCCATAATGATTAAACCGCCCAGCGCTGGCCCAGCTGCAAAACCGAGATTTACGGCCAATCGCACTAATGTCAAGGCTCTAGTTCTATTTTCTGGTTTAGCATAAGTACCTAATGAAACAAACATCGCGGGTCGAAACATATCGGCTATGGACATAATAAAAAACATACTGAAGCACAATCCCCAAAAGGAAGTGACATATTGAACGAAGAAAAACAACACTCCAGTAGTGAATAAACTGAAAATCATTATTTTGTAAAAACCAATTTTGTCGGATAGTTTACCACCTAACCAAGAACCGAGCATAGAGCCTAAACCAAAACATACCATTATCCAACCGACTTGCCCAAACGAGAAACCAAGGTCTTCTTTCAAGTATTTGGACAAAAAAGGCAACACCATCGTTCCAGCTCGATTGATAAAAGTCATTAAAGTAAGTATCCAAATTTCTCTCGAAAAGCCTCGGTAATTGTCAAAATAGCGTTGAATGGCAGTGGTCAGCATCTTTTTTTTCGTTTTGCCAAAGGTAGTAACTTTGTTTGGAAGCACTTTGCTGACTGCTAACTTTAAGTTATTTTTGCCAAAAACGACTCAAAGATGAAAAAAGCACTGCTTGTATTGATGATTATTTGCTCAAATTGGACTTTCGGACAAGCTCAAAAAGGTAGCGAAGCCGTAGAAAAATTTCAAAAAGAACTCAATGCAGAATATGCTTCGGCTGAAAAAAGTCCTTTGCTCAAAGAAGATTTAGCCGTTTTCAAAAGCTTGGATTTTTTTCCTTACAATCCCAACTTGCAAATTGAAGCTCGTTTTGTTCGTACACCTAATGAGAAGGTGTTCGAAATGAAAACCTCTACGACAAGAAAACCCTTGTATATTAAATTTGGAGAAGCCCATTTCAAAGTCGACGGAAAGGATTTAGTGCTCAATATTTATCAAAACATCGAACTTTCTAAAAAGAAAGAATATGTAGACTACTTGTTTTTACCTTTTTCTGACCTGACTTGCGGTAAAGAAAGTTACATCGGCGGACGCTACATCGATTTGAAAATCCCAACAACTGAAACCATTTTTATTGATTTCAATACGGCTTACAATCCATATTGTGCCTATAATCACAAATATTCTTGTCCCATAGTGCCGCTTGAAAATGATTTGCCAGTAGCCATAAATGCGGGAGTAAAAAAGTTTCACGACTAAATGAAGTATTTCAATTTACATACGCACAAAGCCACCCAAAATCCCAACCGAATCGAGTTGGTCAATCAGTATCCTAATGAGTTCGAGAACTCTTTTCCCTATTATTCCATAGGCATTCATCCTTGGTATATTTCTGAGGAGCGGGTAGCAAACGATTTAGAAATCATCGAGCAACAACTCCAAGACCCCAATTGTTTGGCCTTGGGCGAGTGCGGTTTAGACAAACGAATTGCTATTCCGTTAGAGGTGCAACAAGCCGTTTTTGAGCAACAATTGCATCTGGCGCAAAAGTACAACAAACCCGTGGTGATTCATTGTGTGGCGGCTTACCAAGAAGTAATTGCTTGTAGTAAAAAGCTAAAAATCAGCGTTCCGCTACTCATTCACGGATTCTCAAAGAACGAAACCGTTGCACAATCGTTACTCAACAACGGATTTTATCTGTCTTTTGGGAAGTATTTGATTCAAAATCCAGCCTTGGCAATCGTTTTTCAAAACGTTCCAAACCATCAGTTCTTTCTAGAAACCGATACCATCGAAAACGGAATCGAAGAAGTCTACGCATTGGCCGCCCAATACAAAAACACAACCGTTGAAACCATACAGCAACAAATCAACGCAAACATAAAGCGAGTTTTTGGACTACAGCTCGATTGATTTTAGAGTAAAATGAATTTTTAGGAGCAGAAAAAATAGGCATTTTAGCCAGCAAAGTCCCGTTATCCGCTATATCTTTGCTTTTTTAAAGAAAAAAAGCAAAGGATGCCGCTCCTACCGGGGCTAGAAGGGAAGATTGGATTTTTAAATAAAGAAAAATGATAGACAATTAAATAGTTGAATTTCAAATGTTTTTATTTCCTGCAAGGTTTTCAAAACCTTGTAGGTATGTTTCTTGGATTCAAATACCTACAAGGTCAGAAAAAAGACCTTGCAGGAGAATAGCATTTTATACTTCTTGCAAGGTTTTCACAACATTGTAGGTATATTTCTTGGATTCAAATACCTACAAGGTCAGAAAAGACCTTGCAGGAGAATAGCATTTTTTACTTCCTGCAAGGTTTTCAAAACCTTGTAGGTATGTTTCATAAATTTAGATAAATACTAGGTCATAAAAAGACTTTGTAGGAAAACGATAAATAAACAAAGAATAACTTTAAACAAAGAATATGGCAGAGTGGACAGAAAGAGCCGAGCTTTTATTTAAAGCCGAAGGATTACAAAAATTACAAAATGCCAATGTACTAGTTGTAGGACTAGGAGGAGTAGGCTCGTTTGCCGCGGAGTTTTTGGCAAGAGCAGGCGTAGGGAATATGACAATTGTCGATGGAGACGTGGTAGACATTACCAATATCAATCGTCAATTACCAGCCTTACATTCCACTGTAGGGCAACCCAAAGTTACAGTGGTTGGCGACCGATTGATGGACATCAATCCTGCACTTAACCTTACCCGAGTACAAGAATTTTTATCTCCAGAACGCGCTTTAGCAATAGTGACTAAGGACTATGATTATGTATTGGACTGCATTGATAGCGTAACTCCAAAATTGAATTTAATTTTATCTGCAAAAAGAAACAGAGTCAAAATCATCAGTAGTATGGGAGCAGGAGGGAAAATGTTGGCTTCAAAAGTAAAAGTCACAGACATTTCCAAAACAATGAATTGTTACTTTTCAAAAACCATAAGACGTCGCCTAAAAGAATTAAAAATCAACAAATTGAAAGTAGTTTTTTCTTCCGAAATTCAAGACCCAAATAGCTTACGAATGACTGATGGTTCTAATTTCAAGAAATCTTTTTACGGAACTAACAGTTATATGCCCGGTCTTTTTGGTTTGCACGCAGCCGAGACTGTCATTCGTCATTTACTGAAGAATTAGTCCTTAGTATCTAATGATTAGTAATTAGTTCAATACAAACAAAGCGACTCAGAAACTTAGCTTCTTAGCTACTTAGCAACATAAAAAAATATGATACAAACTGTTATTTTTGATATGGATGGGGTAATTGTAGACACAGAACCTGTTCATCGTTATGCCTATTATCAATTATTTGACGAATTAAATATTACTGTTCCCGAGGAAATGTATACTTCTTTTACTGGTTTTTCCACCCGTAATACCTTTCAGCATTTGAAAAGTAATTTTGATTTATCACAAGATGTGGAGGACTTGATTCAGGAAAAACGCAACCGTTTTAATGATGCTTTTGATACCAAAGAAGATTTGACGTTATTAGATGGCGTAGAAAATTTGATTAAAGATTTGCATCAAAACGGAATGCAGTTAATCGTAGCTTCATCAGCTTCAAAAGTCACGATAGATAGGGTGTTTACTCGTTTCAATTTACATCAATATTTCTCTCATATTGTGAGCGGAGAAGACTTTCCACAATCCAAACCGCATCCAGCTATTTTTGAGCACGCGGCTAGTTTATCTACTGCTCCCAAGGAAAATTGTATTGTAATTGAAGACAGTACCAATGGAGTGAAAGCAGCCAATGCCGCTGGAATTTTCTGTGTTGGGTATCAGAGTTTTCATTCCAAAGACCAAAATTTAGCAACCGCTGATTTCATCATTCAAGATTTTAATGAATTGAACGCTGAAACTGTTTCAAAATTTGGTTTTTAAAATTAAATTGTGAAAATATTTGAATCTTATTTGTAAATTTGAGCCACTAACTTAATTAAGACAGATGAAAAAAATTATTATTGCTTTAGCGATTTTTATTGCTAATTTCACGATTGAAGCACAAGTAAAAACACCAGCACCAAGTCCAAAAGCTACTATTATGCAAACGGTTGGTTTAACGGATGTAGAAGTGGTGTATTCAAGACCTGCAGCGAAAGGAAGACCAGTTTTTGGAAACTTAGTTCCTTTTGGAAAATTATGGAGAACTGGGGCAAATGCCAATACTATCATTTCATTTTCAGATGATGTAGTGATTGATGGTAAAACCTTGAAAAAAGGGAAATATGCTTTGTACACTATTCCAAAAATCGAAAGTTGGGAGATTATTTTCTACACGACTACTGATAACTGGGGATTGCCAGAAGAATTCAAAGAAGCTAATGTAGCTTTGAGAACTACTGTAAAAGAAGAAGCTTTACCAAAAGCAGTAGAATCTTTCACTATCGGAATCAATAATCTAGATTTGAATTCAGGACATTTGGATATGGCTTGGGAAAATTCTTCAGTATCAATGAAATTTGAAGTGCCAACTCAAAAAATTGCTACAGCAAGTATTGAAAAAGTATTAGCTGGTCCAACGGCGAATGATTATTTTTCAGCTTCTCAATATTTATTCCAAGCTAATGGAGATATTGCAAAATCAAGAATGTATGTTGACAAAGCTTTAGAATTAAGCACTGAAAAACCATTTTGGTTCTTGCGTTTGAAATCATTGATTCAAGCCAAACAAGGAGACAAAGCTGGTGCTATCGAAACAGCAAAACAATCTCTTGCAGCAGCTGAAGCCGCTAAAAACCAAGATTATGTAAAAATGAACAAAGACAGTATTGCAGAGTGGAGTAAAAAATAACTCGCAATTGTTATCTTATAAAAAAGTCCCGTTCTTATGATAAGAACGGGACTTTTTTTTTGCTTTAAGGGTTGTCTTTAAAAACTCATTTTTTATCTTTTACTGCTGCTGCAATAAGGTCAACATCTACAAGTTCTAAAGATTGTACCATATCTTTTACAGTAGTTTTATATTTTTTAAAGTGAACTGTTTCAATGTGAGATTTATAAGCAATTGTATCAGCATAGATTTCTAATATGGTAATGCTTGTTGGTGTTTTTTTATCAGCAACCGCGTAGTAAGTAAGTACACCAGGTTCAAGTAAAATAGCAGCATTCATTTGCTCTTTTAAAGCTTTGTTATAGGCATTAAGATGGGTTGGATTCACTTTTATTTTTGCAAGCCGAACCATTTGCTTTTTTTCTTGTGCTCTAGTATTTTGAGCCATAGCCAAAAACAGTACGACTAAGCTTATTCCCAATAGTTTCCTTTTTTTGATAGCTCTCATCTGCATAGAATTTGTTTTATAAAAAGTATAGCTTCCAATGACTTTTTATCATTTAGCTATTCGCTCTCAACCGCTATTTCCTTTTTTGGTACTAGCATTTGAATCACAATAGATAGAACAATAGTTAGTAACGCACCAATAAAATTCAACCACAAATACCCTAATTTTTCTTCACCACTCGGATAGATGAAAATAGCAAAATAGTAAATGATAAATATGGTAATTTGACTGATTACTGCACTATAAAACACGGCTTGTGATTGTACTTTTTTGATATAAAAACCAACCAAGAATATCCCTAAAACAGTACCGTAAAATATAGAACCAATGATGTTAACCAACTGTATTAAGTTCTCGAATAAGGTACCAATGCACGCAAATAGAATAGCAATTACTCCCCACATCAAAGTGAAAAATTTAGTAGCATTCAAATAATGAGTCTCTGATTTTTCGGTCTTCAGATTGCGTTTGTAAATATCAATTGCGGTGGTTGAAGCTAAAGCACTCAATCCAGAAGCAGTTGAAGACATAGCCGCCGAAAGAATAACCGCTAATAACAAACCAATTAAACCTTTGGGAAGATAGTTGAGCACAAAATGGAAAAAGACATAATCTTTATCATTCGTTTCGCTATCGGGGTCGGCTTTGGTGATAATGTCTTTGGCGCGGTCGCGTAAGTCTTTTTCTTTGTTTGATAAAGCTACCAATTCCTTTCTCAAAGTGGGATTGTCATAATCCTGATTCAATTGGTCGATGTACAATAAATTGATAACTTTTTTGTCTTCTGACAAAGCATTAAGTTTGTTTTCTAAGGCTTGATATTCCTTTTTGTATTTCGAATTTTCAATCACCGTTTTGTTATTCGGATTGAAGTTAAGCGGGACAGGATTGAATTGAAAAAAGACAAAAACCATAACACCAGTCAATAAGATAAAGAATTGCATCGGTACTTTGAGCAGTCCGTTCATAATCAATCCCATCTGACTTTCTCTAACTGATTTTCCAGACAAATAACGTCCTACTTGCGATTGGTCCGTTCCAAAATAAGCTAAAGCCAAGAAAAAGCCTCCAGTAATTCCACTCCAAAACGTATATTTTTGTTCTGGGTCAAAAGAGAAATCTACAATATTCATTTTGTCATTGGCTCCTGCAATATGCAAGGCACTAGAAAAAGTCATATCGTTGGGTAAATAATGTAAAATCAGGAAAAAAGTACTGAACATTCCCAACATAATGACAAACATCTGTTGTTTCTGTGTCACGTTTACGGCTTTGGTTCCTCCAGAAAAAGTATAAATAATCACCGAAATCCCAATGAAAATGTTCATATAGGTCAAATTCCAACCCAATATAGCCGATAGAATAATAGCAGGTGCATAGATAGTTAATCCTGTACCTAATCCGCGTTGCACTAAGAACAAAACAGCTGCTAAGGAACGTGTTTTTAAATCAAACCTTTTTTCTAAATACTCGTAGGCTGTATAGACTTTGTATTTGTGATAAATAGGAATGAAGGTCGCGCATATTAATACCATTGCGATGGGTAATCCAAAATAGAATTGTACGAAACCCATACCATCGTGATACGCTTGCCCAGGAGTGGATAAAAATGTGATTGCACTGGCTTGAGTTGCCATCACAGAAAGACCAACTACGTGCCAAGGCGTTTCGTTATTACCCAAAATGAAATCTTCAACGTTTTTACTTCCTTTGGTTTTCCATACACCATAAATGACAATGAATAAAAGGGTGGTCAATAAAATAATCCAATCAAATATTTGCATAAGCTAGGCGTATAATTTCATAATGAGACAAAAAATCAATATGTAGACGATATTGGCTACCAATACATAGGTGTAGTCCTTTTTCCAAATTTTTTCTTTCTTGGGTTCCATAGTACGGGGTTAGTTGTTAATTTTTGGAGCAGGCATTTTGGTTTCTGATTTTACAGAAATGGTATTGGCCATCAATTTAAAAGCACCAAGAACGCCTTCAGGTAGTTCTCTAAAAAAGCTTAATCCAGTGTAAATATAGTTGCCTTTTCCGTAAGGTGCTACTAACAAAGCTCCATTTTTTGCAGTTTCGCCTTTGTCATTAGAGGATAAGATAGGAGTGAAGGCAGCATCAAACGTATTAGGATAATATAATCCTTGTTCTTGTTTCCAGCCTTTGAAATCATTGGCTGTAATCTTATTAGGATAATTCAAAATCGGATGATTAGGAGCCAAGAAACGAACTTCAGCGTCTTCTTCCGTTACTCGGTCACGAGAAACTTTTAACGGATAAGGCGCAAGGTTGGTGGTCACTAAATCATCGGTCGTGTTGTACTGAACAATCATTGTTTTTCCTTCTTTTACAAATTCAAACAAAAGCGCTTGTTTATTGGCTAAAGCCTGAACAGTATTGTAAGCTCTAACTCCAGTCATTACCACATCAAACGTAGCCAAACGCTCAGGGGTGATTTCTTCGGGCTTCAAAATGGTTACTCGATAGCCCATTTGCTCTAAGCTTGCAGGAATTTCATCACCGGCGCCCATAATGTAGGCGATTTTTTCATTATTGGTTTTCAAATCTACACGCAAGAACTTAGCCTCGGCATTTTTCAGAATTTGCTGCTTGGTAATATGATTAAAATCAATATTGATTTGGCTTTTGTTCAATTGTTTGTCTCCAATAACCACTACACTTTTGGCCACAATCTCTTGATTATTTTTAGGTGGAGTTATAGTAAAATAGACGGTTTTTTCGCTTCCTTTTTTATCCAAATTTACTTCGATAAAAGCGGGATTTATTTTCCAATCTTTTCCTAAATCCAACTGAACAATTCCTTTTACCGCATCTTTGCCAGCTTTGACTTTCACGCCAACGGTTTTGCTTTTTTCATTGGTAAACAACAAAACTTTTTCAGTAAAGGTTGATGTGGCTTCAGGAACGATATCCAAGAAATTGTACATTTCTCCTTTTACATCATCATTGTATTTGTAAACTACTGTACGTTCAAAGGGAATCTCAATACCTTCAATGCTTACTGTAAACACGACTTTGGCATCTCTTTCTTTTTCGGGTAGTCCAATTTCAGTTGGGTTGCTAACGGTGTACATTCCCACAGTAGCTTCTTCAGCCAACCAATACGGTTGCGTGTACGCTATAGTTTCTGGTAATTGTAAATCAAGGGCAAAGTTGAGTAGTTTGTTAGGTTGTAGAGTTGCATTCTGTACCGTTGTGCTTTGGTTAGGCAATGTGGTCACACTTTTTAAAACCATTGGTACAGCAGAACGATTGATGGCTTCTATCTTTAATTTTAAACTACTTCCAGGCGTCGTTTCTTGGGTTGGGGCAACGGCTTCTAAGTATAATCCAGCGCAGGCTGCAATTATTTTTTTGGTTTCGGCTGCTTTTTGTTTTGACCAATGATTTTCGTCTAACTGCAACATCATTTGGTAGGCTTTGACTAGTTTTGGAATGCTAGCCGCAGGGTTGTTATGATTAAATTCTTTGCTAATCAAATTTAGAAGTTCTCCAATGGCTTTTCCTCCTTTAACACGATTCCAGCTCGTATCAATTCCGTCAAAAAGAGAACCATTAGTTGGGACTCTTTCACCATTTAAAAACTCTAAATATTCCGTTTCTTCACCACGAGTTCCTGTACTTCCAAATCCTTGTGATTGATGGGAACTTCTGCTCAAAGCGGCAATTTCTTGGTTGGATTTCCCGATGTTTGAGTAATAAACCCCAGTTTGCATCGCAATTAGATTGGTTTTGTCTGCGGCATTAAATTTTTCTTGTGAGCCATAAAACCACCAAGAGGTATTAAAGAATTGGCGTTTGGCTTGCCAAGGTTGAACATATTTAAGTTGCTCAGGATAAACTGAAGGATTGTTGGTTAAATTAAAACTTTCCACACTCAACATTGCTGATGCGGTGTGATGTCCGTGAGTCGTTCCTGGAGAACGATGGTCAAAACGGTTAATGATTACATCGGGTTGGAATTTACGAATTGCCCAAACTACATCGGCTAGAACTTTTTCTTTGTCCCAAATGGCCAAAGTTTCGGTAGGATTTTTGGAGAAACCAAAATCATTGGCTCTAGAAAAAAGTTGCTCTCCGCCATCAATTTTTCGTGCTTCGATAAGTTCTTGAGTACGAATAACCCCAAGCAGTTCACGCAGTTGTGCACCAATTAGATTTTGTCCACCATCACCTCGAGTTAGCGACAAATAGGCTGTTCTGGCTTTGGTTTCATTGGCTAAATAGGAAATCAATCGGGTATTTTCATCATCTGGATGAGCCGCTACATAAAGTACGGAACCCAGAAAATTGAGTTTTTGAATTTGGTTATAAATTTCAACCGAATTGGGTTTTGTAGGTTTTTGTGCAAAAGCTAGGGTAGTGGATAGTAATAAAAGGAATGCCGTTTTAACTATTGACTGCTGCATAGAATTTTTTTGTTATTGATACGATTCAAAAATAGTAATTAAGAGTTGGTAATTATTGTTAATTTTTGTTAATGCTGATTATTTATGATTTTATAGGTCGCCTTACTATTTTTTACTTGATATATTCACTACTTTAGAGTCACTTCTTATTTATGCTATGAAAACAATGTAGTTTGCCCAGCATCAAAGCGGTCTTATACATACATGGTTTTAATGATTACTTTTTTCAGTCGGAGATAGCATTTTGAATGTAAAAGATATTAGAGCAGGAGCAGAGGGGATTCTTGCTTAAAAACGTACTATCGTAGCAATAGAGGGCGGGATGCATGATTTGATTTTGTCACCTCTTGAGGTTCGGGAACAAGTTTATCCTACTTTGTTTGAGTGGTTGAAGCAAATTATAAAATGTTTTTTTTACTTATAAATCACCGTTCGGGGTTTATTTAACTCAAAATCAAGTAAGCCAAAATCACTGGTTTCAAAAGCATTCGTTCTTAGGTTTTTATCATCGGGACCAAAAGTAGTGGGATAATAAGCAAACGACAACTGAAATGAACTAAACACCAAATAGTCATTATTGATGATAAAACCCAATCCAATGCTAGAGTAGGTTTGATTCTTCAAGTTTGTTTTTTTATCATTTCCAAGAACTCCAATGGTATAATTGAAAAACGGGTTCAAACGAAAACCCCAGAGATTCCAAGGGGAATAACTTTGTGTTTGCGCACTAAAAACCATTTTTTTGGTTCCATACAAGGCATTGTTGAATCCAGGAATTCCATTTTCACCATTTAAAGTAATTTGATCGCCAGTTGTAGCCAATCGGTTATTGCCAAAAACAACTTGTTGTTTTAAAAACTGTCTGATTTTCCAATCGCCAATCTCGTATAATTTGGTAAAATAATTGGCTTGAAATGAAAATGCGGATTGAACCGTTTTGGAATCCTTAAAAAAAGTACCCCATTCAGCATTCATGCTGAAAAATCCCCAGCGGTAGTAATTTCCAAACGAAGCTCTTGTGGCTAAATACAACTGTCCTTTGTGATTTTTTCGCTGATATCCGGTGGTCAAACTGTAGGTTTTTCCAATAGGAACATCTTCTATAATACCGTTGTTGAACAAATAGCGTTCTTGGATAAAGTTTCTTGTATTGATACCCACACTTGTGAGCAGTAGTTTTTCATCGGTATAAAAACCAACGCTGTCGTAGGCAACCAATGGATTTTCTAAATAATTAATATTCAGAAAACGCCCAGCTATAATCAAGTTGGTTATTTTACTTTTCTCTGAATTGTCGTTATCCATCGAGAAAGCATGTCCAAGCCAGTAATCATCGGTATTGAATTTGAATCGCTGTTGCGCAAAAACGCCATTTTTATCAGCCAAAGTATCCTGTCTAAAACGTTGTTCGTAGAGGATACCACCGCCCCATTTGGTCAAAGGCGAAACAAATAATCTCGAAGCTTCCAAACTTCTGTTGAAATTACTTTCTGTATCTTTTTGATTAGAAGCTTGCAATTTGATGAAGGTTTTGCGAAAATTGTTTACTGTATATTGCAGTAAATGACCGTTTTGACCATCCTCGAAACGTTTGGTGTATTCGCCCCGTATTTCGTGACCTTGACCGATAAAGTTGCGCTCTCTAAGTTTTAAGGTTGTTTCAGTATTGCTAAAAGATCCATTTGGAATTAAACTCCAAGAATCTAAAACTTGAATAAAAACATCAACATAGGCGGGATTTTCTGCTACAATTTCCATATTGACCACTACATTGTTGACAAAACGTTGTGCTCGAATTAAACGCATACTTTCTTTAACCATTAATGAATCTAGTGGTTCATTTTCGTTGATGAGCAATACTTTGCGAACAGTATAGTCTTTGGATTTTATATGTAATTTATTTCCCCATTCTTCTGCTGTATTGAGTCTTTTTCGGAAGGTTATTGTATCGATGTTTTGTATTCTTTTTCCAAACGGATCAAGTGTAGTTATCGAAATATTTCGGATTATTTTGTCTTGGTATGGATTAAAATCTAATTTGGCAACTTTTTTTTGAGGAAGAGTTGGTTTTATGGGGATAAAGATTAAGCGATGCAAAAAACTAGTCGCTTTTTTCTTTTCAGAAAATTGTTGGATGTTTTTGTAAATTTTGGTACTATCCGCTTTTGGTTTTTCTTGTTGCGAATAGCTTAACTGACATTTGAAAAACAGTACGACTAGTAAAGCAAAATATCTTTTCTTAAGCATAGTCTGTACTGTTTTTAAATATTTTATTGGAAAGGAGAAAAGTTAATCTCTTCCTCTTCCGTGATTTCCTTTATCATGATTTTTTCCATGACCTCTATCATGATGATCGTCACGGCGATTGTCTTGACGTTCTTCATCACGATGTTCCTCTTTGTAATGTCCTCTTGCTTTTTGAGGCTTTCCTTTATAACCTTTATAATACTTTACTTTGTGAGTATTGTAATAAACATAAGGAGTGTTTCCTCTATAGTCAGTTAAAGGTACTTTATATCCGCGATATAAATCATAGTTGCTGCAATAGCTTGGCAATCTGCGTGAACGAATCCAGCGTCCGTTACCAAAATAAATGTATTCTGCTTTTCGAATGTCAAAATAAATTTGAATGTCAGGTAAAAAATAATAGGCTACGTCGTCATAGCCCACAGGGCCCCAGGCCGGTGGTGTACCAATATTTACATTAATAGAAACCTGAGCTTCAGTAGCAGTTGCTCCAAAGAGTAAGATTCCAATAATAAATAATTTAAATGCTTTCATTGTATTTAGATTTGGTTAATATTAAGGGTAATTTAATCTGTAAATTCATTATTAGTATCGGAGGAACTCTTCTTTATAATCGAAATTCCTTTTTGAAAAAACAAATTATTTGGATAAATAACCATTTCACCTTCCTTGGATCGGATAGTTACGTGAAAAGCACCAATATCTTCAATTTCTCCCTCTACGAGATATTCTTTGTCATGTATCAAAATAATATCACCAATTTTGAACGGAAACGAAAAGAACAAAATAATTCCCGCAGTGATGTTGCTCAAAATAGACCATTGTGCAAACATAGCTACACCAATTACTGTTGCTACGGATGAAATAGTGATAAAAATATCTTTGGCTTGTACACCCCAAATTAAAATTAAGGTAATAACCGCTAAGATATTGATCAATATGTTAATGTATTTGATGACCAAGTTGGTTCTTCTCTCAATGATTTCACTAGTTTTAGCATACCGTCTAACTAGTTTGGTAACCAAGGTTCGGGTAAGAAAAACGATCAACAAGAGTACACCTGTACTAATTTCTTCTTTTAGATATTGATCAAAAAAATCCATGTAAGTTAATTTAAAGTTGACTTAGATATTCAAACACTTTGTCTGTAGGCATTCCCATAACATTAGTATAGGAACCTTCTATTTTAGAAACCCCAATAAACCCAATCCATTCTTGAATTCCATAGGCTCCCGCCTTATCAAAAGGTTGGTAATTGTCTAAATAATATCGAATAGCTTCGTCACTCAATGCATTAAAAGTGACTTTTGTGGTCTCGGAAATGACTTCTGTTTTGTTTTTTGTTTTGAAACATACAGAAGTGATGACCTCATGTGTGTTGTTTGATAACGACTTCAAGATTTCAAAGGCCTCTTGGGTATCTTTCGGTTTTCCTAATGGACAATTTTTGTGCCAAACAATTGTGTCACTTGTAATAAGAAGGTCGTTATCTTGTAATTCGCCCTCAAACGCATTGGCCTTCAGTATAGATAGGTAATTTGTGATTTCTTCAGCTTTTAGTGTTTCTGGAAAAATTTCTTCGACGTCTTTGAGCCGTATTTCAAAATCCAAATCTAAGTCTTTAAAAAATTGTTGCCTTCTTGGCGATCCTGAAGCCAAAATAATTCGATAAGGTGCTAATTTATTTTTAAGCATGGTGTTGAATATTGTAAGTGAGAATTGGTAATAGAAAGAGTCCAAAAAAGACAACCCATTTGAGAACAGTGCTCAAGTGGTGAAACTCAGTTTTGGTTTTAGCAGTCGCTATTTTTATGGTAAAATACAAAAAAGGAGCGATGATAAAAATTATACTATAAATCGTAATCAGATGTAAATCGTTCAAAACAAAGTAACGATACATATAATTAAGAAGTAATCCAATCGGGATGAGACTCAAAACGGCAATTAACTTGGTTGTTTTAGAAATACCTAAACGAATGGCCAAGGTACTCATTCCTTGGTGATCATCGCCTTTGATATCTTCTAGATCTTTCGTAATCTCTCTTATCAAATGTAACAGAAAAGCAAAAAAAGCATAGTCTATCAGTATGCTGAAAATTTGTATCATTTGTCTTTGATTCTCCGCATAAGTCACTGGGAACAAATCAAAAACTCCAATAATCAATACGCTTATGGCTAATAATAAAGCGACAATGATATTCCCAATCAAAAGCATTTGTTTTAGCGTGGTTGCATAAAAATACAGTGTGGCAGCAATTAAAATAAACAACGCAGCAAAATTCGGTTTGTCAATTACGTTCGAAAGATAAAAACCAATGCACACACCGGTTATGGTTACTCCAACATACAGGTTATACGCAACACTTTCTTTGATGGTTTTACCAATAAGTACTTTATCGGGTTTGTTGATGGCATCGGTATCTTGGTCAAAAATATCGTTGATAACATAGCCGCCTGCTGCAATGAAAAGCGTCGCTAAAACTAACATAACATATTGAAAGTTGGATAAGGCTAAGCTACAATTTTGTTCTTTCAAGAAACCGAAACGTAAAATCAATTGCATTAATGCTAATAAAAGTAGGTTTTGATAACGTATTAATTGGAGGTATTTCATCGTTTTTGGGACGGTTTAATTTATGATGTTAGTTTGGATTTTGGTTCCGAAACTTCAGGATTAGTTTTTTAATTCTATATTCTATTTTCTATATTCTATTTTCTGACTTCTGACATCTCACTTCTAATCATGTTTCCCGTCAAAACTTTCCATCCATTTATCTTGTACTTTCATCACTTGCTCAATGACATCTCTAACCGCTCCTTTTCCGCCATTTTTATGAGAAATGTATTTTGAAATGGTTTTTATTTCTGGACTTGCATCTTGCGGACAAGTCGGTAATCCCACCAATTGCATCACGTGGTAATCAGGAATGTCGTCTCCCATGTACAAAACGTGTTCAGGCAGAATATTATAGACATCGGTATATTCGTCAAACGTTGCCACTTTATCGGGGGTGCCTAAATGGATGTCAGTGATGCCTAAATTTCTCAAGCGTACTCGAACGCCTTCATTACTTCCGCCAGAAATAATACAAACATTGTAGCCATTATCTACAGCTGCTTTTAGTGCGTAGCCATCGCGAATGTTCATCGTTCGTAGCATTTCGCCTGCGTTATTTACAAATACAGAACCATCAGTAAGTACGCCATCTACGTCAAACACAAACGTAGTAATATCATTCATTATTTCTTTATAACTTTTTGCCATGATTTTGTATAGATTGGGTTAAGATTTTATATATAGTGGATTGATTTTCATTGGATAAAAAAGATTCATGCGCCTCGATAGTAGAAACATCATTGCGTTTGGCAGGTCCAGTTTGGGCTTCTTTTGGTGATAATGTCAGGAGTTTTTCGGCCGTTTCAAGAATTAAGGGTTTTAGTATATCAAAAGGAACGTGGTTTTCTATGCAAATTTCATTACCTAATTGATATAAATAGTTGGTAAAATTATTTACAAAAACTGCGGCCACATGCAATGCTTTTCGTTGATGAGAGTTGATGGCGTGAACATTGTCTGAAATGGCAGTTGCAACTTTCTCTAAAATGGGATAGTCCTCAGGTATAGAAGTTTCTAGACACATGGGAATTACTTTGAAGTTTACAGGTTTCCCTTTAGTGAACGTTTGCAAAGGATAAAAAACCCCTTTTCTGTTTTTGCCATTTAACGAGTCTAAAGGAGCTGCTCCCGAGGTATGAACGACCAAGCGGTTTTCAAAAGGTAATTGTGATGAAACACTGGCTATGGCATCATCAGAAATGGCAATGATATAGACATCGGCTTCTTTCAAATCGCTAAAATTAGAGATTATTTTTTTTGAATCGATTTCAGGGATTATCGTAGTTGGATTTCGGGAATACACCTGAACGATTTCTATATCCGTTGCGGTTAGAAATGTCGAAATAAGATGTTGTGCTACATTACCAGCGCCAATAAGTGTTACTTTGATCATCTCGCAAAAATAGTGATTTTTTCATAGTGATAAAAGGGATTGTTTTACCCTAGATTTCATGTTTTAAATGATTATTTCAAACGTTTTTGGGATGAATTTGAAGGCTTAATTTTAGATTAAATTAACAAGTGTGTTCGTTTCAAATCAACAATATTTAAGTACTTTTGCGACACTTTTACAAAATCAATTCATAATATAAATGGATAAAAAATACTACTCCTTTTTATTTTCGACGCGTTTGATGGCTATTTTATTTATTGCGTACGCAGTGGCCATGGCAACAGGAACTTTTATCGAAAGTAAATACAATACAGATACGGCTAAAATTTGGATTTACAATGCTTGGTGGTTTGAAGCGATTCATGTGTTTTTCTTGATTAATTTCTTCGGAAACATCAAAAGATATCAGTTATTAAAAAAAGAAAAATGGGCTACTTTATTGCTGCATTTGGCTTTTATTTTCATCATCATCGGGGCATTTATTACGCGTTATATTAGCTACGAAGGCATGATGCCTATTCGCGAAGGAGCAACAGAAAGCCGAATTTTTTCCGATAAAACATTCGTTACTGTTTTTGTGGATGGGGAGTACAAGGGCGAACCAAGACGCCGAACTTTTGAAGAACCAGTTTTGTTATCTCCAGTAACCAAAAATGATTTTTCTATATCGGATAAGTTTGCCGACATACCATTTGAAGTTAACTACGAAAACTTTATCATGGGTGCCAAAGAATTTATCAAACCTGATCCTAAAGGGATTTTATATCTAAAAATTGTAGAAGCGGGTGAAGGTGGAAGAGAAGAACATTTCTTAAAAGAAGGAGAAGTACAAAACATTCATAACGTTTTGTATGCTCTGAATAAATATACCGAAGGAGCAATCAATATTACGACTACGGGAAAAGAATACACTATTCAAACCCCATTTGAAGGAAACTTTATGCGAATGGCGGATAAGTTGCAAGGAAAAGTAGCCAAAGATGTGGTGCAACCCTTAATGATGCGTTCTCTTTATTCAATTGGTGAAAAGCGTATTGTTTTTCCAGAGCCTGCTGTTAGAGGGGTAATTGCTTATGAATCAAATAATGATTTTAAAGCCAAGAGTCATGAAGATGCTATAGAATTGAGTATCACCTCGCAAGGAAAGACTGAAAAAGTAACTATTTTGGGTTCTAAAGGTAAAGTGGGCGAGCCTAAAACCGTAAAAATTGGAAAATTAGATTTTGCTATTTTCTATGGAAGTAAAGAGTATATGTTGCCTTTCAAAGTAAAATTGAATGATTTTATAGCAACTAAATACCCTGGAACGGAAAAGAGTTATTCGGCTTTTGAAAGTAAAGTAACTGTTTTGGATGGGAAAGATAATTTTGATGCGCGTATTTATATGAATCATGTGTTGGATCATCAACAATATCGTTTCTTTCAATCCTCTTTTGATCCTGATGAAAAAGGAACAGTACTTTCAGTAAACCATGATTTTTGGGGAACCAACATCACTTATTTTGGGTATTTTTTATTGTATTTTGCTATGATGGCGATATTATTTACCAAACATTCTCGTTTTGGCGATTTGAAAAGAAAATTAGAAATAGTTAAGAATAAGAAAGCCAAATTACTTTCTATTTTCTTGTTGTTTTTTGGACTACATGGTTTTGCACAAAGTCATGAAGGACATAATCATACAGAAGGTGACGGACATAATCACGAGCAATCCGTGATGCATACCCGAAAAGCTCCAACTGAAGCTGAATTGGATGCGCTGTTGAAAACCAATACTATCAAAGCAGAACATGCGGCTAAATTTGGACGATTGATTATTCAAGATGCCGGTGGAAGGATGAAACCAATCAATACTTTTTCTTCTGAATTATTGCGAAAAGTGAGTCATGCAAACACTTTTAAAGGGATGAATTCGGATCAGGTTTTCTTATCCATGACACAATTTGCGAATATTTGGTTGGAAGTACCTTTGATTTATATCACCCCCAAAAACGATAGTATTCGTAAGATTATAGGTGTTGATAGCAAGGCTAAATTAGTTCCATTCATCAAGTTTTTTGATGAAAAAGGAAATTATAAATTGTCTCCTTATTTGGATGCTGCTTATAAAGCAGCCAATCCAAATAGTTTTGAAAATGATTTTATCGAAACCGATAAAAAAGTCAACTTGATGGAATCAGCTTTGAGCGGACGAATCTTGAAAATTTTCCCAATACCTAATCATGAAAATTCAAAATGGGTTTCCTTCTTAGAATTAAATGAAGCAGGATTAAAAGGAATGGATTCAACCTATACCAAAAGCATTTTACCCTTGTATTTTGGTACCTTGAATAATGCTATCAAGACCCAATCCTATGACACTTCTGATGAATTACTAGAAAGTATCAATGGGTTTCAGAAAAAATTTGGTGGAAAAGTGTTGCCTAGCGAAAAGAAAATTGATTTGGAAATAGCTTACAATAAGTATGATGTTTTTCAAAAACTACCAAATATTTACCTGTTAGCGGCAATGATGATGTTCATTTTTACGATCTTACAAATTTTTAAAGATAGAAAAGCATTACGTATAATAATAAATGGATTTCATGTTTTTATTGGACTTTTATTTGCATTGCATACGATAGGGTTGATTGCAAGATGGTATATTTCAGGGCATGCACCTTGGAGCAACGCTTACGAATCTATTATATATATTGCATGGGCCACCATGTTCTTTGGATTGGCTTTTGATAGAAAATCAAAACTAACCGTAGCTTCATCAGCCTTTGTTACGGCTATGATTTTATGGGCGGCATCTCTGAACTGGATTGATCCAGAGATTGCAAACTTACAACCGGTTTTGAATTCGTATTGGTTAATGATACACGTGGCGGTAATTGTAGCGAGTTATGGACCGTTTGCCCTAGGTATGATTTTGGGATTTGTTTCTTTGTTGTTGATTTTCTTTACCAACGAAAAGAACAAAGAAAAAATGGACTTGAACATCCAAGAGTTGACGTATATCAATGAAATGGCTTTAACTATTGGTTTGATAATGTTAACCATAGGGAACTTCTTAGGAGGACAATGGGCTAACGAAAGTTGGGGACGTTACTGGGGTTGGGATCCAAAAGAAACTTGGGCTTTAATCAGTATTATGGTGTATGCTTTTGTGATTCACATGCGATTCGTTCCTTCGTTAAGAGGAAAATGGATTTTTAATTTGATGAGTATGTACGCTTTTCTTTCGATTTTATTCACGTATTACGGTGTAAATTTCCACTTGGTAGGCTTGCATTCTTATGCGAGTGGTGAAGCAAAATCCTTAAGCTGGATTTGGTATTCTTTAGGTGCTTTCTCTTTAATCGGATTGCTAACGTATCCTAAATATAGAAAGTTTTATAAAAAGTAACTTTAATATTATTTAAATTCAAAATCAGCTGTTTTTACGATCAGCTGATTTTTTTTTGATAAAAGATTAACTTTTGTTGATGTAATCAAGATGGTTTTAAAACAAATAAATGGTTAATTTTATAAAAAATTACAGTATGAAAAAAATAGTTTCAATAGTAAGCGTAGCATTACTATTTTTTAGTTGTCAAAATCAAGCACAAACCTCAAAAGTTAATTCTACAGTTATGACTACCAATCTTGCCAAAGAAACAATCTATCAATTTAAAGTTACTGATTTATCTGGAGAGTCCTTTGATTTCGCTACTTTAAAAGGAAAAAAAATAATGATTGTAAACACAGCTTCTAAATGTGGTTTGACACCTCAATACAAAGATTTAGAAGCCTTGTACAAAGAATATAGCAGCAAAGGATTTGTAATTGTAGGTTTTCCAGCGAATAATTTTGCCTCACAAGAGCCGGGAACCAAAGAGGAAATAGCTACGTTCTGTCAACAAAATTACGGTGTAACTTTCCCGATGATGGACAAAGTTTCAGTAAAAGGAAGTGATATGTGTGCTGTGTACCAGTTTTTAACTCAAAAAGCTAAAAATGGACTGAAAGATTCAGAAGTAGAATGGAATTTTCAAAAATACTTATTGAACGAAAAAGGGGAGTTAGTCGATGTTATTTCACCTAGGACCTTACCAATAGACCCAAAAATTGTGAATTGGATAAAAAGTTAGTTTGTTTTATATATCAGTTTTAGAATTTTAATTTTAAAAAGAGTTTGCTTTGGCAAGCTCTTTTTTTGAAGTAAATCCAACCATTTGTTTAGACTTATTTTTGTTGGTATTTATTAAAAAACTGTTTATATCCTTTTAAATCTTCGTCATCCGTGTTTCAATTTAAAGTGATTAACAAAAATATAATTTGCGAATTTGCGGTAAAGCTTACAACTCTTTAGCTATAATTTCTTTTACCGTGGCTTCATAATTTTTGATACTTTTGGCTTTTTTAATATTCTTATGCACTTTGTGTGGATTGGAAAAAAGTACCGAAAAGTACTCCCATAAATGATGCATTTTTAGTAGAATATGAGTAGCACCAGATAAGGATTCGCAGTAGCCTTCGTAAAGTGTGTCATGAAACTGACTAAAGACTTCCATTTTGTTTTTTGGGTATTCAAAAGTGTTGTTTTTGATCATATTAGGTAGAAAGGGATCTGCAATCAATCCGCGACCAATCATCCAGTGATCGATACTAGGGAAACGTTGCTGCATCTTTTGAAATTGCGCTACCGAAGTAATGTCTCCATTGTAATACAACTTGTGTTTGGTAGCGTCAATGCAGTTTTGAAACCCTTCCAAATCGACACCTCCTTTGTACAATTGTTTTCCTAAACGAGCGTGAATGGCAATGTTTTTTATGGGATATTGATCCAAAATAGGGAGGACGTCTAGTATTTCTTGTGGCGATTCGTAGCCTAGACGCATTTTCATCGAAACAATGATGTCTGTTTCTGTATGTGCTCTGTCGAGTATGTGATTGATTTTTTCGGTATTGCTGATGAGTCCTGAACCCATACCTGATTTTGTCACCATCGGGTAGGGGCAACCTAAATTCCAATTGAGTTCTTTGTATCCCAATTCTTTTACATATCGAGCAACAAATAAAAATTCTTCGGCATCGTTTGTGATTACTTGCGGAATCACTTCAAGCGTATCATTGTTTTCGGGAAGTAAATCTCTGTGATAGGAGTTTTTGATAACCAATTTCCCATTCAATCGAATGTAAGGCGAATAAAAAGTGTCGATACCTCCAAAATATTTTTGTTGTGCATTTCGAAAGCGGTAATCGGTGAATCCTTGCAAAGGTGAAGAAAGCAATGTAAAACTCATAGTTGTAATAAAGCTGCAAAGATAAGTCATTCAAGCGGAAGGCGACTCATTAATTATTTTCTGTTTTTTAGCCACTAATTCACGAATTAATAAAATAAAAAGAATTCTAGAAATTACTCAAATTCAAGAGAATTTAAAAATAAGTTTTTTAGCCACGAATTCACGAATTAATAAAATAAAAAGAAGCCTAGAGATTATTCAAATTCAAGAGAACTTAAAAATTTGTGTTGCTTTTTAGCAATATATTTAAAATTTAATTCGTGAATTCGTGGCTATTATTTAGTACGAATTCACGAATTTATAAAATAAAACGAAGTCACCAGATTACTCTAATTTGTAGCTATTCTGTTATTTTTTTAGACATTAATTGCCTCCAACTTTAGTTGGAGGGGTAAAATTTGAATGTTTTAATGGCTTTAGCCAAAATTAGCTGCTTTTATTTGGCTAAAGCCAATGCAATCAATCCTTTTAACTCCAGCTAAAGCTGGAGCCAATTGAAACTAGATTATAAAACAATCTTAATAACTCCAGCTAAAGCTGGAGCCAATTGAAACTAGATTATAAAACAATCTTAATAACTCCAGCTAAAGCTGGAGCCAATTGAAACTAGATTATAAAACAATCTTAATAACTCCAGCTAAAGCTGGAG
>NZ_JBCGDP010000015.1:0-118102 GCF_038739875.1 Flavobacterium polysaccharolyticum
GCTAATTTCTCTTGACGTAAACGTTCTGCTTCTGCATCGGCTTTAGCTTTCGCTTCAGCTGCTGCTTTTTGTGATGCTTCAGCATCTGCTTTTGCTTTAGCATCCGCTGCTAATTTCTCTTGACGTACACGTTCTGCTTCTGCATCCGCTTTAGCTTTCGCTTCAGCTGCTGCTTTTTGTGATGCTTTTTGTGATGCTTCAGCATCTGCTTTTGCTTTAGCATCCGCTGCTAATTTCTCTTGACGTACACGTTCTGCTTCTGCATCGGCTTTAGCTTTCGCTTGATCTGTTGTTTTTTGTGCTGCTTCGGCATCTGCTTTTGCCTTAGCGTCTGCTGCTAATTTTGCTAAACGTACTTTTTCTAAAGCTGCTTTTTGTTGTGCTTCGGCGTCTGCTTTAGCTTTCGCTTCTGCAGCCAATTTAGCTTGACGTTGACGCTCAACTTCTGCAGCTTTTTCCTGAGCTTCTGCATCTGCTTTAACTTTAGCATCCGCAGCCAACTTAGCCAGACGTGCTTTTTCTGCAGCTGCTTTTTCTGCAGCTGTTGGTACAGCTGCTTTAACTTTTGCTTCTGCATCTGCTTTTGCTTTCGCTTCAGCTGCTAATCTTTCTTTATTCAATCGCTCAGTTTCAAGAGCCGTTTTTTGTTGAGCTTCAGCATCTGCTTTGGCTTTAGCATCCGCAGTTAGTTTAGCTTTGGCATCAGCCTCTGCTTTCGCTTTAGCATCAGCTATTTCTTTTAATTTAGCCAAACGCATTTGTTCTCTAGCAGCTTGAGCTTCCTTCCTAGCTGCTTCTAAATTTGCTTTATCCACAGGAGATAATAAAGTACTTTGTTTCGGCTGTGTAGTTGTTGATTTAGACGGTGCTTCACTTGGTTTAATTAAAGCGCCTTCTTCCTCATCATCACCATAATAATACGTCTTATTCTTGAACTTATATGCCAAAACAATATCATGAGATGCTCCAAAATTATCGAAACCTCCCATAGCTTTTTCAAAATTATATTCGATAGAAATACTTGAAGTAATATTCATACCAATTCCACCAGATACACCATATAAAGTATTATACCCAGCTTGTGCCCAAATACCCATAGGAATAGAGAACATAGCTAATCCAGATAAAACTGTTTTGTCTTTTTTGAACTCAGAACGCACTAGGGTAGAAAATTTACTTTTATCAAAAAAGCCATAAGTATCTAAATAACCCGTGTACATAATATGTGCTTGAACGGCTTTTTCTGGGTCATCCTGAAGCATATTTGAAGTACTGAAATTATAACTTACAATATTATTTAATGCTAGACCAAAATCAAAAAAAGTAGTTCCGTAGTTAACACCCGGACTAACCGTAAGTAAAAAATTGGAAGGAATATTGTTTAATGAAGGATCCGCAACACCGTTAGTGATGGCTTTTCCGGCATCCAAACCACTTTTATAAGCTCCTAAATTTAAGCCAAAAGTAAGGTTACTATCCTGTTCTAAAATGACGTTATGCGTAAAATTGGCTACCGCACCAAAGGTGGCAAGTACACCATAATTTTGCTTAAAAACACCTAAACCAACCCCCTGATTTTCTAAAAAACGTCCTGAGTAACTGGCAAAATAAGTGGTAGGGGCATTATCGAATTGAACCCATTGTCTTTTACTAAAAATTGTGGCTACAGTATTTTGCTCACGAACAAAACTAAATGTAGGGTTCATTACAAAACGATTGTATTTTAAAGAACTACGAATAGGTAGTGAAAACGAAACAACTCCATCCTCAGCAGGGACAGCTTGAGCATAGAGTTCGTGGTGCATACCATAAAAAAAAGCAATGAATAGTAAAATTTTCTTCATATTATTTTATCACAGTTATTGATCCTTTTTTTACCTTTTTATCTGGTGTAGTGATAATATAATAATAAATGGGATTCACATTTTTAAAATCGATAGGGCTGGTTATACTTGGCCAATCGTTTTGATAGTCATTGGTTTGTAACACGACCTCGCCAAAAGCACTTATAATTAAAACTTCAGTATTGGTACCACTAACATAAGTTAAAGGAAGCACCCAAGTATCATTGATAAAATCTCCATTTGGACTAATCACATTAGGTATTTCTGGAACATCCGGAAATGGATTCGGATCAGTTGTATAGGTTACATTAAAAGTCAGGTCTTTGGAAACAGTACAACTCCCTGGTTCCGTGATGGTCACTTTGTATGTTCCTTTAACAGTAGCACTATAAGTGTTAGAAGTTACATTGGGTATTTGAACGTCATTTAAATACCACTTATAAATTGGATTAGTAGCATCAGTAGTAACGGCTACCGCTAAACTTTCACCAGGGACAATCGCATTAGTATTCGCTACATTCAAACTAGCGTTAAATGTTACTTCTTGCAAATTAATACTAGCACTGGCATCACAAGTACCAAAACCTACCTTTACACTATATTGTCCTGGTGTGGTTACCGAATATGTCTGATTCGTAGCATTAGCAATAGCTACATTATCTTTATACCATTGATAGGTATTACCGTTGGTAACAGACAAAGTAGTTGGTCCTTGACTAATACAAAAAGGATTACCCAAACTAGAGGTAATAATAGCTGTAGCACCAGAACTAGCTGAAACTACGGTAACACGATTAGAATAGGAGTCAGAAGTACACGTACCATAATTGGTTTCTGCATAATATACTCCAGGAGAAGTCACGCTATAGGTGGCTCCAGTAGCTGATGCTACTTTAGTTGGCAAAACTGTTGGTCCGTTGTCTCTAAACCAATTAAAAGTAAGTCCTGGATATTTTAAAGGAGAATCATTGGTTCCAGTTCCTGGATTATCAATCGAAAGTACATAAGATCCCCCAGAACAAAATACCACATTAGAGATACTATTATTAATGCTAAATTGACTATCTTGTGGTTTATAATAGGCAGGAAATGGATTTGAAAGCTGACTGGTTGCCGCAGGTGAAGTACTTCGAATACGTAATCTATAGCCTTCTCCACTAGTAGTAACTGGAACAGCAAAAGTAATTTTAGCAGGCGAAGTTGTTATAGACCCCGCGACAGAAGTATGTAATACCGTGGGTGAAGCAAAACTCCCATTACCATCAGACATCTCCACAATAAATTGATTCGAAGCAGTAATTCCACTAGTTGGAGTGAAACTAAAATTTACATCGAAAGCATTAAATGATGGATTAGCGCAAATCTGAGTAAATGGAAAAGTAGGTTTTCCTATTGCGATTTGTGCTTGAAGCTTATTTACAAAAGGAGATAAACCAATTGAAAAATAAAAAAAAAATTGCGCCAAAAAAAAGACCTTATTATACCTTTTCATGCTTAAATCGGGGGTTTTTACAAGGTTTTAAATAAAAAAATAAAAACTTAGATTGTTGGGGAGCAATCAAAGTTTTTATTTTTTAAAAACAATCTAATTGTTATTTGAAGCTGTAATTTTTGAAATTCTTAATCTGAAATCAGGTCTTTTTTCATTGGAAAAATCAATAAATGCTTCTGCATTATTCTTTTTATCGTATACATTAAAAAAAGCACTATTTCCATACCAATTCTCTAACTCCTCATTTTCTGGATTAAATTCGGTAAAGATATTTCCTTTACAAAAATTGATATAAAGTTGTTCTAATTTAATTTTTTTGAGATTCGGAGCAGTAACCTCCATTTTCGAATCCAAAACTACTGCAGGGTTAAATCCTGATATTACACTTTTCTTTAATTCCAAAAATGTATTTTCAGCTACACGTACTGCATCCTTAATCAAACCACTTTGCATATCGGCAGCTAAATCTCCACTATCATTAACAAATGTAAGATTCGTAGCTACGACATTAGTTTGTTTTTTATTGAAATCAACTTCACTTTTTTGTTCATAAGAAGCCAAATCAAAACATCTTGAAGCTGAAGTATTACTTGAAATATACGATGAACGAATAGCTAATGAATTATCTATTTTACATTGTGCACCATAATTGAATTTGTAATCAATTCCATTTGCTTTTAATGAAATCATTTTATTCATTACTACATCACCACCATAAATTTCGAAAGAATCACCTGCACAAAAACTTACCATTACATTATCAAAAGTAGTTTTGTTCCCTACTCCTCCCAAAAATAATCCATTAAAATTACCACTTCCCTTTACCTTCTTCCCTGCGTATTCAATACGCACGTATCTCAAAACACCTGAAGAGGCCGCAGGATTGTTACCACCATAAACAGTAATAGCATTATCTAAATCATAATTTACAGAAGCTACTCCACCAAATTTGTTAATTGGAGCATCACTCAAAATTATAATTCCTCCCCAGTCGCCAGCTTTTTTTACACTACGATTAGAAGTAAATACGATTGGATCGGTTTCCAAACCATCAGCAATAATAGAAGCTCCTTTAGTAATAACTAATGCTGCACCAGAATCAAAATCACCAATAATAACTGTACCAGGTTCAATAGTCAGAACAGCATTATTATCAACATAAACTTGTCCCTGCAATAGGTAAACATTCTTTTTTAACAACTTGGTATTCGTAGAAATATTTCCAGCCAAGATTTGATTTGGCTCTCCATAATCTACTTTTGCAGGTTTAAACTCTGTCCAATTGCTCAACCAATTAGTAGAACCTATGATGCCTTTTTCTTGTTGTGCATTAGCACTACAAAAAAACAGTAGCAATAAAGCTAAAAATTGAATACTTTTTTTCATAAGGTTAAGATTTAGGGGTGGGGTGGGGTTATTTTATTCACTCTAAAGAGCTACAAAAATTGAAAAATATTGGAAACTATAATGAAAATATAAAAAATAGTCTAGTTCTCACCTAAAGAATTCAAAGATTTCAAAGTCTCTTCATAAAACAATATAGCAGAAATTAAATTTCCTTTATCAGCATAAGGTACCATCTTTCTTTGAAAATCAACAGTTACATCTAAAAAAGAATTCATACTGTCTGACTGTACTTGTAAAGCTTTAGTATTATTAGCGTCTTCAGGAATACCTAAATCTGTTAATGTAACTCCTGGCTTACTCACTAATGCAATGTAAGGCAACGTTTTAACTAATACTTTAATTCTCTCGATATACAATTCCAGTAATGGTCCTTTTTGAAGTTGCTCCAATTCTGGCTTTGAGTGATATTTTTTCACTAAAGCTGTTCTACTAATAATACTTTGAGGCACTTTGGTTTGAGCCGAAGCAAATCCAACCATTAAAAATAATACTAACCCAAAAAAAATAATTTTCCCTTTCATGCTTTTCTTTTTTGTTAATTAAAATGTTAATAACAAAAATAAACAAATTAACTTAACTCACAACTTTTTACAATGGTTTTATGAATAAAAAATAGTACATCTTTTCCCAAAAAATGCACTTCGTCGATATAAAAACAAATTAATCTCTTGTTTAATAGGTATTTATACGTGTTATAACAATCTCAATTTAACAAGTAAGAAAGTAAAAAAAAATTAAATTTTAACAATTTAAAATTGTTAATAAACAGTAATTATTTACAAATAATAAAAAGTAAAAGGCTACAGGCTATTCAACTGAAAGTTTAATCTATAAAATTTTCGTCTCAATCAATTTGTTTTATCTTTGCTTTATGCAATTTTCATCTATTCTAGGCCAACAACACATTAAAAATCACCTTACTAGAAGTGCCGAATCCGGAAGAATACCTCATGCTCAGTTGTTTGTAGGCCCAGAAGGTTGTGGCACACTAGCTATCGCAATAGCTTATGGGCAATACATATTATGTAGTAATTCAGCTGGTGAGAATGAACATGGAAATGAAAGTTGCAATATAAAGTTCCAAAATTTAGCACATCCTGACCTTCATTTTATATACCCAACGGTTAGCACAGAAGAAGTAAAGAGCAAACCCAAAAGTATCGATTTCATTTCGGATTGGCGTTCATTTGTACTACAAAATCCTTATGGCAGCTTAATGGATTGGTATTCCTTTTTGGGTGTCCAAAACAAACAAGGCGAAATTAGAGTAGATGACGCGCAAGAAATGCTAAAATCATTAGCACTAAAATCTTATGAAGGAGGCTATAAAATAATGATTGTATGGATGGCCGATAAATTGAATACCGCGGCCGCAAACAAATTATTAAAGCTTCTTGAAGAACCCCCTGAAAAAACAGTTTTCTTATTAATAACTGAAAATGAAGAAGCCATCATTTCGACCATACGCTCTCGATGTCAGGCAATACATTTTAATGGTATTCCTGAACAGGAAATCACTCAATCCTTAATCGACTTGCATAAATTAGACCCTAATTTGGCACAAAATCTAGCACATCAAGCCCAAGGAAATTATAATAAAGCGCTACACTTGTTACACCAGGATGCCGATGATTTGATTTTTGAAGAATGGTTTGTGATTTGGGTAAGAGCCGCGTTTAAAGCTAAAGGTAATGCATCAGCTATTCAAGACTTGATTCAATGGAGTGAGCAAATTGCCCAATTGGGAAGAGAAAAGCAAAAAAAATTCTTAGAATTCTGTATCGAAATGTTTCGACAAGCTCTATTACTTAATTATCAAGCCCAACCATTAGTTTATTTGACTCCCAAAGTAGATAAATTTAAAATGGAAAATTTTGCACCTTTCATTCATGGAAACAACATCAATGATATTTTTTATCAACTTTCAGAAGCGTTGTATCATATAGAAAGAAATGGAAATGCAAAAATTATATTAACCGATTTATCAATTCAATTAACACGACTCATACATAAAAAGTAACAATTATGCACAACACCGCCTCACTACTATTACTAGTATTTTTGTCGATTACATTTATACAGTCTGGATATGACAAAATATTTTATTGGAAAGAAAATGTGAGCTGGCTAAAGGAACACTTTGCCAAAACACAATTAAAAAATCAGGTGCCATTAGCGTTAGCACATGTATTAGTACTTGAATTAGTCTCTGGTATTTTATGTATTGCTGGAAGTATCGAATTGTATTTGACCAACGGAAAACTTTACGGATACTATGGCGCATTATTTTCGTGTATTACTTTATTAATGCTTCTTTTTGGTCAACGTTTGGCCAAAGATTATGATGGCGCAAGAACCATTGTAATTTATTTTGTACCAGCAGTAATAGCCGTTTATTGGCTCAACTAATCTAATTTTAATATATTTTACCAATATGATTCCAAAACATCCTTCAGAGTCGTTAACCATTTTGACCGATTTAGTTTTGCCTAGCGAAACCAATCCCCTGAACAACCTTTTTGGCGGAGAACTTTTGGCCCGTATGGATCGTGCCGCAAGTATTGCAGCACGTCGACACTCAAGAAGAATAGTGGTAACGGCTTCTGTAAATCATGTCGCATTCAATAGAGCAGTACCTATTGGAAGCGTAGTTACTGTTGAAGCCAAAATCTCTCGATCATTCAAAAGTTCAATGGAAATTTATATTGATGTTTGGATTGAAGATCGCGAATCAGGACAACGTAATAAAGCAAACGAAGGTATTTACACTTTTGTAGCCGTAGACGATACTGGAAGACCTGTAGAAGTAGCCCCTATCATTCCAGAAACTGAATTAGAGAAGCAACGATTTGATGCAGCTTTACGAAGAAAACAATTAAGTTTGGTGCTCGCTGGAAAAATGAATCCTCATGATGCTACAGAATTAAAAGCATTATTCAATTAACAAATAGCACAATTATTATTTTTGATTAGAATACTAAAAGACAGCTTCATTACCATAAAAAAATAATGTATTTTTACCACAACTTAAATAAAAAAACTGCTCGTTATTACGTTAAATATTAATAACCTATACGCCAATAATTAGTTATAAACCCATAAAAATCAGATGAAAGAAAAGATGAGTTCAGATAAAGAAGCCAAATTAAAAGCGTTACAATTAACGCTTGACAAATTAGATAAAACCTACGGAAAAGGAACAGTCATGAAAATGGGCGATAAAGCCATTGAGGAAGTAGAAACTATTTCTTCTGGCTCATTAGGTGTAGACTTAGCTTTGGGTGTTAACGGGTATCCAAAAGGGAGAATCATCGAAATTTTTGGCCCCGAGTCTTCCGGTAAAACCACACTAACTTTACACGCAATAGCCGAAGCACAAAAAGCCGGTGGGATTGCCGCATTTATAGACGCTGAGCATGCCTTTGACAGAAATTATGCGGAAAAATTAGGCGTTGACATTGAAAATTTAATTATTTCTCAACCCGATAATGGAGAACAAGCCTTAGAAATTGCCGAAAATTTAATCCGCTCTGGAGCCATCGATATTGTGGTAATTGACTCTGTTGCTGCCTTAACTCCTAAAAGCGAGATTGAAGGCGAAATGGGAGATTCGAAAATGGGTCTACATGCCCGTTTGATGTCACAAGCGTTAAGAAAATTAACTGGAACCATTAGCAAAACACATTGCACCGTGTTCTTTATCAATCAATTGAGAGAAAAAATAGGAGTGATGTTTGGTAATCCTGAAACAACAACAGGTGGTAATGCTTTGAAATTTTATGCTTCAGTACGTTTAGACATTCGTCGTTCTACTCAAATTAAAGACGGAGAAAATGTTTTAGGAAACCGTACCAAAGTCAAAATTGTAAAAAATAAAGTAGCACCACCATTTAAAGTAGCTGAGTTTGACATTATGTATGGAGAAGGTATTTCTAAAACTGGTGAAATCCTAGATCTTGCAGTAGAATTCGAAATCATCAAAAAAGCAGGATCATGGTTTAGTTACGGAGAAACCAAATTAGGCCAAGGTCGTGATGCAGTAAAAACTCTAATTAAAGATAATCCAGAATTAGCCGATGAATTAGAAGTAAAAATAAAAGCACATATCAAAGAATTGGCTAACGAATAATCCATTCAAAAAATCATAAAGCTATCTATTCACCTTTTTTATATGAATAGATAGCTTTTTTGTAATATTCTTTTACAAAATAAAGAAAAAACTTATTTTTAAAATCGCTGAGAATCGCATATTTTAAAAAAAACAGAATAGGTATCGAAATATTTAAAAATAAAGAAGTATAAAAATAAGAAAAAACTTAATTTTATATTGCTTTTCTTTCAAAATCTGACAATTTGTCGAGTATAATCGAACGAACATTCTCTTTTATTTCTTTTCTAGCTTCACTTGCCAAACCACTTGTTTGAACGATAGAATGTATGTATGCTCGCATCAAGCCAGGACTTCCGCTAAAAAAAGTATAAGAAAAACGCTTTTTATTATCAGGGAAAGTTATGGGCAAAATGGGTATTTGATGTTCAATGGCCAGTCTAAAAGCACCATCTTTAAACACGTCTAATACGATAGATTCATCATCTGGAACACCACCTTCAGGAAAAATACAAACACTCAATCCTCTTTTAATTCTTTGTTGAGCCGCATCAAAAACATCCCTTCTACTTTTAGCTGAACCTCTATCTACAAGTATACAAGTTCTTTTGTAGAAAAATCCAAATAAAGGAATTTTAGATAATTCCTGTTTTCCAACAAAAACAAACGGATTTTTTATAATCGCCAACATCAACATGATATCAACCATAGATGTATGATTAGCCACGATCATATAACTCGTTCTCGTCTCTAAAATAGATTCTTGATATACTTTGTAACTAAAACCCATTCCGAACAAAATAACCTTTGCCCAAATACGAGCCATCTTAAAAAAATAAGGATATCCACTTTCTGTTAGAATCGAGATAAACAAAAATGGAAACATAATCAAAATAGGAATGGCCATTAGAATGTAAAACCAAATCCTCCAAATAATCCAAAAAAATACTTTCAAAATTCTCATGGTTTCAAAAGTAAGGAATACTTCCTAATTAGCACGAAACTATTTTAATGAAATTGAATAGTAGGGAATAAAACAAAAAAAGGAAAGAAAAGATCAAATTCAAAAACTTACATTTTACAAAAAAGAGTTCAAATTTTATTCAAATCATCAAAAAAAATTAAGCAAAAATAGAATCTGACAAAAATACAGATTAAAGAACTTTAAATGACTTATGTTTGTTAAATAATTAATATTTTAGCAAAAATGATAAATATAATTAGTTAAATTATATTTTTTAATGAATTTATACTACTTAAAATCATGGTAAATTTGACCCCAAAATTAAGTCAAAACGCATGGGATGAGATGTTTTCACAACATGGCGTTAGAGACTCCTATAGACAAGTTTTAGAAGCATTACAAAGTCTGAATCAACAAACATTAAACGACAAACAAAAACAAGCCTCTGATTTATTTATGAATCAAGGTATAACTTTTACGGTATACACAGATGATAACCAAGGAATAGAAAGGATTTTCCCTTTTGATATTATTCCCAGAATTATAACCAAACAAGAATGGGATGAAGTAGAAAATGGGATTAAACAAAGATTAAAGGCATTAAACTATTTTTTAGAAGACATTTATGGGGAACAAAATATCATAAAAGATGACATAATTCCGGCTTCCTTAATTGCATCATGTCCACATTACATTCAAGAAGTACATGGTATAAAAGTACCCCACAATATCCACGTACATATAGCTGGAATAGATTTAATAAGAGGCAAAAAGGGAGAATTCTATGTACTAGAAGACAATCTGAGATGTCCGAGTGGCGTGAGCTACATGTTAGAAAATAGAGAAATCACCAAACGTATTTTTCCAGACATGCTCACTTCAAATAAAGTGAGTATGGTAGGTAATTACCCTATGATTTTTCACAATATACTAGTCTCCTTATCGCCAAGGAACATTTCTAATCCAACAGTAGTACTTCTAACACCTGGCGTATATAATTCTGCTTACTACGAACACACATTCTTGGCAAGACAAATGGGCATTCCACTAGTAGAAGGACGAGACTTGGTAGTAAACAACAATAAGGTTTATATGAAAACCACATCTGGTCTACAACAAATCGACGTGATTTATAGACGATTAGATGATGATTACTTAGATCCTTTGGCCTTTAAACCAGACAGCACATTGGGAGTACCTGGATTAATAAGTGCTTATAGAGAAGGTAATGTCGCCCTAGTTAATGCGGTTGGTAACGGTGTTGCAGACGACAAGGCTGTATACGCTTATGTACCAGAAATGATTCAGTACTACCTCAACGAAGAGCCAATTCTGAAAAATGTTCCTACATATCAAATGGAAAATTTAGAAGAAAGAGAAATGGTTTTTTCCGATATGGAAAATATGGTAATCAAAGAAACGAATCAAAGTGGAGGGTATGGAATGATCATGGGAAACAAAGCTAGTCAGCAAGAATTAGACGATGCCAAAATAGCCATTACTGCAAATCCAAGAAATTTCATCGCCCAACCTATTATCCAATTAAGCACTGTCCCTTGTTTTATTGATGGTGAATTAAAACTACGACACGTTGATTTAAGACCATTTGCCTTATGTGGACCAAAAGGAATTCAGATTGTTCCAGGTGGTTTAACACGGGTAGCCCTAACCGAAGGATCTTTGGTGGTAAACTCTTCACAAGGTGGTGGAAGTAAAGACACTTGGATTATAAAGTAAAGAAAAACACAAAGGCCAACTAAAAAATTGTATATGAAAGTAAATATGCTCAGCAGAGTAGCGGATTCGATGTTTTGGCTCAACCGCTATATGGAAAGAACAGATGGAATGTTGCTCACACTTAATACTTGTTATATTCTGTCTTTTGATAAAGAAAGTGAAGATTGTCAAGGTTACAGACCTCTTTTGGAATACTATACTGATCTGTCTAATGAACAAATCTTAGCCGTTCAAAATGACACCAATTTTGTTTTGAAATATATTATCTGTGACAATTCCAATCTTAATTCTGTGAAAAATTTAGTTATTAAAACTAGAGAAAATGCCAGAGGTTCACAAGATAAAATAACGAAAGAACTCTGGGAGCACATCAATTCAATGTATCATTATATGAATTCGCCTGAATTACCAAAAAAATTGGAAACGTCCGATGCTTTGAATATTGTGACAAAACTCAACAAAGATTTACTGCTATACAATGGCATTTTGCAAGTAACGATGCCAAGAGGTTTGGGTTGGTGCTTTTCGAGTATTGGAAAACATATCGAACGTTGCTTACAAACGATATCAATGACACAAGCGTATTTTTCACCAATAAATTACGACTTAGAAAGTAATGAAGATTTAATGTACTGGAGGAGATTGCTCCTCTCTTTGTCTGGATATGAACTGTATTTAAAAAGTTACAGTAACATTCCTCACAATCGAAAAGTAGTGCAACAAGTAATATTCAATCGCGATTTTGCCCATTCTGTAATCTACACATTAGACTTAATTGGCGTATATCTAGACAATTTATTCAAAGACAACACCCTAAGCGAAGCCAGATCGCTACATAATCAATTTGGACGACTTAAAAGTCATATAGAATACACCGACTATCATCACCTTAACAATCAACAATTAGAAGAAGTACTTCATACAACTAGAGTTCAACTCAATCAATTCTCGACAGACTTCTCAAAATTATTCTTTTCCTATACCTAGACCCAATGGCAATATTTAAAATAGTTCATATCACCAAATACCAATACAATTGGCCAATCAAGGAAAGCATTAATGAAATTCGTTTGTTTCCGCACAATTTTGAAAACCAAGACGTATTAGAACATCAACTTTTGATTACACAAAATCCAGAAATAAAAATATCCAAAGATTATTATGGGAATCATGTAGGCAACTTCAATACACTCGAGGCGCATACTGAAATGATTATAGAATCAAGAATGTTAGTCAGAGTAAATCATTCGCTCAAAATACCAAAAATAGACCCCACAACTATTGAGGATTTAGCTTCATTCAAAAAAGGTAGTATTACACTTTTACGTTTAAGCTATCCCGAAGTAATAGAAAATCAAAAGGCTATTAAAGCGATACTACAACCTATTCTCACAGAGGAAAAATCTGTAATAACAATTGCTCAACGATGCAATCAATATATTTTTGAACATTTTACCTATACAAAAGGCATCACTAATATCGAAACTACAGTAGACGAAATCGTTAATATCAAAAAAGGAGTCTGTCAAGATTTTGCACATTTGTTACTACAATTGCTGCGCACAGCGGGAATTCCGGCACGATACGTTAGCGGTTATATTTGCCCCAACGAAAGCGGTCTCAGAGGAGAAGGTGCCACTCATGCTTGGGTCGAATTTTTCACACCTACACAAGGATGGTTAGGTTTAGACCCTACCAATAACATCTGGACTATGGACAATCACGTTAAACTTTCGGTAGGAAGAAATTTTTATGACTGTACTCCAGTCAAAGGAACTTTCAAAGGATTAGCCAGACAAACGCTATCTGTATGCGTATCTATTGGTTATGAAGATGGTCGCCAATTCGAAGAAATCAACGATGTTCAACTACAGGAAGTATCCTCTGAAGTACAAGAACAATTGAACTACATTGATTTGTTACAACAGCAACAGCAATAAAATTTGTCGATTACTTTGGAGACAGCCAAGGTTTTGGATTGACATAATGTACGTTCTGGCATAAAGTGAATTTCAAAATGGTCTTGCCGTCAGAATTGGTACGAATAGTTCCCAAACTTTGCTTTATAGTTACTTTATCTCCCTTACTTACATTTATTGTACTCAAGTTTTGGTACACTGTAAAATAATCTCCATGCTGAATCATAACCGCTTTGTTATTTGAAATAGCAATAACCGAAAATACTTCTCCTGCAAAAACCGCTCTTGCGTGAGCGCCATTATAAGTCGCAATAGACAATCCACTATTTTGGATGGTTAGGGTTTTGTAAACCGGGTGAGCTTGTGTGCCAAAACCTAAAAAAACGGTTCCTTTATCAACTGGCCAAGGCAATCTACCTTTGTTAGCTTTAAAATTATCCGAAACCAATTTACTTTCTGAGGTCAATTCCATTACTGTAGATGAAACAGGTGCAATGGCTACAGCTTTGGATGGATTGTCTTTAACAGAAACCACAATTTCTTTCGCTTTAGCATCTTTCTTACTGCCACTTTTAGCTTTTTCTGCCAATGCTTTTTCCTTAGCCAATCTATCAGCAGAAGCCTTCTCTTTGGCCAACTTATCTTTGAGCGCTTTTTCTTTTGCGGCTCTTGCTAAAGCAGCTTTTCTATTGGCTTCGGCTATGGCTTTGCGAATCAATCGATCAATTTCTCTATCAATAGCACGAGCTTGTTGTTGTTTCTTTTTAATGTCTGCTACAATTTTACTTTTATCTTTTTGAAGCAAAAGCACAATCTTTTGTTGTTCGTTTTTAGCTACCTCTAAGGACTTTTTATCTTTTTCATTTTCGGCAATAAGGCGTTCTTTCTGAATTTTTTGAGCTTTCAACTGTTCATAATAGCTCATTAATTCTTTTGATTTGAGTTCAATTTCTTTGCCTTGTGTTTTGCGATAACTCGCATATTGCTTCATGTATTGAAGTCTTTTATAGGCTTGCAAAAAACTAGAAGACGACAGTATAAACATCGCCTTACTCTCTTCTGAACGACTCTTGTAGGATTTGAGAATCATTTCAGCATAATCTACTTTTAGCAAATTCAATTCATTGTCCAAGCGGTCAATTTTCAACTCGTTGGCTTGCATGTCATTGCTCAATAACTGTGTTTGCTTTTCAGTAGTTTGAATTAAAGTCTCTTTTAGTTTTATCTTTTTCGTTTGCAAATCCATTACATCGACGGCCGTCTTTTCTTTCTTTTTTACGGTCAGTAACTTCTTTTCGTTATCAATAATCTCTTTTTGAATCTTAGCTTTTCGGAGTTCTAGATTTTCTTGTTGGGATTTTTGAGCAAATACAAAAGTGGTAAAACCAAGTAATACTAAACTAAAAAGAGACTTAGGCATGTAGCTTTATTTTTTTTGCAAAAATAGTTATTTCTAAAGTAGAATTAAAAAAAGCACTATCTAATCTTATGAGAAAATAGTGCTTTAAGTATAACTTAAAAAATGATTACATATTGTACAACCAACTCGCAGGATTATTATAGGTAGCATTTTGAGAGATTGTAAATTTAAGTACTGTTTTCCCTTCGCTATTGGTTCTAATCTTTCCTAAATTTTGTTTAATCCCCACTTTATCACCTTTAGAAACCGATACAGAACTCAAGTTTTGGTAAACCGTAAAACAATCTCCATGCTGAATCATTACCGCTTTGTTTACAGGAGAAAGCACCATAATATTCGTCACTTCCCCGGCAAACACAGATCGTGCATAAGCTCCTCCATCTGTAGTAATCTCTATACCGCTGTTGTTGATTACAAGAGTTGGATAGACAGGATGGGGCTGTTTACCAAACCCTAAAGAGACAAACCCTTTTTCTACTGGCCAAGGTAACTTGCCTTTATTCGCTCTAAAGTTATCGGCTAAAATTTTAGCCTCAGCTGTTAATGCTATTCTTGAGGACGAGCCACCTGTCGCTGTTCCGTCCTTAGCCGCTTTTCTGTTAGCCTCGGCAATTGCTTCTCTAATCAATCGATCAATCTGACGGTCTATGGCTTTGGTTTCGGATTGTTTTTTACGAATCGCAGCCATAATTTTGTTTTTATCTTTCTTGATAGCATTGACCAAACGTAATTGTTCTTTCTTTTGTTTTTCTAATGCTAAGCGCTCTTTTTCTCTTTCGGCAATAATCTTTTGCTTTTCCTTTTTCTGAATAGCTAAACGGCCGTTATAGTCTTGTAATTCGAGTGATTTGGATTTAATTTCTTCTCCTTGCATTTTGCGGAAACTCGAATATTGCTTCATATATTGCGCTCGCTTGTAGGCTTGCAAGAAATTTTCTGAAGACAACAAAAACATTGCTCTACTCTCTTCGGATCTGCTTTTATAGGATTTGACAATCATTCGAGCATAATCTTCTTTGAGTATTTCTAATTCTTTTTTAAGTTTATTGATTTTAACTTGGTTAATGTACATATCATTTCCTAAAACCTTGGCTTGCTTTTCAGTGGTCTTGATTAACTTTTCTTGCAATTTGATTTTGTTGGCTTGCAACATTACGACCGTTACTGCCGATTTTTCTTTTTTCTTAACCGACTGCAATTGACTTTCATTTTCTCTAATTTCTTGAAGAATCTGTGCTTTGCGTTGTTCTAACTTTTCTTGCTGCGATTCCTGCCCCCAAACCAATGAAGTCAAACACAAGAAAAGTATACTTAGGAGAAATTTTGGCATATCAAAAATGTTTTAATTCAAATTTACTTAATTAAAATTCTTTTATACCCACTTGGGACACTATATGGAAAAGAAAGTGCTTCGTTTACTGTTATGCTGTTATAATTGAGTTTAATTTCGGTTTTCCCTTTAGGTTGTAGCGCTACTATTTGAACATTAGAAGGTAAAGCTACATTTGTATGTTGCTCAAAATTACCATAAGCAACTTCTATACTTCTCCCCTCTTTGGCTTGGGCAATTTCTTGCTTTTGAAGGACGAATTTTAAGGCATCAATAAAAAAGAATTTTTGGGTGTTTTCTTTAGACAAATCTTCTAGTTTATACTTTTGATCTGGCTCAAGGGTTTCTTTATATTTACCTTTCGTTAAATCATCTATGGCTTGTCCTACCAACAAATTTTGAATTTTTGAATAATCTAAATCGGTTCCAAGCCACTGGCTCAAACCTTTAAAATCGCCTTCAAAATAACTCCCATTAATTTTTTCGTAATAGCTTACTCCTTCTGGAGTAATTAACGCTTTGGCCATAGTAATTCCCAAAAAACGAACACTTACTAATATTTGTTCATCTTTTTTTATCTTAATTTCTGCCGTAACATTTTGTGACATCTTTTCATCAGCGTAATTCGCACTAGATTTGATGTACAAAGTCGAAAAATCATTTTTGTTTTGGTATAATTTTTCGATGACAGTACTAGTAGTATTCTTGTTTTCTTTTGGTGCAGTCATCACCATACCCGACTTAGATTTACAAGACATCAGTGTTATGAGAACAAAAAGTAATCCGTATTTCTTCATTATTTCTTTTCTTTTACTAATTGATTGGCTTTGGAAAAAAAGAAATCTTTTTTAGCCATATCTCCAAGACCATTGAATGTTTCGCCTAATTGAATATAAAAATTAGTTTCTAAAACTGGATTCTCAATCACATAATCTATTCCAGTTTCTAACACATCTTTTGCTTTTTTAAATTGTTGTAATTGGTTGTATCCCAAACCAGCATAATAATAAAAATGAGGTTGCGATGGATAACGCTCTAACAAGGATTGTGCCTTTTTGGACAATACCTCAAATTGTTTCATTTCGGTGTAAGACTGTAACAACAAGATAGGTGTTTCTAGTGGCAAATTAGGATCTGTGGCTAATGCCTTTTCATAATATTTTGCCGCTTTTTCCCATTGTTTTTTGTTGTAGTAAAAATTACCCACTTCTTTGGCAACAGGAACCGTTGGGTCGGCCTCCAACATTGAAATTGCTTTTTCTAAATCGGCATCGTATTGTGGATTTTTTCCAGCGAAAAGTAAAAACTCATTCAGTACTCGATGCTTAATTTTAGTATCGATTTTTTTACTAGCCAACACTACATTCATCGATTGAATCGCTTTCGGTCCGTCATTTTTCTCGATATGAAATTTAAATAAACTTACTTGCGCCCACTCCGAAGATGGGATTTCTCGTTCTAACTTTTTAGCTACTTCGAGCATTTTCTCAACTTCATTATTTTTCGAGTAGCGATAAATCAAATCGACATAATTGGATTCCTCTTTTGGAAATTTTTCAATTTGTCCAATCAGATGGTCTATTTCGGTATTTTGATATTTTCCTTGCGATAAAATTCGGATTTTATAGGCTTCTCTCTGATCCGATTTTCCAACCGTTTCATTCAATTGGTTGATTAGTTCCAAAGCTTTGTCGTATTGGTTCGTTGCCATATACAAAGTCACCAAATCTTCTTTAAAATTAGGGTCTAACGGAATTAACTTTTGGAGCACCAAAATACCTTGAGTATACGATTTAGTGGCATATGTCACATCGTACATTCCAACCCAAAACCATTTATTTTTAGGGTCGATGCTGGTTGCTTTATCAAAAGAAGCATAAGCGCTTTCATAATTTTTTAACGCTAAATAGTTTTTGCCCAACTCATAATGGACAGCGGCATCATCGGGTTGCGACTTCAAGCATTTTTCAAGAGATACAATAGCTTTATCATAATTCTCAATTCCCTTTTGCTTTAATGCTTCATAAAAAGAATCTTGAAATTCGTTGGTAGCCATAGCAATCTCTTCTGGTTCAGCTTGTGCCTGAACGAAAGTTGGAATTCCAAAGAATCCCATAAACAAGAATGCTACAATTCGACGATTCATTTTACTTTATTTTTTTATTCTAAAACCGAATAATCTCCAATACTTATACTTGTAAAATTCCCATCATAGGTAACGTGATTTCCAATCATCGCATTATCTAAAGCTGCGTTTTTGATATGAGCGTGCGTTTGAATCAAACTGTTTTTGATGGTTGAATCAAAAACGTGGCAAGCTTTTCCTAAAGATACATTAGGTCCGATAGTTACGTTCGACAAAACAACATTCTCCCCAATAAAACAAGGAGGAATAATAGTAGCATTCTCTAATTTTGCTGATGGATCAATCAAATTAACACCATCTTGCTGCAAGAATCCAAGCATACGACCATTCGTTTCAACCGTTACATTTTTGTTTCCGCAATCCATCCATTCGTCTACACTTCCGGTTTTGAAAACTTTGCCTTTGACCATCATTCCTTTGATACCATCGTTGATTTGATATTCACCTCCATTTTGGATGTTGTTGTCCAAAACGTTTTGCAATTGTTGTTTTAAAACTTCCACTTGTTTGAAATAGTAAATCCCGATAACAGCTAAGTCACTCACAAATTCTTTTGGTTTTTCTACCAACTCAACGATTTCATTTTGAGCATTAAGTTTTACTACACCATAGGCTTCTGGCTCATCCACTTGTTTTACCCAAATTACAGCATCGGCTTCTGGATCTAACTCAAAATCGGCACGAATTAAAGTATCAGCATAGGCAATAACTGCAGGTCCTGATAAAGATTCTTTGGCACACATAATAGCATGACCAGTTCCCAACGGTAAATCCTGACGGTAGATAGAAGCTTTGGCACCTAATCCTTGAGCCAATTCTTGTAAACTCGAAACGACATCGTCTCCAAAAAAGGCTTCGTCTCCTAAAATAAAAGCAATCTCTTCTATCGGTTGTTTTAATATTTTGGCAATATCTTCTACTAATCTATGTACGATTGGTTTACCTGCAACAGGAATTAATGGTTTTGGAACGGTTAAAGAATGTGGTCTTAAACGAGAACCACGTCCCGCCATTGGTACTATTATTTTCATTATATTTTGTATTAAGATTTTAGAATTAAGTATTAAGACAAAACAAAATACTCTTCTGATTATTATTTACCAGCTCTTGTTCAAACACTTTCTTTGAAGACTGCGAACTGAACACTAAAAGCTGAACACTGTTTACTATTTTACTCCCGTACTACCAAATCCTCCAGCGCCTCTAGATGTCTCAGATAATTCGTTGACTACGACCCACTCGGCGCGTTCGTGTTTGGCGATTACTAATTGAGCGATGCGTTCTCCATTTTGGATTACAAATGTCTCATTGGATAAATTTACTAAAATCACACCAATTTCCCCTCTATAATCGGCATCAATTGTTCCTGGCGCATTGAGAACGGTGATTCCGTTTTTGGCCGCCAAGCCACTACGAGGTCTTACTTGTGCTTCGTAACCAATAGGTAATTCAATAAACAAACCTGTTTTCACGATAGCTCTTTCTAATGGTAGCAAGGTAATGGGTTCGGTTATATTCGCACGCAAATCCATTCCCGCCGAAGCGATGGTTTCGTAATGAGGTAATTCGTGTGCGGATGTATTGATGATGTTGATAGTCATTTTTTTAAATCTAAAAGTCTTGATTACTACTTGGCCCTAGCCCTGATGGAAGCGGCATCCTGTGGTCCTGGGGTTCAGGACCACAGATATAGCGTACAGCAGGAAATAGCTCCTTCTTATTTTTTTCGTTTAATAATATTTAAAATTGTGGTTTTCTCATTGTGATAAATGAAATAAAGAAACGCTAGTAACAACGGGATTCCTACGAAATAATTCTCTCTAAATCCGTAAAAAGAAATCACCGAAAACAAAATTGAAATGCCCAAATAAGCACCAATTTTTTCCATATCATAAGGAATAGGATAGTGTTTTTTGCCTAAAATATAAGAAATCAACATCATACTTCCATAAGCCGAAATCGTAGCAATAGCAGAGCCGTAATAGCTAAATGTTGGAATCAAAATATAGTTTAGAAGTAAGGTCAAAAGTGCACCAACTATCGAAATATACGCTCCAATAATCGTTTTGTCCGTTAATTTATACCAAACCGAAAGGTTGTTGTAAATTCCCAAAAAGAAGTTGGCCAAAATAATTAGAGGAACCACTTTCATCGCTTCCCAATACGATTCATTGTCTAGTAATAACAGTTTTAAAATATCAGCAAAAACAATGACACCCAAAAGAATCAAAGAACCAAAAATGACAAAATATTTGGTAATCATCGCATAAGTTTGTGGGGCGTTTTCATTACTAGAGTGACTAAAGAAAAACGGTTCAATACCCAATCTGAAGGCTGTGGCAAAAAGTACCATAAAAAGCCCTAATTTATAACAGGCCGAATAAGCCCCTACTTCGGATTTGGCAATGTTGTCCGGCAACCAATAGCCTAATAAAATTTTATCGAAATGTTCGTTTACCGCAAAAGCAATCCCTGCAATTAAGATAGGCAAACCGTAGCGCATCATTTTTTTCCAAAGTACCGCATCAAAATTGCGTTTTAAGGATACATAATTAGGTGAAAGTACCACAAAAGTGAGCAAACTCGCTAACAAATTGGAAACGAAAATGTAGCCAATTTCGAAATTATCGATATACATATTCCCTAGAAAAGAATCGGGACTATCTGCATAAATTTTAGGTAAAACCAATAAAAAATAAAGGTTGAGTGCCAAGTTTATGACTACATTCCCTATTTTGATAATAGCATACATCATAGGGCGTTTGTTAGCCCTTAATTTTGAAAAAGGGATAATCACCAAGGCATCTAAAACCAAAATCCAAATGGTAAAAGTAATGTACTGAACATCTACATGAGCCCATGAGGCTAAGGTGTTTCTAAAAATTAAGGCACCAAACAAAAACAAAATGGAAGACCAAAAAATAGAAATGGTACTGGTAGCAATGACGTTTTCTTTATCGGTTTCGGCACTGTAGAAACGGAAAAAAGCGGTTTCCATACCGTAGGATAAAATTACGTTGAAAAAAACCATCCAAGAGAGAACGATAGAAACTTCGCCATACTCTGCTGTTGGTAAAATTCCGGTGTACAAGCGCACCAATAAAAAACTGAGCATACGTGGCAAAACGGTTGCTAGTCCGTATATCGCAGTTTGTTTGAATAAACTTTTATATAATCCCAAAGTAGTTTGGTTTTGATTTGACTTAAGAAAACAAAAATAGCGAATTCAAGGTTGACTTAATAAAAAAAATTAACCATATGGATTACGGTTTTATTTAAACATTGAAGCCATTGAAGTCTTTTTGGGATAGCAACTGTAATTTGAACCATATAAGGTCATATAAGAATAGTAGCCGTTTGATTTGGTGTTAAATTTAACCGCTAAGTACACAAAGGGTTACGCAAAAATTCACTTTTATTAAAACCTCTCTTAGATGACCTTATATGGTTTAAAGTTTTATGAAAGCCCGTCTTCGTTGATGATTTTCAAAAAATGAAAGCCTTTGGGCACATACCCTTGGTTGTAATAAAAACGATGGGCATTGAAGTTTCCTGTAAATGCATCTAAAACGATCATAGTGCAATTCGTAGCTTTAGCTTTAGCATCTATATAATCGGTCATCATTTTTCCAATACCTTTGGCTCGATGATCGGGATGCACCACAAAATTATCGATTTCAATATATTTTCCAGACCATAATTTATACCCTTGCCAAAAACCAGTAATCCCTAAACAAACCTCGCCTTCAAAAACACCAAGTTGCTTATAGTTATGCGGAATCATTTCAGTAAGATAAGTGTCGTATTTTTCAATGGTAAATGTGGGGTACAAGTGACGCATCATATCAATACGAACTAGCATCTCTTCTTTAGTGCTCAATTCTCTAAGTTGAATTTCCATAGGTAATTTTAAAAGTGTAAAATTAGAGAAAAAAGGGATGAGATAGAAAGATGTGGGAAGGTGAATTTTTGGAAAATCTAATAAAAAAATTAAACTAGTTCATTCTAAAATATGTTTGCAAGCTATTAGAATAACATCAAAGCTATTTTAAATCTAATTCTTACGATTTTTAACTAAAAAAAGGCCATTGGCACAATTTTAGTTATAGTACAGACAAACTAACCCAAAATTAACCATGTATAAAAAACTACTCTTTGTACTACTCTTTTGCGCATTTACAACTATATCCTATTCTCAAAAAAAAGGAAAGATGGCCTTACCCATCATAGAAGAAGAAATAGAGACATCTCTATGGGAAACTAAAAAAACAAAATCTTATTCTTGGTTAGTCATTTATGACCAGAAAAAAATGGATTCTATTTTAGCTATAAAAAGGCTGGTTACTACAAATGAAAAACCAAAGCAAAAACAACAAGAACTAAGATGGAATCGTAAGAAGTACTAAAACAAAAGAGCCAACAGATGTTGGCTCTTTTGTTTTTATGTATAGAACGGATTAAGCGTTCAAAGCTTCTGCTCCACCAACAATCTCTAAGATTTCGCTAGTAATAGCAGCTTGACGGGCTTTGTTATACGTTAACTTCAATTGGTCACGTAATTCCGTTGCATTATCTGTTGCTTTATGCATAGCAGTCATACGAGCACCATGTTCTGAAGCAAATGAATCTCTAATTCCTTTGTATAATTGTGTTTTCAATGATTTAGGGATCAAAGTCAACACGATTTCTTCTTTTGAAGGTTCAAAAATGTAATCTCCAGGAGTAACCGCTTTATCTGCTTGGATAGGTGCTAATGGCAAAAACTGTTCGGTTTGAACGATTTGAGTCGCAGCATTTTTAAATTGATTATATACCAATTCGATTCTATCATAATTACCAGCAATAAATTGTTGCGTTAAATTATCAGCAATTATAGCCACGTTTTCAAAACTCAAGGCATCAAAAACTTTACTCTCGTTACCCACTACAGCAAAACTTTTGCTCAAAACATCATTTCCTTTTTTACCAATAGCAAAAACATCTACTTGTTTTCCTGAGTAATAGTCTGCACGTACTTTGACTTCCTTAATTACATTTGAATTAAATGCACCACACAAACCACGATTAGAAGTAATAGCTACTAATAATACTTTTTTGATTTCTCTTTGTGTAGTATACTCACCTCCTACGTCACCGTCTAAGGTAGCAGAAAGGTTTTGTAGTAATTCCGTTTGTTTTTCGGCATAAGGACGCATCGCAGTGATGGCATCTTGTGCTTTTTTCAACTTTGCAGCAGAAACCATTTTCATTGCCGATGTAATTTGCATCGTAGATGAAATGGAAACAATTCTATTACGGATTTCCTTTAAATTAGCCATTTTTTTTGAGTATTAAGATTTAAGTATTGAGTATCAAGACATCTTAATTCTTGATACTCAATACTTAATACTTTTTAATTATATTTTGCTGAAATTTCTTTTGCTGCTGCTTCAATTACATCAGTAATTTCGTCTGTAAATTTACCAGCTTTAAGAGCATCAAGAGTAGCTCTATTTTTATTGTTCATGTACTCGATGAAATCTTTTTCGAATTCTTTCACTTTATTTACAGGAACATTACGCAATAAATTTTTAGAACCAGCATAAATAATTGCTACTTGGTCTTCAACAGTATAAGGATCGTTCAAACCTTGTTTCAAGATTTCAACGTTTCTTTTTCCTTTTTCAATTACGTTCAAAGTAACAGCATCCAAATCAGAACCGAATTTAGCAAACGCTTCCAATTCACGGAATTGTGCTTGGTCTAATTTCAAAGTACCCGCTACTTTTTTCATTGATTTAATTTGAGCGTTACCACCCACACGAGATACAGAGATACCTACGTTAATCGCTGGACGAACCCCAGAGTTGAACAAATCTCCATCTAAGAAAATTTGACCATCTGTAATCGAAATTACGTTCGTTGGGATATAAGCTGATACGTCACCTGCTTGAGTTTCGATAATTGGTAAAGCTGTTAATGAACCACCACCTTTAACGATTCCTTTTAAAGAATCTGGTAAATCATTCATGTTTTTAGCAATAGAGTCATCAGCAATTACTTTACAAGCTCTTTCTAACAAACGAGAGTGTAAGTAGAAAACGTCACCTGGGTAAGCCTCACGTCCTGGAGGTCTTCTTAACAAAAGAGATACCTCACGGTAAGCAACCGCTTGTTTAGATAAGTCATCATAAACGATTAACGCTGGACGACCAGAATCTCTAAAATATTCACCAATTGCAGCACCTGCGAAAGGAGCATATACTTGCATTGGAGCTGGATCAGAAGCATTAGCTGCAACGATCACTGTATAAGCCATTGCTCCTTTTTCTTCTAACATTTTTGCAATTCCAGCAACAGTAGAAGCTTTTTGACCAATAGCAACATAGATACAAAATACAGGTTGACCTGCATCGTAAAATTCTTTTTGATTTAAGATAGTATCGATACAAACTGTTGATTTACCAGTTTGACGGTCACCAATAACCAACTCACGTTGTCCACGTCCTACTGGGATCATAGCATCAACTGCTTTTACACCTGTTTGTAATGGTTCAGTTACTGGCTGACGGAAGATAACTCCAGGAGCTTTTCTTTCTAATGGCATTTCGTATAATTCACCTGTAATTGGTCCTTTACCATCAATTGGCTGACCTAAAGTGTTTACTACACGTCCTACCATTCCTTCTCCTGTTTTAAGAGAAGCAATACGTTGTGTTCTTTTGGCAGTAGAACCTTCTTTGATTCCAGTTGATGGTCCTAAAAGCACCACCCCTACGTTGTCTTCTTCTAGGTTTAAAACGATTGCTTCTAACCCATTTTCAAATTCAACTAACTCACCATATTGAACATTAGATAGCCCGTAAACACGAGCAATACCATCTCCAACATTAAGTACTGTTCCTACTTCTTCTAGTGTAGCACCAGATTCAAAACTTTCAACTTGCTTCTTTAATATTGCTGAAATTTCAGCAGGTTTGATTTCCGCCATCTTACTTTATAATTTAAACACTTAAATGTGTGATAAAACTAGTTACTTAATTCTCTTTTTAAAACTTGCAATTTGTTAGCAACAGAAGCATTGTATTGCTTGTCACCTATTCTTAAAACAAAACCTCCAATAATAGAAGGGTCTATTGTATTTTCAATTTGAATTTTTTTATCAGAAAGGGTGGCAATTTTAGCCAACACTTTAGCTTCTAAAGCTGCATCCATAGGAATAGCAGTAGTAACTTGTGCTACTTCAACACCATTCATGATATCAAATAATTTAGTGTATTCTAAAGCAATACCTTCTAAAATTTCGAATCTTTTGTTTTCGAATAATAGATGAAATAAGCCTTTAGTTACACCATTTGCAGAAGCAAAAACTTCTAAAAGGGCTTGTTCTTTAACCTCAACTTTCAAAGTTGGATTTTGAATGAAAGTGCTTAATTCTAAATTAGAAGCAATAGTATTGCCTATCAACTTCATATCATTGTTTACTGCTTCAGCTACTTGCTTTGCATTGGCAATGTCTAGAATTGCTTTCGAATATCGAATTGCTGCTCTTGTACCTGCCATGATTAGTTCAATTTAACGTCTCCTAACATTTTCTCAACTAATTTAGTTTGAGCTTCTTTGTTAGATAATTCGTCTTTTAATACTTTTTCTGCAATACTCAATGACAAAGTAGAAACTTGTAATTTCAACTCATTCATAGCAGCATTTTTTTCACTTTCGATTGCCGCTTTCGCTTGCTCGATCATTTTTTGACCTTGAGCTTGTGCTTCATTTTTGGCATCAGCAACGATTTTTTCTTTCATTTCACGAGCTTCTTTAAGCATACTGTCACGCTCTAATCTCGCTTCTTGTAAAATACGTTGGTTGTCTGCTTGTAAATCTTGCATTTCTTTCTTTGCATTTTCAGCAGATTCTAATGCATTTTTGATTCCTTCTTCTCTTTCGTTTACCGCATCAAGAATTGGTTTCCATGCAAATTTTTTCAACAAAAGAATCAATCCAACAAATATTACTATTTGCCAAATAAACAAACCAAACGAAAAATCATTTATTAACTTATCCATTTTTATCTCTATTATATAATTTTAATGTTTTAATTTTAAAACAATAGTCACAACCAACCGTTGTAACTATTGTTTTTCAGTTTTTAATTAAGCGAATAAAGCCGCGAAACCAATACCTTCAATTAGTGCAGCAGCAATAAGCATAGCTGTTTGGATTTTACCTGAAGCTTCTGGTTGACGAGCAATAGCGTCCATTGCTGAACCACCAATTCTACCAATACCTAAACCTGCTCCGATAACAATTAATCCTGATCCAACAATTTCTGGAATTTGCATAATATATATATTAAAAATTAAACATTCAATTTGAGGTTAGAGGTTAGAAATTCGAGGTTAGAAAATTTCTAACTTCTCAATTCTAATTTCTAACTTTTAATGGTGTGCTTCTTCGTGGTGGTGTTCTTCGTTACCAGCTCCAAAATAAAGGGCAGACAACATAGTGAAGATATACGCTTGAAGGAAAGCTACTAATATTTCTAGAATAGAAAGTGCAAATGCCAGTCCAAAAGACAAAGTACTTCCAATCCAGCTTTTGAAAATAAACATCAACCCAATGATACTCATCAATACTACGTGACCCGCAACCATATTAGCGTACAAACGTATCATTAATGAAAATGGTTTGATAATCGTTCCTAACAATTCGATAGGAGCTAAAATAAATTTCATTGGTGTTGGCACTCCTGGCATCCAGAAAATGTGTCCCCAATAATTTTTGTTAGCTGTAAAAGTTGTAATTAAATAGGTTAAGATAGCTAATGAAAAAGTAATCGCAATATTACCTGTTACATTGAATCCAAATGGTGTTAACCCAAGAATATTTAAAAACAATATAAAGAAAAATATAGTCAATAAATAACTCATGTATTTTTTGTACCCTTTCTCTCCAATATTAGGGATAGCAATCTCATCTCTTACATAGATTACTAGAGGTTCAAAGAAACGTCCTGCTCCTTTTGCAATTCCTCCATTTTTAGCATATGATTTCGCTAAACTTGAGAACAATAACAACATTACAATAGCAACAAGCATAATACCAAATACACTTTTGGTAATTGAAAAATCTAATGGACGAACATTTGTTGGATGACCGTGCTCTTCAGTAAGTGTACCTTTAGCATCGGTTTTATAAATTTTTTCGTGGTGTAATTTGTAGAAGTTTCCGTTGTGCTCTGCAACATCAGCTACAGGACCGTGGTGAAATTCAGCTGAAGAGAATACTTGCAAACCATTATCCCAAAGAATAATTGGTAATGAAAAACCGTAATGTTCTCCTGTTTCTTTATTGGCATTAAAATTAAAAGAATGTGAATCTAATAAGTGGTGATTAATGAATTCTTTGATTTCTGATTTTACATCTTGTGGCTCAGCATGCGCACCTTCTTGTTTCCCTTCATGAGCAACTGCTCCTTCATGTGCTTCAACCTCAACTTTTGTACTATCAACAACGGGGTTTGCAGTACTAAATAAAGGCAGGCAGGCTACTAAAATTGCTACTAAAAATCGAAGTGGTTTGTTTGAAATCACCATAACAGTTAATTATCTTAATTTATTACGTTTCTGAAATTTGGTGCAAAGGTACATTTTTTATTAATATCCAAAAGAATATAAAAAATAATTTTTTTGCGGATTTGGCTTTTTCAACCCCCTATTTTTGCTTTTCGTTTACTAAGCGAATAGTGAAAAGTGTCTCAATTAGCAAAAAGAGAATAAAAAGTGCAAAAAAGTTTATTTTTTCAGCAGAATTTTGAAGAGTTGCTACTTTTAATATAGGACGTAACAAGAGGTAACAAAAAACCATTTTTACACTGGTTACCAGCAGAAAACTCATGCCTACATTATCTAGACTTTTTCTCTTAACGAATAGCAAAACAAAAACCACTAGTAATGTAAATAAAGTAAAGCAAGCATAAAGTTCTGGTAAAGAATATATAAAATTTTGGGTGTTAATTTTTGATACAAAAAACAGCCCTTCGTGTACTCCATAGGCAATTAGTATGGCTAACAAAAGGGGAATGATTTTTTTAAAAAAGGAGGTATTCATTATTAATTTTTATTGATTTCATTTACTTGTCGGTACACATTGTACATTGCCAAAAAAACACCAACAATAACTAAAATTTTAACGTAGTACACTTTTGGACTCGGATGATTCTCATCTAACCAATGGCCTAAATAAGCAAATAAAAAAATCAATACTCCCATTTGAATAGGGATATTGATTAAGGCTAACCACTTATTAGGTTTTCTTTTATTTGGATTGGGTTCCATCGGTTTTTTTTTCTATGGTTTGCATCACACAAGTGGCTGTAAAATGAGCGCCGGGTTCAATGGCTAACTTTCCGATATACACTTCGCCTTCTACGGAAGCTGTTGCTTTGATGTTAAGCAACTCGTGTACCGTTATTTTTCCATTAAAAAATCCTTCGATATCAGCATTCTTGCAAACAATATTACCAATTACTTTTCCAGAAGGGCCAATCACTAATTTCCCATTCGAACTAAAATTTCCTATCAATTCTCCGTCTAATCTAAAATCGGCTGGAGAAAAAATATCTCCTTTAATTTGAGTCGCTTCTACAATTCTATTAGTTTTACCTAATAAATCGGTGTAAGGTGGTTTGTTTTTTTTATCGAACATAGTTTAGGGCGTTTTTGGGGCTAAATAGGCGTCTAAATTCTTTTTCATTTGGACAATCTTGTAATTTTCATCACTTATAGGAATCGCCTTCTGCACCTCTGAAGGCGAACCTTTTTTATTAAAAATCACCGATACATCATTAGCGTATAATGCTGATCGAAATCCGTGTATACATAAAATGCGTTCACTATCGGTATAATTATCACAAGTATAATATAGATTTTCTAAATTTTCTTTAGCCATAAAATCCAAAACTTGTTTTTCGATGGCTCGTTCCTGTTTATAATCCTCTATGGGAATTCTAAAAATAATCTTCCATTTTTTAGTGTCTAACGTACTAAAAGCCATTCGTTCTAAAATAGGAATTTGCGTGGTGATAATCTCTTCTGCTTTTTTTCCTTCTTCGGTATTGGCATAGGTATCGGCTACATATTGCATCGCTTCTTTGTAAGCTGGCAATCCTTTTGTTTTAGCCAACGCATTCGCTTTAAGCAACTCAAACTTGGATACAATTTCTTCGCCAGTTAGCTGATTAATCATCGTGTTGCAACGCGCAATTACCGCAGAAAATTTTTCATCCTTGAACCATTCATAGCATTCCTTATATTTATTCTCTGGAGAATCTTTGTCCTTAGCTCCATCAAAAGTTGGATCATTGATGATTTTAGCGTATCTAGAATCAGGGAATTGAGCCGTAATCGCATTCTTAACGGATGCTGCTTTGGCTTTATTCGTGATTTCGTATATTTTATACAAATTGTACTGAGTGGGAGGAATCAATTTTACGTCAGGCAGAAAACTTAGTAATTGTTCCAACTTATTACTTGCTAAGTCGTACTCTTTGAATTTTTCTTTGTAAACAACACCCAATTGGTAATATCCTGTATTTCTTTCTTTGGTGATGCTGTCAATTGCCGAAGATTGAGTAGGTAATTGATTTAAATAATAAGCCAAAGTGTAACGCGGTTCTTCAACACTTTTCTGAGCAATCAAATTTTCATCAACCGCGACTTCTTCTGTTGGTTCATTGGCTCCTTTTTTAACATTAGAAAACAACCAGTTTTCGACTAAGGCACGATTTCCAAACATTTTTTTGAACTCTAACTTTCCAAAAGCTACCGTTTTTGGGTTATAAAAATAAAAAGTGTTGTTTGCTTCTGTTTGTTGATTATCGCTAGGTGGCAAAAATGCATTTTTGTTTGGCAAACCTGGCCCTGTGGCTACAGCAGCAGGATCAGAGGAAGAAGCTGACAAATTACGTTCAATATTCGCTAATTTTTGCTTTTGTATTTCTTCTTTAGCTAGCCTTATAGAATCTTGCTTTTTAATGGCAACGATATGTTTTTCAAAGTAGGCATTTCTTTCCGATGAAGACAAGGCCACTACTTTTAAAATACTATCGTTTCTTTTGGTGCTAGTTTCTAATCGAATGGCTTCGTCTAAATCTTTACGTTTTTTTTGAATTTTATAAAACTCCCTTGTTTTGGGATTAAGCTTTACTAAAGTACTATCATAGTACTTTGCCGCCAAAGGATAATCAATCGCCTTGAAATAAATATTGCCAATATTTCTATAATTGGATGCCGCTAAATAAGGATCTTTGGGTTGGGCTTTCAACGAAATTTTATAGAAAATAGTAGCGGAATCTGGTTTGTTGTAATGGTCATAAAACAACCCCATATTGTGGTAGATAACATCTAAAAAAGAACGGTTTTCGCGATCGTCCATTAGTTCGTTATAGATAGCAACAAAAGCATTGGGATCACCCGTTTCATAATCAAACAATTGTGCTTTTCGAGCATACGACTGAATAATGTACTCTCTCTTAGCACTGCGATTCATAGCTATTACCGCATCGTAGCAAAAAAGCGCACTGTCTCTTTTTCCTAATTCTTGATACAATTGTCCCAAGATAAAGCGATAACGAGCTCTTTCTTCATTGATTTTAGTATAATCTACCGCAATTTTGAGTTTTGCTACCGCGCTGTCTTTTTGTTCTAAATTCAAAAAAGCCTCAGCCAAAAGTGCATTGGCATCTGCAAAAGGTTGATTTTTGAAGTCCTCGTCTTTAAGTAATTTATTGATGTTTTTTACCACTAAAGCATCGTTGCCCAAGCGCATATTGGTTTTTTCACGCCAAACTTTAGCTTCGTATATTTTATCGCTTTCGGGATATTTGTACAATATATAATTGAAGGCATCTAAGGCTGGAACAAAACGTTGGTCGTAATAACGCGCTTTCCCGAGCAAAAGATAGGCTTCGTCCATTTGGTAATTGACCTCACGCCCACCAATATTCATAGAATGTTTTTGAATGGCTTTAGTGGCTTTTGTTTCGGCCAAATCAAAATCGGTATTTTTAGGTTTCTCCTCAAGAGTTGCACTTTCAGAAAATTGCATCCTTTCTATGGGTAACAACTCCCAAAAATTATCCTTATTACCCGATGTAAGCCCATTTACACCTTTATCTAAACCTATTTGACCATTATATAAAATATTGTAACGCGTACTCAAAGCGTGCGAATTTCTTGTCAAAAAAGTATTCTTCTTGGTAGAACAAGCTATCAAGAAAATGAATAAAAATAGGGGATAAAAAGGCTTACAACCGGTAGTCTTCAATAGGAAACGTTTTATCATTTAACTTGAAAAACATCATTTTAGTATAATGACTGGTAAAAATACGTTTCTTTTTGAAATATTCGAATTTAAACCGCAAAAAACGCTTCTAACTCGGCCAAAGTCTCTGTTGATGTTTGAATATCTTTGACTACTTCTCCTTTATTCAAAGCAACAATTCGGTTACAAACTTCAACAGTATGCAACAAATCGTGACTAGAAACTAAAACAGTTACGTCTGGATTTTGAGCCAATTCTTTGATGATTTTTTTCAATCGGTTTACGGTTGTTGGGTCTAAGTTGGCAAAAGGTTCGTCTAAAACAACGACTTCTGGATTGCCTATTAAAGTTGCGATAATCCCAACTTTCTTTTGGTTTCCTTTAGAAAGGTCTCTCAGGTATTTTTTGTTTTTTAGGATTTCGCCATTAAAAAACTCTTCGTGTTTTGCCAACAAGGCATCCACATCGGCTTTGTTTTGTCCGCGTAAATCTCCAATGAAATAAAAGTATTCCTCAGGGGTTAAATACCCAATCAAAAAGCTTTCGTCTAAAAAGGAACCCGTAAAAGGTTTCCAGCCTTCGCTAGTATTCACTTGAACGCCATTGTTAATAACGGCACCAGTGGTTGGGTGAATTAAATCTAGTAGTAAACTGAAAAAAGTAGTTTTTCCAGCGCCATTATTTCCGACCAATCCAAAACTTTCTCCTTTTGGAATTTCTAATTGGTCTATTTTTAAAACGGTAGTTCCGTTGTATGATTTTGAAAGGTGTTGTACTTGTATCATATATGCCCCCTAGCCCCCAAAGGGGGAACAGCTGGGGAAAGCTGGGTTTAAGTTGTTAGTAATATCTAAAATTTATGAACGTATTCGAAAGGGCTTACTTTTGCTTGTAAGCTGCAATGGTTTTGTATTTTTCTCTTTTGTAAATTTTTTCTATTTGAAGGAACACCCAGTTTCTCATTGCAAAACCAATCACTCCCGCAAGAGCAACAAGGCCCAAACCTAATTCTTGTCCGCCAAAATATTTCCCCAAGCCATACAAAAGCAAAGGCAAAACCAATTTTGGAATTGTGAGTAACATTGTATTGACATTAAATGCTTTTTTGTCACCAAAGGCGCCTTGACTTTGTGTTAAATCGATTGGCGTTTTGGTAAAAGCTCCTCCTAAGAGCACCAAATAAGAATTTATACCAATATTATAAATCGCACCAGCCACAATGGTTAAATATACTTGCCAGCCGAAATAAAGATAAAAACTAGCCAAAATCGTAGAAGCAAAAGTAGCAATTACAATTAACCACCATTTGGAATTCAAATAGCCACGATACGGAATGTTCTGCGTCATCATTAACTGGTAATACGAACTATCCCAACTCGGTACAAATTGACCAAATGTGAATAAAAATCCACCCGAAACAAAAATTCCTGCAAAAATGTACATCACTTGTGGCTGTGTTGGGTTGCCAAAGAAAATCAATCCATAAAACAAAAACAGCACACTCATAAGAACCGTTGTTTTTGAACGTTTGTTTCTTTTGATCAATTTAATGTCATTCTTTAAGAATGTCCCTAAAGTACCAAACTGATTCAACCAAGTCAAATCTTCTGTCTTGGCGATTTCACCTTTTACGGCCAAACCAGCATCGAGATACAATTCGTTTTTGAAATAAACAAAGGTGTAGTAATACAACAATCCTAAGATTACCAGCGGAATACCAAACACCCCTGGCGAATGAAATAAAGCTTCAAAAAATGGAGCACTGTATACCGTTACATCAAAATAACCGTAATATTGTAATCCAACAAGCACTGCAACAATAGCAAGGAAAATTCCAAATAATTGATCTCTATTACTCAATATAATATTCAAAAAATTATTGATGTACACCAAGGCAAAAATACCCAAATGCCAAAACACTACCGATGCGATATCATACCCTTCATAGATCAATACGATACTTAAAGGAATGAAAAGAAAAGCGTGCAAAATATTGAAAAAAGATAAGGCTGTCTTTCCTAGAGAAAAATGCACAATCGTAGGTCTCTTAATCGGTAACACCAATAAAGGACGAATGTTGAGTACAGGGATTTTTTGAAGCATTAATCTAAAGGCCAAATCAAATAGAAAATAGTAGACCAAAAATTTATTGATGGTTACTAATGGGTCTAAATTCATTTTCTTAAGACCGTAAAAACTGCCAATTCCTAACGCTAAAAACAATAAGGTAAAATAAGCAATCAAAAAGCCCATTAAAATTCTCATCGCCAAGCTCGTTCCAAAGGAAGCTGAACGCAAAAAGGCTTTCCACTCAAGGTAAATAAAACGTAAAAACATAGTTATTTGGGTTTAGTTGAAGAGTAAGTAAACAAAAAATATAAAACGTTACAAGGTTTTATAATCGATAATGTAACTTTTTATAAATTAAAATTTATTTGTTTTTTGAACCATTAAGTTATTAAGGTTCATAAAGTCTAAGAAAACTTAATTTTTCTTCATTTCTTAATGGTGAAAATGTTGACTCTTTTTTTAAACATTCATGGTAATATCCTTCAAAAATTAGCCAAAGAATATTCTGGATAGATTTGTAAAAGGTGTTTTTTAGACTGTGAAGGAATTTCAAAAAAGATAACATACATCAAAATAGTAATCAGCACCAATGAGAAACTGGTGAAACCTAAAAGATATGTATTATCCAAGTAATGTTCAGCTCGATTAAAGAGTTGTAAAAAAATATTTAGTGGCAAAACTATCGCGCCAGCAAAACTCCCATGTTGGTGTAAAATATCTTCAAACAACCAGCGTTTTTCTTGATTCTGAATTTGTTTTTTGCGTTTCAACCGATTTGAAATCATTCCATAAAAAGCAAAAAGCACCAATAACCCATAGAAAAGCAACACCCAATTGCCATTGTATTGACTTGCTTTTAGTAACAAAAACAGTAAACCCGTAGCGCCAATCGTTCCCATAATTTTGGGTAGCGTAAAAAAAGTCTTCACGATGGACCACACAATCTGATTGTATTTCTTTTGTAAAAATCGTTGTTTGCCTTCTACCACGTCCATAAAGCCAAAAACACCAAATTTTTTGAATTCGTTTTGTAAGGCTTGATCAAACGAAAGCGTTGGATTTTCTTGCCATTGCTCCTCAATAGCATTCGCCAAATGATCTACTAATTCCGTTTGGAGATCATACCATTCTACATAATGTTGGCGTGTGAACCTATACAATTGGTCGATTTGCTCGGTGGTTAATTTCATTATTAATAACAAATTAAAATTCTAATTTTGGATTCACTAAACTTTGCATATTTCGGATAAAATCCTCCAACTCCGCTAATCGATTAACAGTTTCTGTTGTTCCTTTTTCGGTGAGTTTATAATACTTTCTCAAGCGGTTGTCTACTCGTTCTATCTCTACATCAAGCAATCCTTCGGCTTCCAATTTGTGCAACGCTGGATACAAAGCGCCTTCGGTAATGGTCAATTCTCCTTGCGTCAACGCCTTTACTTTCTGGGTAATTTCGTATCCATACATTTTGCCATTTTCTTCCAACAACTTCATAATAATGGTGTTGAGACTGCCTTTGTATAACTGTGAGTTTTTCATATTTTGAAGAATTAGAAAATCTGTTTTTGAATTTCAAATATACATAAGATTCTTATACATAACAAAATTAGGTATAAAAAATTCAATCGGTTGCGCAATCAAAGTTATGGTCTTTGTTATCTTTGTAAAAAAAATCAAATTATGCCTTCCTTTTTAAAACTCCTTATCAAAGAAGTAAAACGCGAAACCAAAGACGCCGTTTCCATACTTTTTAATGTCCCAGAAGAACTTACCTCCAATTATACTTTTACCGCAGGACAATACCTTAACTTGCGTTTAACCCTAGACAATCAAGAGATTCGAAGAGCTTATTCTATTTGTTCTGCTCCTGAAAGTGGGGAATTGCGCATTGCTGTAAAAGCGGTAAAAAATGGACTGTTTTCTCAATTTGCCACTAGCCGATTAAAAGCGGGAGATGTACTCGAAGTAGGACAACCTGAAGGGAAATTCACCTTCACTCCTGATGCTGAGCGTCAAAGAAACTATGCAGCTTTTGTAGCAGGTAGTGGAATCACGCCTGTAATTTCTATCTTAAAATCGGTATTAAAAAGCGAACCAAAAAGTTCCTTTGTCTTGGTTTATGGTAATAAAACTCCTGAAGAAACCATCTTTCATCAAGAATTACACGACTTGCAATTGCAATATGTAGGACGTCTTTTTGTACATTATGTTTACAGTAAAGTACACGCTGGAGAAGGCTTTTTTGGACGAATTGACAAATCGGTTGTGAATGCTGTGCTTACGCAAAAACACGCCGCGTTGAATTTCGACAAGTACTTTTTGTGCGGTCCAGAAGAAATGATTACTACCGTTTCTACCATCTTAAAAGAGAAAAATGTAAAAGAATCCGCCATTAAATTTGAATTGTTTACTTCTTCTACGCAAGAAAAAACCATTTCTGCAGCTGTAGATGGTCATACTACTATTACCGTATTGGTAGACGACGAAGAAACTACTTTCGAGATGTCGGCCAAACAAACCCTACTCGAAGCGACTCTTAAACAAGGTATCGATGCGCCTTATTCTTGCCAAGGCGGAATTTGCAGCAGCTGTTTATGTCGTATCACCGAAGGTACTGCCGAAATGAAGAAAAATTCTATTCTTTCTGATGATGAAATTGCCGAAGGTTTAATTCTAAGTTGTCAAGCCTATCCAACTTCTTCAACACTTCGTGTGGATTTTGATGATGTGTAAGGTAAAATTCCAAAATAGAAATACCAATAATTACATAATAAACGAAAACTTCTCTGAAAAGGGAAGTTTTTTGGTTTACAAAAGTTTCATCACTGCTACAATCCCATTCACTATTCTTGATATCATTGATACTATAAGCTTTCTGGATATTGCCTACTTGTGTCTTCCTCTTGGCATTTAGCAAGGACTACTTGAGTTCCGTAAAGAGGGCTTCGAAGGATAAATTGAAAACAAAAAAGTCGGAAGAAAAATCTCCCGACCATGACAACTAAATCAAGAACTTTTGTGTTATATAATTTTTAAATCCGCCATAACTTTAAATTCTCCTTCTGTCAATTGATTTGAAACATTTGCTCCCCAATTCATTCCTCCTGGCATGTACAGCCAAAGTATCTCATTTGTTTCACAGTCTACAATTATTTTAAAATATACTATTGTAGAAAGCTGTACAACCATCATATTTGACTTAACAATTCCGTAAGGGGCTGTATATAAAACAGCACAATTTTTCGATTTGTTAACAAGCGCATCGTTTAATTCAGATTCAGGAACAAACTTTAAATCTCCACCGTAATTTTTTATTGCTGCTTCTTTTGTTCTACCCTTCGCCAACATATTATCCTCAACCAACAATGTTTTCCCTTTTAATTTTGATACATTTTCTTTAGCCATTTTTTCAGCATATTTGTCAAAATTTAAAACTTTGTTATTAGCAATAATCCAATCCACATTCGCCTGTAAAATTGATAAAGCGTATTTATAGTCAGCTTCTGATAAAGATTTATCATTATTTAAATGTCTTGACGGTAGATAAATCTTAGAATCTGTTTTAACAATATTGCTTTCAATTCTAGTAAATGCAATTGCAGGAACATTTTGATTTGTTTTAATTCCCCAATAACCTTTATCATTTAATTGAACTAGTCTTAAAACTGCATACGATTTATTCTTAGCTTTTTGTAAAGCTTCAATTTCAGTAGCGGTTTTAAATTCCATTTTATCAGTATAAATCCAATATTTTTGAGCATAAACTTTAAAATCTCTATTAAAATCAGCAATAAATTTTTTATAGTCTTCTAATTCTTCTGCTTTTTTTGGCTTACTTAATTTCTTTAAAACATCTGGGTCTTCTTCCAAAACTTCAACAATTAAAGATCTTGTTTTTAATTGTTTGAGCTCATCAGGATCTCCATAGAAATTAGTATTAATCTGAGCTTTTGAAACTACAGAAGTTAAAAGAAATAAATACAATACGATTCTTTTCATACATTTTGTTTTAGGTTAATTTGAATTCAAAGTTAAAAAAATTAACAAACCAAATTGTATGAAAAACAAATATTTTACTTTTTAGATTTGCTATAAATAGTAATACATCTGTTTTAGTCCTATATGATTAAAATTCAAGATATAAATTAAGTAAGTGTTTTTTTTAAGATGCAATTTGACAAAATCCTAATTGCACAAAATTTTAACCTCCCCTATCCGAAATATTCATCCAAAAAGCAGTGAAGGTCTCCTGAGTATTTGCTTTTGAAGTAAGCTTCCAACAAAAAAAATTAACAAAGTCAATTCCTATTAGGAGATTGTATTCCAACCTTCAAAATAGTAGTCAGCGTTCATTAGTATATACAAAAAAGATATACTTTTGTGTTATAAATTTAAAGCTGATGAAAACAGTATCCTTAAAAATTGACGATTCCATCTTCGGAGAAACTGAAAAAATACTTTCTAAGATTAGTATACAAGAAATAGATACATCAACGACACTATTGAACATTACAACAAGATTCAAAAAAGACAACTTTTAGAAAAAAAACTAAAAACAGAATCCGCCTTAGTAAAAAATGATTCGCTAAATGTATTGAAGCAATTCGAAAAAATAGACTATGCAGATTAATCAATATGAAATTTGGATTGCTGACTTTAACCCTCAAATAGGAACAGAAGCTGGAAAAACAAGACCCGTTTTAATTGTTCAGACCAATTTGTTGAACAACATTTCACATATTTCTACAGTTATTTGTCCTCTCACAACAAATATCCAGGAAGATTCCGATATTTTAAGAGTTCATTTAAAGAAAGGAATGGCAAATTTAAAAGAGAATTGCGATGTAATGATAGATCAAATAAGAGCTATTGATAATAAAAGATTGGTAAAAAAAGTGGGGGTATTACCAACAAATTTGATATCTAAAATTAAAGAAAATATAGCCATAATTATTGACTTAGAATAATACAGCATTGTCAAATTTTCCTAAAATCCTCTGTGATTAATAACAAAAAACTTAAAATCTTCATAGTATGAAATCCATACGAGAAATTTTTAAAAACAAAGACTATCTTTTGGACGAGCCAGAAGTTGAAGAGCTTATGGACTATTGCGAGGCCTTGCAAGATGAAATTGTGGAATTCAAATTTCAACAAGCTAAAAACAAGGAATTGGCGATGCTCGATATGCTTAAAGAAGTGCTCAAAGGTTGCAACGCAATCGAAAAAGAACAAATGGAACACGAGCGTTTTGGTTACGAAGCTCCGAATTATCAAGCCACTATTTCGAATTTGAAAAGCTATATCCTAGAACGCTGTCGAGACGAGAAGATTTATTTATGATGAAATCCAAATTCCAATAACTATACTCTTGGAATTTGGATTTTTTCATTGATTACTATAAAAAAGCATTCCACAAGAACATATTTTTTTGTCTTTTGTTTTCTTCTTTATCCTCACCATAGGTAAACCAATCTTTTGTTTTTTCTTCCATCAACGATTTTAAACCCTTTATGTCATATGTTTTTTTGGCTACAATAGGCTTTATAATGGTAGTATCTTTAACTGAAACATCTACTTTAGTAGCTACATAAGAAGTATATAACCTTGGAATAGTAAGCCCCAAAATCATACCTGGCAAACCACTTATTGAAACTGGACCACCAGGAATCGTAATTTCATCAGTGTAAAAAGCAAATACATAGACGTCATCAAATATTTTACCAACCGCTTTTCTGCAATTATACCCCGCAATTTCTCTGTTTTCATTGGTAATCTTCCATTCTATTTTTGGGATACTATCAGTTACAACAAAATTAGTACCTATAATTTGCTTTTGCATATTGAATATTCCTAAATTAAAATCAAAATACCAGCTGTTTTCTTCATCTGAATCTTTAAGGTATTTTGGAATTCTTGTTTTTGGACTCCATCTATCAAATTTAAATACGCTTTTATTATCGGCAAAAGTGTAGTTGAAATAAGAAATTTTAAGGTCCGAAAGATTGTCCTTCATCATCTCATCCCAGCTATCATTGCTCATCGTCTTTTTTAGATTGGTATTTACTTCGTATTCAATTACAGCTTTATCTACAAATTGCTGAGCAGTTGATGTTATTGTAAAAAAGAGTGCCGTTATAAAAAAAAGTATTGTTTTCATTGTTTTTAAGTTGTGAGTTAAGATTACAGATGATAGAATTTTTATTAAAATTTCTGTTTATTATAACCTAATTAGCCTTTAATCTATTTTTTTTCTGTTTCTCCTTTATTTTTAAAATTCCAGGTAAAACCTATCATAGCATATCTTTTTAGCCTATCGTTTTGTTCCTGACTAATGGTGTTTCCAGAAATATTTCTTTGTATGCCTATGTTTTGATTCAAAATATCGCGTACCATAAAATAGGCCGTAAATTCGTCGTTTTTAAAAGTACGTTGTAATCTAGCATTCCACAATTGGTTGGTTAGATTGTCTTGAAAATCAACCGTTTTTTGTCTTGTATTTAAACTATAATCTGTAGATAGTTTCCATTTTTCTGCAAAATAAATACCCATATCTAAGCTCAAAGTATTGGTGTTAAACGATTTGATTTCATTGTTTTGAGTAGTACTGTTGCGATTATATGTAAACCTATTACTTAAGTTTATATCATATTTCTTTTGTTTGGACTTACTTAAATAAACCGAAAGTCCTGTGTTTAAATTCTCAGAACTACCCATTATAGTATTAATACTAAGTGCTGATTTAATGTAACCAAAAAATGGACTGAAGTCAGCTCTTATATCTAGTTTCTTGATTTTTAATCCGTATCCTAAATAAAAATTTCCTGAGAAATTTCCATTAGTATTAATAGGCCTAGAAATAGTTTTAGCTGATTCTGGATCTATTATACTACTATAGATAATGGCATTAGTGGTTGTGTTAAAATAAATTCCTTGATAGAATTGAGTTTCCGTCAACATATCGTAACTACTCTGAAAAATTTCTATTCTATTATTAAAAGATTGTTTTAAATCTGGATTCCCTAACGTTTGATTAAAAAAATCTTGATTATTTCTTAATGGTTGTAATTGATCTAGAGTAGGCTGAATGGTTGACCCATAATAATTAACCCTTAAGTTGCTATTGCTTTTATACTTATAGGAAAAACTTGCCGATGGAAAAAAGTTAGTATAGCTACGTTTGTATTCTTTATTCATAGTTTTATCCAACAAATCAAAAGAAGTAAAACCAAAACCACTACCTATACTATAATTGATTTTTTTGGCATTGTAACTCAATTTTAAATTGGGTCTGTGCGTAATTATTGCTTGGTCAAATTCATTTGACAATGAAGCCACCAATTGATCGTACAGTCCTGTATTTGCTGAATAATCATAAGTGAAATAGTTGTTTTTACCTTTATCAAAAGCAATTTGATAAGCAAACTGAAGTGAAAATTGTTTAGCAATAGGTTCAGAATAACTAAAACTAGCTGAAAAGTTTTTAGTTGTTTTATCTCCTATTTTATTTTGATCTACTTCATTTTTTGTGTCAAAAACACCATTCACGTAACTCTCGTTTGAGGACTTTAAAAAATTATTCGAATTGGTATTCATCATATTCCAACTACTATTTACAGTAAAAGTACGACGCGGTTTAGCAAATTTATGTTTAAACAAAATACTAGCAAACAAAACTGCCTTATCTGAATTTGTGGTAAAATCTCGCTGTTGTTTATTTTTTAATATTCCACCATTTCCTGTTGTAGTTCCGTTTGTAAATTCATCACTTTCTGTATCATAAAAATTTGAGTTCGCTGTAATTTTCAAGGAGTTTACTGAATCTAATTTTACATCATAAATAGCTTTGAGTTTAAAATTACTTCGATTTACATTTGTTACTGTCGTCTCATCTACATTCAATTGCGTATCTCCAACTTGTGATTGAGAAAGTCTACTATTATTATTAGTATAAATTTGCTTATTGAATTTTGGAGATACATTCAAATTTTGTTTTTCATTCCACTTATTAGAGTATTGTAATCCTGCATTGGTGTTCTTGATAAATCCATTTTGAGTATCTACGTATGGTTCACCATCGTTATTATCGCCTACCCATTCATAATTTACATTTCCATCATCATCCATATTCATACTGAAACTATCATCGCGAGATCCAAATTTCTCACTATCCTCCCAACCCAGTCCATCTTGACCAGTATTTCCGTTTAATAAAAATGCAGATAGTTTTCTTTTGCCTTTAAAACTACTAAACATTAGATTGGTATTGTATCGGGAATCAGCATCTGTAAATGGTTCGTTGGCACCGTCTATTTTACCAAAATATCCTTTCTTCTTGTCCTCTTTTAATTTTAAATTAATTGTTTTTTTAGTATTACCGTCATCTATTCCTGTAAATTCGGCTTGATCACTTTTCTTATCAAAAACTTGTACTTCTTTTACTGCATCGGCTCGTAAGTTTTTTACCGCCATACCTGGGTCATCTCCAAAAAATTCTTCACCATCTACCAAAACTTTTTGCACCGTCTCACCCATAGCTTTTATGGTTCCATTTTTATCTACTTGTATTCCAGGTAACTTTTTTAAAAGTTCTTCTACGTTTGCGTTTTCACTTACAATAAAATCACTTGCTCTGTAACTGGTAGTATCCCCTTTGATTTTAATCGAACCTGTTTTGATAACCACTTCGCGGAGCAGTTCTATCTTGCTTTTCAAAGCAATTGTTTCCAATTTATTTTCGTTTTCCTTAATAATTATAGGATCTATATAATCGGCATATTGATAATGTGAAGTCATCAGGATATAGTTTCCTGCTTTTACATTTTTAAAATTAAAATTTCCCTTTTTATCGGAACGGGTAAACTTATATAAAATAGAATCTACGGGAGTTAATAAAGCAACAACTGAATTGTAAACGGGTGCTTTTTCATTTCCATCGGTTAGAGTACCCGAGAGATGTGCTTGTTGAGAAAAGACTGGAAATGAACATAAAAACAAAATTGTAATTAATCCTGTAATTCTTTGCATAAATAGTTTCTGTTTAATTGTATTAAAATTTCACGATAACAAAGCATCTCAAAAAATACTCTATTCTCTTAGATTTTACTCTTACTTGTAAGAGCAAACTCACAGGGAGCCAAAGTAGTATTTTTAATACGAATTAATTAAAAGCTATTAGTTAAAAAATTGATAAAATTATTCTTTCAATAAAAACACTAAGGAAATATTAGGTTTAACTAAGAATGCAACTTAATTTACTGACTTATAACAATTTCAAAGCTTTTAAAATAGAATCAACGGCAATCGTTCGCATAGCGTCTTCATAGCCTTCTACTTTTTTATTGCCATACACCGAAGTGGGTAACTTTGGAAACAAATTTCTATCAGCCACCAAGGCATTTTCTATGGGTTGATTAAAAGGCGAAAAACCAGCGTAAGGATGGGTTGCTCCCCAAAGCGTAATGACTTTTACGCCCAACATCGCAGCTATATGTGCATTGCCTGAATCCATAGACAACATCACGTCAAGGTTACTAATCAATTGTAGTTCTTGTGTAAACTTGATTTTTCCTGCTACATTGATTACATTACCAAATGGCTTGGCGAAGGCATCCAATAGCTCCGTTTCTTTTTTCCCTCCACCAAAAAGCAAAATAGTTTGGTCTTGATTAACTGCTAATTTTGAAATGACTTCCTGCATTAAGTCCAAAGGATAAACTTTCGATTCATATTGTGCAAAAGGAGCAATTCCAATTAATTTTTGATTCGGATTCCCAATGCTTTTCAAAATTTCATCGGACAAAACCGCTTTTTCAGGAAAGATAGGATTGGATAAATCTAAAGTAAAACCCAGTGCTTCAAAAACTTGGCGATGTCTTTCAAACATCGTTGTCAAAGGTTTGAAAACCTTATTTTCAGGACGTGTTAGGGCTTTTTTGCCAGCTCTGCCTTTATCTACGGCTACCACTTGCTTACCAGATAACCTAAAAAGGGTTCGCACAACCTGAGAACGAAGCACATTGTGTAAATCCACAAAAGCATCAATCTTCAAGGAATGCAATTCGCGAAAAAGGCGTACTAGTCCCAAAAATCCTTTGTGTTTTACTTTTTCGTCAAAAGCAAAAAAAGTAAGATTTGGAATGCCTTCAAAGAAAGGTTGAAAAAAAGGCCGAGAGACCATTGTAATTTTTACTTTGGGATACTGCTGAGCAAAAGAACGAATAACGGGTACGGTCATCGCCACGTCTCCCATGGCCGAAAGTCGGATAATCGCGATATGTTGTATAGTACTAGACAATGAAGTAACTTTTATAAAAAAAAGGAAATAAGAATTTTAAGTGGTACTTAACGCTCTTACTTCCTTTAATGAAGAATTAATATATTTTTATTTTTTATTCTGATATAAAACTGGGTTCAATTCATCGTCGTTGTACATTTTCATTTGTTTGTACACCTTCATAAACTTGTCACCGTTTTCAATATCTTGCAACAAATCGTCGATGGCTGTAGACAAATCGGTTCTTTGTTCTAAAAGGATATTTAACTTGGTTTGACAATTGTCTCTGTGTTCTTGAGAAGCTTCAACACGAGTTGCTTCTTCGTTCATATGATAAATTTTCAAAGCCAAAATTGATAAACGGTCAAATGCCCAAGCCGGACTTTCAGAATTGATTTTAGCTGAATCTTTTACCGCTACACCACTGTATTTTTGAAGAAAATAACTATCGATGTATTCTACCATATCGGTACGTTCTTGATTCGATGCATCGATTTTTCTTTTCAAAGTCAAAGCTGCAACAGGATCAATATTCGGATCACGGATGATGTCTTCATAATGCCATTGTACAGTGTCTATCCAATTTTTCAAGTATAATAAATGCTCGAACTTTTCTTTCGGGTAAGGATTATTTATCGGTTGATCAACGCTATCAAATTGATGATAATCTTTGATGCTTTGCTCAAATACGGAATACGCTAATTTTGAAAACATATCTTTTAAATTTTTAAAAGACAAAGATACTTTTTATACTTTTATAGTATTCAAAATTTTACAAAAATTAAATTTCAAATTCGTTTATCATGCAAATCCATAATTTATCGGAATCAAATAGTGTTTTAAATCATTTTTTAGCACAAATCCGCGATGTCTCCATTCAAAATGACAGCCTTCGTTTTCGAAGAAATATTGAACGTATTGGCGAAATTATGGCCTATGAATTAAGCAAAGTAGTGGCATATGAAGACGTTACCATTTCAACACCTTTAGGGACAAAAGGCACTACAAAAATCAAAGACCCTTTAGTTATTTGCTCCATACTTCGAGCTGGGTTAACCTTACATCACGGTTTTTTGAACTACTTTGATGCTGCCGAAAATGGTTTTATTTCTGCTTATCGCCATCATCCAAATAATGATGATTACTTTGATATTTTGGTCGAATACCAAGCCGTAGCCGATATCGAGGGCAAAAACGTACTTCTTGTTGATCCAATGCTAGCCACTGGACAATCTATCGTTGCTGTTTATAAAAAATTAGTAGAGGAAAAAACACCTACGGCGCTCCACATTGCGGTAGTTATCGCTGCACCTGAAGGAATCGCTTACTTAAAAGAACATTTGCCCAGCACTTGTCATTTATGGATTGGGTCGATCGACGATAAATTAAACGAAAAAAGTTATATCGTTCCTGGACTAGGAGATGCTGGCGATTTGGCTTACGGCACTAAATTATAGTTGTGTAAAAAAAGTAAACAAACTGCATACAATCAAAACACCCAAAATTAATTCTTGTTTTACCTGCTGTTGAAAAACCTCTAAGGCGTTGGTTCCCATTATGGCCAAAGGTGCAAAAGCAAAAAGCAATAGATCATTATTTTTATCCGGAGAAATAAAAAAAACAGCTATCGCAATTACAAAAAAAGCAATCATTTTTTTATAAGAACTATGCAATAATTGAGGTTTGTTAGAATAAGACAATAGCATAACAATTAGCAAGAAAAGAGACGCCGTCATAAAGATTGCAAATGCCCAATTTTGATAACTATTCGTAAAATAGTCTAAAGATAAGTCAACATACAACTTATCTAACCAAAACTCTTGTAAGGTTGTGGTTTCAAAAGTCAGAAATACTAAAAAACCAATCGCTGCTACCAATAGTGCTATGAAGGGTAAAAACCAATTTCTATAATCGCTAGATACATGAAAAAGCACCGATATAAATACCAATGCAATAAACAAAATACACCAAGGTTGCAAAATTGAAGCAACCAAAATCCATAAAGCCGCATCAAAAATTTTCTCTTTGGAAGCTTTTAAGGATTGTAAAGACAGTAATCGTCGCAAGGCTAAAAGCAAGAATAAATTTGTTACAATAATCTTCAAATTGTCAAACAAAGAAGGAAAGAAAAGCAAGAATAAAAAGAAAAAGAAAACAGTGTACGTACTGTCTTTGCTGAGTCCGTTTTTTTTGCAAACAAAATTGGAAATAAAAAGTGTTCCTACCAAAAGCAGAAAAATAAACACCTTTTGTGTTATCAACAGCACAGATTTGAACCATGCCAAATCTTGAAATTGATACAATAAAAAGAAAAACAACATCAAAATTACTACTAACGAATAATTTAATGGTGTAGATTTTTTAAAAACACTTGTAATCATAAGGATATTTTATACTTTTGTGACTGTAAATATAATACTTGTTTAAAAAGGAATTGCGCAAGTGCTAAAGATTCTTCATTTTTTGATTGCTTTTACTCTTTCGCTACTCTAAAAAAACTCAACACACATCCTTAATTTATATAAATATATGAAAGCATTTTTCGAAGCAATTCAATTTTTATTTGTAGACATTTTATTCAAACCACTAGATTTATTACGTGAATTTGAACTTATTTCTTGGTTTGGTGCCAATTTCATCAACTGGGTTTTTATGATTATTTGCGCAGCTGCGATTGTATATTGGATCAAACAATTACAAATTTTTGACGAAGCAGGAACTGAAAACCAAGACACGACTGCACATTCTTTCTTAAAATAGTTTATTTTCTATTTTAATTAAAATAAAAAAAGCCCAGTAGTGTTACATTTGTTTTACTACTGGGCTTTTCTATGGTAACTATTAAACCAAGTCGAATCCGATGTCTTTTCGGTAGTTCATTTTTTCGAATTGAATTTTAGATACATTATCGTAAGATTGCTGTAATGCTTCTTGAAAGTTTGAACCATAAGAAGTAATAGCCATTACTCGTCCACCATTAGTAACAACAGCTCCGTTGTCTAATTTAGTACCCGCATGAAAAACAATAGAGTTTTCTACGTTTTCTAATCCTGAAATCGCTTTTCCTTTCTCGAAATCTTCTGGATATCCTCCTGAAACTATCATTACGGTAGTGGCGCTTCTTTCATCAACTTCTAGATTGAATTCGTCTAGTTTTTCATTGGCTACTGCCAAAAATAACTCCACTAAATCTGACTTCAAACGAGGCACAACTACTTCTGTTTCTGGATCACCCATACGAACGTTATATTCAATCACAATAGGTTCGTTGTTCACGTTAATCAAACCAATAAACACAAAACCTTTGTACGGAATACCATCTTTTTGTAAACCAGCAATAGTAGGTTGTACAATTCGCGTTTCGATTTTTTCCATCAAAACAGCATCTACATAAGGCACAGGAGAAACCGCTCCCATTCCGCCAGTATTCAATCCAGTGTCTCCTTCGCCAATTCGTTTGTAATCTTTGGCTGTAGGCAAAATTTTGTAGCTTTTACCATCGGTTAGTACAAAACAACTCAATTCAATTCCGTCTAAAAATTCCTCTATAACGACTTTTGAACTCGCCGCACCAAACTTTTGACCTACCAACATGTTGCGTAATTCGGTTTGTGCTTCGGCTAAATCTTGAATAATCAAAACACCTTTTCCAGCAGCTAATCCGTCTGCTTTTAAAACGTAAGGCGGTTGTAGTGTCGCTAAAAATTCACACCCTTTTTCTACTGTTTCGGCTGTAAAACTATCGTAAGCCGCAGTAGGCACTTGGTGCTTCATCATGAATTCTTTAGCAAATTCCTTACTTCCCTCAAGTTGCGCTCCCAATTTTGAAGGACCAATAACAGGGATATGTTTTAAATCGGCATCATTCAAAAAGAAATCATACACGCCTTTTACTAATGGGTCTTCTGGCCCTACGACTACCATTTCTATGTTTTCTTTTATCACCACGGCTTTGATGGCTTCAAAATCTGTAGCACTAAAATCTAAATTGGTTGCTATAGTAGCGGTTCCTGCATTTCCAGGAGCTACAAATAGCGTATCACAAAGTGGACTTTGAGTCATTTTCCAAGCAAAAGCATGTTCTCTTCCGCCTGAACCTAATAGTAAAATATTCATGTTGTAGTTCTTTATTGTGTTGATTTTTCTCCTATTGAAGAAGTGGTGCAAAAATAATTGCTTTTGAACGTAAAAAATAATTTAATTGTAAAAAGTTCGTGTATATCTACCGATGCCCACTTAGATAGTTTATTTTTGATAAAATTTTATGCAATGTTTCGTCTTTTTAATTTAACCCTTCGCCTAAATGGTTTTCCGATTCGTGAAGCAGAATTGGAATTGGATACCATTTTTACCTTATCCGATGCCGAACACGAGGCCTTTGTTGCCCAAAAAAAGAACGAAATTGTGGCGTATCATTTAGAGAACAATGCTTTTTATAAAACATTGGTGGGGAAAACAAGCATTGAAAACTGGAACGATTTGCCTGTTTTGAATAAACAACATCTTCAAAAACCATTGGCGGAACGTTTGTCGAAAGGTTATACAACCAAAAATGTTTATCTCAATAAAACCTCCGGGTCAAGTGGAACTCCTTTCCTTTTTGCCAAAGACAAATACGCCCATGCGCTAACTTGGGCATCTAATATTGCACGATTTGGTTGGCACGGTATCGATTTTAACAGCTCCTATCAAGCCCGATTTTACGGCATTCCGATGGATTTTTTGGGCTATAGAAAAGAACGATTGAAAGACTTTTTGAGTCATCGATATCGCTTTCCTATTTTTGATTTGTCGGATAGGATTTTAGATGGTTTTTTGAAACAATTCGAGACCAAAAAATTCGATTATATCAATGGCTATACTTCTTCGATTGTTTTGTTTGCCAAATTTTTGCAGCGAAAAAACAAGGTGCTCAAAACGATTTGTCCAACGCTGAAGGTGTGTATGGTCACTTCAGAAATGCTTTTCCCAGAAGACAAAACCTTATTAGAAAAACAATTTGGAATCCCAGTAGTTAATGAATACGGCGCCTCTGAGTTGGATTTGATTGCCTTTGAAAATCAAGACGGAGCATGGCAAGTCAACGCTGAAACTTTATTTGTAGAAATTTTGGACGAGAACAATCAAGCGGTTCCAAATGGTACTCCTGGACGAATTGTCATTACTTCTCTCTTCAATAAAGCGCATCCTTTTATTCGTTATGAATTGGGTGACATTGGTATTTTGGATGAAAAAAGCACAGCAAAAAAGCCTATTCTCAAACAACTAATTGGTCGAACCAATGATGTCGCGCAACTGCCTAGTGGTAAAAAATCACCGGGGCTGACTTTCTATTATGTGACCAAAAGCATCATAGAAGACGACGGCAATGTCAAAGAATTTATCATCAAACAAATGCAAATCGATACGTTTGAAATTGAATATGTAAGCCAAACCGAATTAACCGCAGCACAAATTCAAAAAATCGAAAGTGCTATTGCCTTGTATTTAGAAAGTGGGTTGATTTTTACTTTCATTCGAAAAGAAAAGCTTGAACGAAGTCATCGTGGGAAATTGAAGCAGTTTGTTTCAATGCTAAAATAACTAAAGGACGGAAATTAATTTTGTGTCAATAAAGAGCCAAAGGCTCGATACATTTTGTAGGGATGGGTTTTAACCCGTCCACAAATAGAATCATACAACAAAGACCCATAGGGTCGGCACATATTATTTTATGGATATAAATGGATCATCCCTACGGGATTTATTGGGATTTTTACATTTACATCCAACGGATTAAAATCCGTTGCTACAATATACCCCGAGCCGATGGCTCTCTCGAATGAGAATAAAAGAAACGGATTGGAGTCAAAAGGTTTGAAGGTCGCAATTTGCGACCTTCAAATTCAAACTTGAAGTCACAATTTGTGACATCAAAACCGTAAAGTCACAATTTGTGACCTTAAAGCAACCAAAATCATAATTTTTGGAAAACGAAATACTACTTTCTGAAGAATTTACTTCTAATAAAAGTTGCTAACAAATAGGCTAAATCTCTCCTTTTAGCCCCGGGAGGAGCGGCATCCTTTGTTTTTTTTCTTTAAAAAAACAAAGATATAGCGGATCACGGGACGATGCTAGCTGATAAAACCCATTGTTTCTGCTCCTAAACAGTAACTACATTTTTGATATACCTAGGTTTTATGAGTAACTGTGTGAACAAGAAGCCGATCATAATGAACAAAGACACCACAAAATTATACCGATGAAATTGGCGATAAACGGCAAAGTTGTGTTGCAATAAGGCGACCTTGGAAGCCGAAAGCGAATTGTTGCGAATGCGGTAATAGGCCAAACTTTCGGGGATGGGTTTGGCGCTTTTCAATTTCTTTAGAATGGTGAGCCAAAGCATCCAATCTTGACGCTTTCGTATGGAAGAAATGGCGATTTTTTCGAAAAAATCTGCGTCGTAAATGCCTGTCAAGTTGCCCACATAGTTACAAAAAAACAATTGACGATAGGATAGATTTTTGGGAGCTTCGACTAATCTATTCAATGGATTTCCCGCTTCGTCTATGCATTCGTAAAAAGAAAAAGTAAACGGCTGTTGTTGTTCTTGCATAAATTGAAGCTGCCGTTCCAACTTATTGGATTTCCATAAATCATCGGCGTCCAAAAAAGCAATGTAGTTGCCTTGGCAATGATGGAGGGCATTGTTGCGTGTAACACCTGTTCCAGAGTTGGTTAGATTTTTGAAAATCCGAATGCGGTGGTCAGTTTGAGCTATATTTTGAGCTATAGTAACCGTTGTATCCGTTGAGCCATCGTCTACCAAAATTACTTCCCAATTCGGATACGTTTGTTGTTGTACCGAAGCAAGCGTATCAGCAATAAAATCGGCTGAATTGTAGGTTGGAATGATTATAGAAACTAGTTTTTCCATATTAATACGCTTTATCTTCTCCTTTGACCGTGTTGAAAATCGTCAAAAAAATGATTTTGATGTCTAACAAAATCGACCAGTTTTCCATATAGAAAATATCATATTTCACTCGGTTGATGATATCTATTTCTTTTTCTACTTCGCCACGATAACCTTTGGTTTGTGCCAACCCTGTAATGCCAGGTTTTACAAAATGGCGCACCATAAACTTATTGACGCGTTGCGCATACATTTCGGTATGGCTCACCATATGTGGCCTTGGTCCCACGACCGACATTTGTCCCAAAAAAACATTAATGAATTGCGGCAACTCGTCGATACTGGTTTTTCGCAAAAATCGTCCTACCCGCGTAATTCTAGGATCGTTTTTGGAAACTTGCTCAATATGTGCTTCTGGATTCAAATTCATAGAACGGAATTTGTAACAATCAAATTCGTGGTAATTCAGTCCGTTTCTTTTTTGCACAAAAAACAAAGGCCCTTTGGATTCTAATTTGATGATAATTGCCAAAATTGGGGTAAGCCAAGAGAGAATTCCAAGGATAACCATTAAAGAAAACAATAAATCAAAAACTCTTTTAATTCCTTTATTCAATGCACTATCCAAAACAATAGTTCGCAACGAAATTACTGGAATGTAATCGTAATAATCGAAGGTAAAGTTTCGAGAAAGGATTTGTTTTTCGTTGGGAATAAACTTCAAGGTCTTTAAGTTATTGTCTGCAAAATCAACCAAGTCCGAGATTTGTCTCTGACTCAGGTCGTCCATCGCGCAGTACATCTCGTCAATTTTATGAGCTAAAACATACTCACAACTTTCTTTAATATGATCTTTGCGATGATGCTCTAAATCGAATACTTTTTCTAACACATAGCCATAATCTGGATTTTCTGTAAAAAAATGCTGCAAAGGCGCTATGTTTTTTGGACTACCCAAAAGGACTACTTTTCTAAAATTACCTCCAAAAAGCACTCTGACTTTTTGCAGAAAAAAGTAAATCGCTAATTTAAAAAACAATACAACCGCTATAACAATCGAACTAAAAAAGAGCGTCTTTTGAAAACTAGCGCTTGGGTTATTGATAAAAATTACGGCTAACGAAAACAATGAAAATAGCATCCATTGTTTGAAAGCGCAATTCAATATAGCAATAACTTTGGTGTAGCGATAGACTTCATAAAATCCTAAGGTCGATGCAATAACCAACCAAGCCATAATCAAAGCAATAGGATTATACGAAAACAAAGGTAAATCGGTACAATGAATAGCCGCTACTAAAATGATTGCACTATCCAAAACATAGGAAAAGGGCCGAATGTATCCTGAATATCTACCGGTTTTGGTCTTCACTGATGATGAAAATGAGCTTTGGGGTTAAAAAATATACTTCGAAAAATCCTTATGTTCTTCTTTTGACAACTCTTCTTTGGATAGCGATTTGAAATAATCATAGGTAATTTTCATTCCTTCAGCACGATTCACTTTGGCCTCCCAACCCAATAATTCTTTGGCTTTGGTAGTATCTGGTTGACGCTGCAAAGGATCGTTGATTGGCAATGGATGATACACCACTTTTTGAGAAGTGCCCGTTAATTTGATGATTTCTTCGGCAAAATCTTTAATCGTAATTTCGTCTGGGTTTCCAATATTTACAGGATATACATAATCCGAATGCAACAATCTAAAAATACCTTCCACTTGATCGTCTACATAACAAAACGAACGCGTTTGCATCCCATCGCCAAAAATAGTCAAGTCTTCGCCACGAATGGCTTGTCCAATAAATGCTGGAATTACACGACCATCATTGAGACGCATTCTTGGTCCATAGGTGTTAAATATTCTAACAATTCTAGTTTCTACTCCGTGAAACGTGTGATAAGCCATCGTAATCGACTCCTGAAAACGTTTCGCCTCATCATACACACCACGAGGACCAATGGTATTGACATTCCCATAATACTCCTCCGTTTGCGGATGAACTAAAGGATCTCCGTATACTTCTGAAGTGGATGCGATAAGAATTCGGGCTTTTTTAACTCTCGCCAAACCCAATAAATTATGTGTTCCTAATGACCCAACTTTTAAGGTTTGAATCGGGATTTTTAAATAATCAATGGGACTTGCTGGTGAAGCAAAATGCAAAATATAATCTAACTTTCCGGGAATATGCACAAACTTGGTAATATCATGATGGTAAAACTCAAAATGTTCTAATTTAAATAAATGCTCGATATTCTTTAAATCTCCAGTAATCAAGTTGTCCATCCCAATTACGTGATATCCTTCATTAATAAAACGATCACACAAATGCGATCCCAAAAATCCTGCAGCTCCAGTGATAAGTATTCTTTTCATAGATGTATCTTCTTTTGAACAAATATAGGAAGAATGCTACTTGTATTATCTCAGTTGCTACTATTTTTTAAGAAGCTCTATTGCTTTTTGATTATAATGCTCATTGTATTTTTCTTCAACAAAGAATTTTATTTGCCTTTCAAATCTTTCTTTAGAGAACTGTAATGCATGTGTTCTAATTGCATTTGGATTAAATTGAAGCGTTTCAAAATGCAGTAAAGCCTTGGTCAGACTTTTTATGTTTTGCGCTTTAAAAAAAACACCACTTATATTTTCAAGTACTGTTTCTAGAGCGCCACCTTTACCAAAAGCAATAACAGGAGTTCCACAAGCTTGTGCTTCTACAGGAATAATTCCAAAGTCTTCTTCTGCTGCGAAAACAAATCCTTTGGCTTTTTGCATGTACTTTTTTAAAAGAATGGCGTCCACAAATCCAATAAGTTGAATATTACTTTTGGCTATTTTTTGTATTTTTTTAAACTCTGGACCATCACCAGCCACAATTAATTTTAAGTGTGGTAATTCATTAAACGTCTCTACAATTAATTGTATTTTTTTATAGGAAACCATTCGTGAGGCGGTAAAATAATACGCTTCTTTTTGAGTTTCTAAGCTAAAAAATTCAACATCCACTGGTGGATAAATAACTGTTGACTCTCTATTATAAATTGCTTTTATACGTTGCGCTATACATTTAGAATTGGCAATAAAAAAACTTACGTTCTGGGAATTGGCAATGTCCCATTTTTTAATTTTATTTAGAACAAATTTTGCATACACTCTTTTTAGTCCTTTCAATCCAGCATCGTCTAAATATTGTTCTTGTAAATCCCAAGCATAACGCATTGGAGAGTGACAATAACATATATGAAGCTGATTTTTAGTGGTTCGAACTCCTTTTGCGATAGAAGAAGATGAGCTCACTATTAACTCATACTCTTTCAAATTAAACTGTTTTATTGCTACTGGGAAAAGTTGCAAAAACTTACGGTGATTGGACTTAATTGTTGGTAGCTTTTGAATAAACGATGTTTTTGCATTCTTTCCATTTAAAATGAAAGTCCTGTCGTTTTCGTTCAAAAAATCGATTAATGCAAAATGATCAAAATCATCCCATATTTGGTTCAAGGAATGAATAACTTTTTCTGCCCCACCATTTACATAATACCAATCGTTAATTAATGCTTTTTTCATGAAAATTTATTGGAGAATTTTTCGTGCAAAGTAATACGCGTTTTTTTTACTGAAAAAAATATTTGAAATCTATTTAATTGAGACAAATCCTTCTAAGTGATTTTCTATTGTTTTTTCCCAAGTGAATTTTTTTAATTGGATCTCGCTCTTTTTACTCATTTCTGGATTGGTATTAGTACTATTTACATAACGTTTTATTTTTTGCGCTAATTCAATATGATTTGTTGGATCAAAATAATATACAGCCTCACCTCCTATCTCAGGTAAACTTGCACAATTTGAAGCAAGTACAGTCGTTTTTGCTGCTAATGCCTCTAAAATGGGTAATCCAAAACCTTCATATAAAGAAGGAAAAACAAATAAAGAACAATTTTGGTAATATTGCGGTAAGGAAATATCATTGATATGACCTGTAAAAACAACATTTTTTTCTAGATCATTTTTCTTTATATAATACTCTAGTTGATCATCTTGTGTCATAAAACCTTCTTTTTTACCCACAATTACAAGCTTACATTTGGATTTAAATTTTTGAGGTAAAATAGAATAAGCTTTTAAAAGCGTTATTAGATTTTTGTGTGGTTTTACATTTCCAACGTATAAAATGTATTCTCTGGGTAGTTGCAAATTTTCTTCAATATTTTTGACTCTAAAAAAAGATAAATCAACACCGCAGTGTGTAACTTTAATTTTATTTGGATTAGCTAAGGTGTGTTTAATAATTTCTGCTTTTGAAAATTCAGAAACAGTAAAAATTAAATCTGCTTTCCATACTGCATTCTTATACAATAAATAAGCATACTTTTTAATAATCAATGAAATAGGGAATTTCCCAGATAAATGAAAAACATCATGTATTGTTACTACTCTTTTTTTTGCTCTAAAGGGTAAAAATGGAAAATTAAAATGAGGAGACCAAAAAACATCGCATCTTGGGATTAAAAACGGGTATAAAATTTGCTCTTTAACAGAATATATTTTGGCATTAAAATTTACAATTTCAACTTTTGACGCCCATTCAAATTGTACGATTTCATCCTTATTACCAAGTACTACAACTTGAGAAAATTCTGAAACAATTCCTGGCAATACATTTTTTAAATAGCGACCAATGCCAGAAGCATTTATCATACGAACATCAATTACCAGTTTCATTTACTCATATTTTACAGATATCATCTTTTTCAAAAGTACCTTTTTATAACTAAAAAAATGACAGATAAAAGCAGAAAAATGACAAGAGTCTTAATAAAAAAATTAAATTTGAAAAAAATTAAATGTATATGAAAAAAATAGCTTTACTACTTAGTGTTTTATTCTTAATTGTATCTTGTCAAGAGCCTAAAAAAGAGACAGAAGCAAAAAATCTAAAGGGGAGATATCAGATGACTGTTATTCAAAGAACTGATACTGGTGAAGTTTGTTTATTTGTTCTAGATACTGAAACTGGATCGGTTACTATGAGAAATGATAAATCTGGAGTTTGGGTGCCGCAGGGAAATCCAGAAGATGCTGTTGAAAAATCGCTATAAAAACAAAACATGGCTCCAAATTTTAGGAGCCTTTATTTTACAAAATTGTGATTAAAAATATACTTTTAAGTTTTGGTATTAATTTTATAAATTTTTTATTTCCTGTAATATTAATTCCCTACTATATAAATGTATTCGGGATAACAAACTATGGCCTAATTGCTATTTCTTTATCATTAATTAACTATATATCTGTTATTAACGATTATTCATGGAGTTCACTTGGGCCAGTAAAAATTAATAAACTACAGTCAGATAGACTTGCGATAAATTATTATATTTCTACTGTTGTAAACTCAAAAATTATATTATCAATCCCTTCCTTTTTATTGCTTTTTGGACTTGTTCATTTTTACAGTGAAATAAGTACTAATTCACTATTCTTTACTTCATTGTTTGTGATGCTTTTCTCTCGAACACAAAATACACATTGGATTTTTATTGGTTTGAATAAAATTAATATCTATTTTATTATCAATTCAATTTTTAAAATTAGCTGTTTGATAGTGATTCTTTTGTTCGTAAAAAGCAAGGATTCTTTTCAAATTTTATTTTTCGTACTTGGCATTTTTGATTGTCTCATTTTTTTAGTCTCTTTTTTATATTTATTGATTAAAGAAGACTTTATTTACTCTAAGACATCATTCAAAGACATTTACTCTGAATTGCAAATTGGCTTCAAAATGTTTTTGACAAACCTTACTATTTGCTCAATTTTAAACTCAGGAACTCTAATTCTAGGAATGTTTGTTAATTCAAAAACTGTTGGGATTTATAGTATCGCTGAAAAAATAATTATGCTGGGAAAACATGGTATTGGAGTATTATTTCAAGGTCTTTTTCCAAAAATATGTAAAATAGGCGTTAGATCTATATCCGAATTAAATCGATATTTACGAGTAATTTTTAAAACCTACTTTGTACTTTTTTCTTTAGTAACATTATTGTTGATTGCTTTTTCTGAACAAATTATATCTATTTTAAGCAATGTTTTTGTTTATGAATCAAGTCGTTATCTAATATTACTTTCACCAATTCCATTAATTGCTGCTTTAAATCAACCAGCATACATAGCATTGATACTTAATGACAAGAAAAACATCTACTTTTCAGGATACTTTATAGGTTTAGTCATTAATATTTCGCTCTCCTTTCTTTTGTCTTATTTATTTAAAGTAGAAGGAATGATTGCGGCACTTATCATAACAGAATTATTTATTACATTGTTCCTTAACTATAAAGTACAACTCGACAAAAAATTAAATTTCTTTAGCAAAAATGATTAAAGTAGGATTCCTAGTTTCTTATGATTTTAAATATTTATATAAATCAATTCCATTAGTATATGACTCCAGTGATCTAATAGTTCTTGCCATAGATAAAAATCGACAAACTTGGAGTGGAAATTCTTTGTTTATTGACCCTGCCTTTTTTGAATGGATAAAAGAATTTGACACTTCAAATAAAATAGTTATTTATGAAGACACATTTTATATCCCCGAGAATACCCCAGCAGAAAATGATACCCGTGAAAGAAACTTATTAGCCAAAGCTATGGGTGATGGAGGCTGGCATATTCAGATTGATAGTGATGAATATTTTAACCATTTCCACAAATTTGTTTCCTTTTTAAAGGAAAACAAACAGTTTTTAAAAAATCCAAAATCTAATCCGGTAGAAATTCATGTACAATGGATTACCTTATTCAAAAAAGTTGAAGGCGGTTTTTTGTATGTAAAAGGCTCACTAGATGCCATTGAAATTGCTACAAATTATCCTAAATATAAATATATGAGAGCCACTAGGCACTCAAAAAAAATTATAACTAAATTTATTTTGCTACATCAATCTTGGGCTAGAGATGAAGATGAAATATATACCAAAATAACAAACTGGTCGCACAGAGACGATTCAGACAATATTGCTTTTTTTGAGTTATGGAAGAGTATAAACCTTAATAATTATACTGAATTTGTTAACCTTCATGAGAATGACCCTGGAAAATGGAAATCGTTGGGTTTTATTTCAGAAAATGAAATGGATAATCTCGAATTAGAAATCTCGAATTTTCAACTTTTGAAATTAAGATATAAGAAATATTTGATTCATTTTATGAGAGAAAAATTACCAAGCTCAATTCAAGAAAAAATTAAAATTCTTTACAAGAAAGTAATCCTATGAGTATTAAAGAAAAAATAAATAAAATAACGGTTTACTTACTATTTCTCCTTGGATTTGCCTCACTTTTATATCAATTCGAAGCTATTCAATCCCTCATTATGTCAGTTTCCTGTTTGTTTTTGCTTTTGCGATTCGATTTTAATAAAAGTCTTTGTACAGTAAAATGGCTTCCATTCTTCGTGTCTTTTTTTATTTTGTTGGCTATAAACCTTTTTTATTTTCATACAAAAAGTATCCAAATCATAGCTAATAGTTTTTTACTATTTATAGTGCCGATTTTTAGTGCCGATTTATACAACTCTCCTTTTTTTTTAAAACTAAAACAAAATATAATTTTAACTTATGCAATATGTATCAGTTTTATTAGCATTTATATCATTTTCTTCTATATAAAAGACATCCCCAATCATCATTTTAATTGGTACTTTGTTCGATTTAATTTAGAAAACACAATTGAAATTCACGGTACCTATATAAGTCTATGGATTGGCATTGCATTTCTTTTTATTCTCGATTTTTTATTACATACTTCAAAAAAACAAAGTATTTCAAAATATGTATTACTTTTCATTTTGGCTATTTATTTGGTTAGTTTAATCATCATTAACACGAGAATAATTCTTTATTCTTTGCCACTAATAAGCTTCATTGCTTATTATATAAAAACAAAACAAATTCCTCAAAAAAGAACAATCTTAATTACTTTTTCACTTTTTATAATGGTACTTTTTTTATCGCAACGCTTTAAAAATGACATAGTATACCTTTATGAAAACTCAATCAAGAATTCTTCTAGATATACTATTTGCTATTGTTCCTTACAAACTATTGCTGAATCGAATTTCATAGGAATAGATAACAGCTTAATACAATCAAAACTCAATACTTGCTATGAACAATATGGTTTTGACGAGTTATCAAAAAACAAACTAAATTCACACAATCAGTATTTAGATTTTTTTCTAAAAGGAGGTTTTATACTTTTTATGACATTTGTTGCGACACTTATCATAAAACTTCGAAATGCATATCAAACCAAAAACTATCTTTTCTTTTCAATTACTCTTTTGTTTGCATTTTCTTTTCTAACTGAGAATGTTTTAGTCCGTCAATATGGAATTTATATTTATCTCTTTTGTGACATTATATTCTTAGGCTCGGTCTTGCCTAATAAAAGTCATAGTGCAAATGAAATAAAAGAAGGCTAAAGTGGGTATTAATAACATACAACCATCACTTAAACAAACAAATAAATACGTAATAATTCCCAAAAAATAAACATAAGTATTGTTTTTAGTTTGAAGAAACAAATAAGCGGGAGCAAAAAAAGAAATACAAAACAACACTAAGCCAACTATTCCAAATTGTTTAAAAATAGACAAGTAAACAATTTCTTCTATGGCATCATATACTTTACTACCAAATAAACTAATACCATTAACTTCTCTTATTTGCAAAATCCTACCTCCAAAATTTGAGTCAAGAATAAAGCCTTCTAATGATCCATATTGAAAATATCGAGTCATAATAATTGATCCAATAAAAAACAATAATAATCCTCCTGCTAGATAAACTTTAGTCAACTTTAATAATTCATTTCTATAAATAATCAAAAAATAAAAAAGTAGTCCAATCCAAACGGTACGTGAGAGCGTTAAGATCAGGGCTAGGATTACAAGAAAAATTTTGATTTTTGAAGTTGTGTTTTTATAAAAAACAGGAAAAAGCATTAAAGTACAAACCCCAAATATATTCCCATTATTGTATGTAGAAATTAATTTACTAACCGATCCACGCTGATTAAATTTTGAGCGTGCCAACTCTCCTAAATCAGAAGCATTAACTGTAAAATATGGGATTTCAAGAAAACTTCCAGTAACTTGTTTATAAACAAATAACAAAAGTCCATAAACAGAAATTAGGAATACTGCTTTGGATAAAAGCTTTTCAATATAATTACTGTCTATTTTGGCCAAAAAAGAACCGAGAACTATAAAAAAAAGAAAAGGTAAAAAGACGAAACTAACATAAAGAGCAATTAAATTTCCAAATGTGCCTTCATAGCCAAAGATTAATAGATGGATGCTGAAATAAAAAACAAAAGGCAACGTAGCTAAATAACACATATAGTGCTTGCTATTTATATGAAATCTATACTTGTTTAAAATAATGAAGATTGCTAAAAAAAACAATAATCCCAAATACAAATAACTCCATGTCAAAGGTATTCCAGCAATTTTAAAACCTCCCTTAGGGATAATTACCAACAAAAAAATACCTATCAAAAAAAGAATTTCTCTTAGGTTTGTATTGTTTAATTTGAATCTTAAAATTGTGTTCATTAAATGAAGGAATGAATATTTGTTTAAAACATTAAAACACAAATAGTATTAAGACAGTAACGCTTTCTGTTTTTTATAAAAGGATTTTGCTAAAACAAAAAATACAAATAAAGCAACAAACAATATTGGCAAAATAAATTTAAGTTTACCTTCAATGGCTTCTTTTTTCAAAACATTAATTACTACAGAATTCTCTTTTACAATCTTATCAGAAGTAATTAGTTCTAATTTAAGATTTGCATTTTCTCTTAATAGTCCATCCTTGGTTTTTATAATATCATTCAGTTGTGTATTTTCATTATAATATACTAGTTTATCACTTTTTTGATAACCCGTTTGAGTATTTGAAAATTTGTTCAAAACGGCATCAATTTGAGCAACTAATTGATTGTTTTCTTTGATTCTTTGTGCAATGTTAGTTAATTGTATTTTTTGAATTCTAGAATAGTATGAACTGGTATTGATATAATTCAATAATGCATTAGCTGTTTTTTCATCCTTTAAAATCCCATTCGTTGTAAAAACAATACTATAAAACGGATAATTTTTTACCGTTGTTTTTTCATTAACAATAGATTTTAAATCGCTATTAGCAGTTATTAACTTTAATACTTCTAAATTTTGTTCATTATTGTTAACGAACTTAAAAACATCAATAATAGGCTCAATCGTAATTTTATTAATTCTTGGACTATTTGCTATTCCAATAGCCTTAAAAAATGCAGTATCGTTAGTTTGTATTTTTGATTGAATCAAATCAATTTTTGAATACAAATAATCCACACTTTCAAAATTTGGCTTTACTATTATTTCATTGTTAAACTGTTTTTGTGTCTTATCTAAAAATAAACCCACACCAAATCCAATAACAACTAATAACAAAATAATTTTAAGGTTATTAACAATAAACTGAATTCCCCTAAAAATAGATACGCTAATCCCTTCAAAAAAAGCGCTTATCTTTTTTGAAATTTGTACTAAATCAATTTCTTGTTCTTCTTGATTGTTTGGTGATTGTGTGTTCATTTTTTTATTTAAAGAGTATTCAAAATTTGTTCTAAAATTTTAATCGTTATCAAATACGTTGGTTTTACTCCAGTAGTTCCTAAACCTCCTGAAGCCAATGTACTTCCTGTTTCTAGCGGATTATCAGAAGCGTAGTAAGCATAACGCACTTTGATGTCTTTTGGTACACTTTTTCTGATTTTAGAGGCCGATTGTATGGCTTTTTGGTAATAAGATCCTTCCATTTCCAGACCTATCACGCCCCAAGTAGATTCGTGGAAAAACTTCAACAAATCTCTATTTTGAAGCGATGTTCCCAAAACGGTTACCATAGGTCCTGCAAACACTGCAATGTCATTGCCTTCGAACATTTCGGCAGTCAATTCATTTTCAAAGAAATAATTATCGGCTGTTCCTTCGTTGATATGCGCATTTGGAATCATAATATCTCCTTTGCCTCCTTCGAGAATTCCGGCTTTTCCCATAATAGAAACCGACTGTACATTAAGTAAGGTTTCTTTTTTGTAGGGTTTTAATAATTCATCGATAGTTTCATAGGCTTGTTCGCCAAAAGCATAATCCATAACAATCAAAACAGGTGCTTTGTCACCTAATTTTGCCTTTGGAAAAGCGGTTTTGGACCAATCAATTTTGGCGGTATCAAACAATTGTACATCAATATTAGTTCCTGAAGTATCGGGTAAAAATAGCATTCCGTTTTTTCCGGCTACGGTTTCAACTTGCTTGCGCAATTCTTTTCCTCCTGATTTGCTCAATTCTTCATAAATCACAAAATCCGATTTGTCCTTAAACTTCGCTTTGAGGAGTGATGTGGCAAAAATAGAATTCATTACACTGTGCATGTTGGCACTAATAACATGAATAGGTCGGTCCAATAAATTGTTGGCTTTTAAAACCTCTTTGATATTATTCGCCCAAACTTCCCCATGAATGTGATGACCCAAACGTTCTCTCAAAATAGGACTAAAAGTAATGGTTCTTTTATTGTTGTCAACTACTTCTTCGATGGCTAATTTTCCCATCCAAAAAATGACATGCAGAAAACGATCAGGCGCATTTTCGGAACCAAAATCATCATAAATATCTAAGACTTCTTCAAAGGTTCTTCCTAAAACATTAGACGCATGCGAAATGGCTTTTTCTTTTTCAATTTGCGTAAGCTTCTTAGTTTGGTTTACAGCTGCTTCTAGTTTTAACCAATCTCTGGACACTTCGCCAGCATCATCAAGTAAAACGCGGTTTTTGATTTTATTCGATTCAATAAATATAAAGGTCAAATGCGTCAAAATATCATAAATATCGGAACGCCCACGAGTGATTTCAACATTCATTTGCTCTTCGTCAATTCGGTAGCAATTTCTTCTTCTCTTTGGCGGAACAATGGCCTGAAAATGCGATTTTGCATACCCTTCTTCGGATGTTAAATTTATAAAACGACACTCCTCGATCCCCACCGGAAGTCGTTCGATAACATATAATAATCCATTCAATTCTACTTTTTCATCGGCAATAGAGCCATAAATTTCGGGACGCAAAGCCAATAAAGCTTCCCGTAAGGTATCACCCGAAACCCCCATTGGTTTATAAAACCCACGGTTGAATAAATGGCGAATGGTTATGTACATTTTTTCTATTGCAGCAGACGATTCTTGCGCTCTAGATCTTGATATATGTTTGGTTGTATTCATCTTGTTTATTTTTTATCACTTTTCAAAGGTAAGCAAAAGTTTTTTTTGGCAAATTATTGTAAAATTATGAAACTGTATCATACGGTAAACTGAGTACAAATCAATTTTCTTTATTAAACTTTAGGTAATACATCGGCTATTTTTCGATCATTACTCAATCTCGGAATTTTATTTTGTCCCCCCAATTTCCCGATGGATTTCATGTAGTCTTGGAAACCGTTTTTGACAACTTTGGTGATAACTACCTTTCGTAATACATTACCCACAATCAAATCGTCGTAATAGATATTTTGCTTGCGCATGGCTTGGTCAATAGCTTCTGCAAAAGCTTCTAAGTTATCTGGTTCTCCCGAAGTATCAGAATCGAATTCAATAAACCACTCGTGATAAGGTAATCCTTCTTTTGGGGTGATCTGTGGCGCCACCGTAAATTCATTGATGCGAATATTGGTTCCTTGAATCGCTTCTTGCAAAGCACTTTCTACTTCTTTGCCAATCACGTGTTCCCCAAAAGCAGAAATGTAATGTTTGATTCTACCCGAAACAATAACGCGATAGGGTTTTAATGAAGTAAACTGTACTGTATCACCAATATTGTAGCCCCAAAGTCCCGCATTGGTTGAAATAATCAGTACATAATTTACGCCTAATTCGACTTCGCCTATGGTGTAACGCTTTGGATTCTCGGTAAAAAATTCATCACTTTTGATGAACTCATAAAAAATTCCTGAATTCAACAGCAACAACATTCCTTTCTCTTTTTGAGAATCTTGGTAGGCAAAAAAACCTTCGGAGGCAGGAAAAAGTTCGATACTATCAACTTTTCTACCGATTAAATTCTCGAATTTAGCGCGATACGGTTCAAAATTAACGCCTCCATAAATGAATAAATTGAAGTTTTGGAACAATTCTCCAACTGGCTTTTGAGCCTTTTGTTGTAATTTTTCGAAATACATTTGTACCCAAGACGGAATTCCAGAAATCACGCGCATGTCTTCTTTTATGGTCTCTTCCACAATAGCATTCACTTTGGTTTCCCAATCTTCGATGCAATTGGTTTCCCAAGAAGGCATTCTGTTTTTTTGCAAATACCCTGGAACATAATGAGCAGCTATGCCTGATAATCTTCCTAATTTGATGCCGTTTTTCTCGGTTAAAATTGGACTTCCTTGCAAGAAAATCATTTTTCCATCTACAAAATCAGCATTACTAGTTTCATGAATGTAATGCAAAATGGCATTTCGAGAGGCATGAATATGTGTAGGCATCGACTCTTTGGTTAACGGAATGTACTTTGCACCCGAAGTGGTTCCTGAAGTTTTTGCAAAGTAAAGTGGTTTACCTTTCCACAAGACATTCTCCTCTCCATTAACTACTTTTTCTATATAAAGTTTTAATCCTTCGTAATCTCTGATAGGAACATTTTGAACAAAATCGGCATACGATTGTATTTGCTCAAAATGATGGTCCTTCCCAAATTGAGTGTTTTTGGCTTCTTTTATCAATTTTTTAAAAACAGCTTCTTGTGTGGCTACGGGATGCTGTGCCCATTCTTGTGTCTTTCGGACTATTTTTCTAGCAAATATTTTTGCTGCAATTACTTTTAATGACATTTACTTATTTGATTTAAAACGAAATGTTTCTTGAAATTTATTGTTTTTTCTTTTTACGGGATACAACCTCTGTAGTGATTTTCTTTTCTTCTTCGGCGACTTCTTTTCTTAAACTTAATTCTTCTTCCGATGCCTTGAGTGATTCAGGAGGAATTGTTGTTTGAGTTTGTACCAAAATAGAATCTTTATTAAAAGTGGCATGTTCTAATTTACCCGTAAGTACTTTTTGGATGGCTTTGAGATAGGCATCGTTTTTCTCTAATGCTTGGGTTAACGAATCGGTTTTTAGCGCCAAAATCATAGCTTCTTTTTTAAGCTGAGAAGAGGAATACCCTGGAATGTACTCTCGTAACGGAGTAAAAGCGATTAATAATGTGGTGGTGGTAATTAAAAAAATAGCACCCAAAGTACCCACAACAAATATATTCAAAAGACTTAATTTGAATGAAAACAACTCTTCAAAGGTTTCTTCATTGATTAGAATCAACCGTTTTTTCATGAATACGACTTTCTTAAGTTGATTCGGTAACAAACGATTTTTAAACATAATTCCTTTTTATTTGGGCAAATATAACGATTAAAGCTTGTTTGCTTTAAGTACCTTTGCTGTAAATATGAGGTAATAAAACTAAATTTATCATATATTTAACGATAATCGGAATAAATAATTCTTTCAAAATCAAAACAGATTAAGGAATTCTATATACATTTGCAGCATTAATTAGTACAAATTTGCTTCGGCAATAAAAAATACAATCATGGGAAGATTTGGAGTTACAGAAATCCTAGTTATACTAGCAGTTGTTTTATTACTTTTTGGAGGTAAAAAAATTCCAGAATTAATGAAAGGTTTAGGCAGCGGAATTAAAGAATTTAAAAACGCAGCAAAAGACGATCAGCCGGCTAATTCTAAAAAAGAAGAAGAAACAAAAGAATAAACTTTTAAAAATTAAAATATAAAAACGAAACCCTTTACTAATGGTAGTAAGGGGTTTCGTTTTTTATTTGTCTTTTTTATGATCTCTCCGTCAATTATTTTGGGCTAATATCGCTCATTGTCAGCATAAAAGACACATTCGTTCCTTTTCTAGTGGCGCTCTTCATTTGAGAAACTCTAATGCTGTAAATCCCACTTTTAGCAATGTTACCAGAAAAATTATTGTCATGCGTATCACCTATCTGCATGGCAGCACCATATGAGTTTGGAGCCATCAAATGATAAGAAGACGAATTGATTATTCTCTTAAAAGTAACTCTTATTTTTTCTTTGGGCTGACTAGCTGTAAAGTCATACTTATCTTTTTTGTGCAAAATAAGCTACTGGTACAATCGCTACAAATAATATCATTACAAAACTTGTTTGAAAATTGATTTGAAGCTAAAAAAATCAAATCAAAAACTATAAACAAAAATAGAAGGTAAAATTCTTTCTATTTTGGCTTTTTCAATTATTATAATTCTTACTTTTATCATCCCTAAATCTTTGAATTTGAAACTGCTCTTGTATTTCAATGGCAATTTCCTATTCTACTAAACCTAATAACTATGAAAAACCTACTACTTCTGGCAGTTGTTTTTTTTAGCCTAAAAAGCTATTGCCAAACTCAAGCCTTTCCGGCTAACAAGATTTACCCCAACGGACTAATGGCATCTGCCAAAAACAGCCAAGATGCCTTAGACAATTACAACATTTGGAAAACCAATTTTGTCACTGCTTGCAACAATGGAAGGTATCGCATCAAATTTGACAATCCTTCCGAAACGGTCTCAGAAGGTATTGGCTACGGAATGCTACTAAGCGTGTATGCAGCGGATAAAACATTGTTTGATGGTCTTTGGTTGTACTATAAAGATAATGTCAATACTAACGGAGTCATGAACTGGAAAATCAACGGATGTTCCGGAGTAAATGGAGCCAATGGTGCAACAGATGCTGAACTTGATGTTGCTTTTGCTCTAATTGTAGCTGATTATCAGTGGGCGAGTATAGGAACTATAAACTACAAAAACGAAGCAAAAGCTTTAATTACAGCCATTAAAACTCACGAAATCGAAGCCAATACTTTTGTGCTTAAACCAGGAGACCAGTTTGGTGGTAGCCAAATTACCAATCCATCTTATTTTGCACCTGCTTATTTTAGAGCTTTCGGAAATTATACTAATGATAGTTCTTTTTGGAATTCAGTGGCTTCAAAATGTTATACAATTATCAACAACAATCTAACTCAAAATAATGCCGTTGGTGGGTTAGTTTCAGACTGGTGTCAAGCCTCTGGTGCCTATTCACCCCAAGCTAGTGGCTACAACAAAGAAGGAAAAACATACAGTTATGATGCCGCTAGAACTCCTTGGCGCATAGCGGTTGATTATGTTTGGAATGGAAATGCTGAAGCAAAATCTTATGTGAAAAAATCATCTGACTTTGTTAGGGTTAATTTGGGTGGCTCCAGTAATATAAAAGACGGCTATAATCAAAACGGTAGCTTAAGTGGACAATGGCATAATGCAACTTTTGTAGGCGCTTTTGCTTGTGCTGCAATGGGAGGCGAAAACCAATCCCATTTGGATACTTCCTACACCGATTTGAAATCACTAAATGAACCCAATAGTTACTTTAATCAAACCCTCAAAACCTTGTATTTGTTTTTGCTTACGGGTAATTTCTATTTACCACAAAATACTACTTTGGCCACAGGTGATTTCGATTTAGAAAATTCAAAAATAACCGTGTATCCAAATCCTAGTTCAGACAAATTTACCCTGATAACTCCGGAGAAATCTACTATTACAGTAATCGCTCCCGATGGAAAGATCATCTCTGAACTCAAAACAACTAACGAAAATACCGAAATACAATTAGTCAACGAGCCCTCTGGAGTTTACTTAATAAAAATTACTTCCAATACTAAAAGTACTGTCAAAAAAGTAATTAAAAAATAAGTTCCTCCCCTTCCAAACACCCAAGTGTAGTTTACTCATTTGGGTGTTTTTTTATTTTTAAATACGTAAAGGAGCATGTTTTAAAAATGTTTGTTTATTATTAAAAAATATTATATTCGTAAAAAATATACTATAGTTTAGCCCCAACAATGCCTAGTTAATGACTACAAACGACTATTCTCCTGGTTTACACAAACTTGTAACACTCGAAGTACAAGATCTTACTAAATTGACCTCGAGTGAAAATTTCATCAATTTTTCTAAAAATTTAATTGCAAAATATCAACTAGAAAAAGTGGGGATTAGTGAACATATTTTTGAAAACAATAGTTTCACCATAGCCATTTGTTTAAAAGAATCTCATATTTGTATTCATACATGGCCTGAATTCAATCAATTGACTTTGGATGTATATTTATGTAACTATTTGCAAGACAACACACAAATAGTAAAAGACATTACACAAGAATATATCAGCTACTTTGAAGCAAAAATTCTAAAGGAATTCGAAATTAATAGATAATACATGACTGTCCCTTGTTTTAATTGTAATACAACTACAACTCTTGAGGTAAATTTTGAAGTTGAAGTTTTTGCTTGCCCTGCTTGTAACTATGTTTATAAAAACAAAGAAGGTGCAGGTCTTTCGCTCTATATTAAGTCTCAACCCTGCTCCTTTGAGAAAACATTTGAGATTGGCAAAACTGCCGTATTTGATAATGTTGACTATCAAGTAACAGGATTAGTAATCAAATCACACCAAGACTTTGAGTGGAGAGAATACATTTTACAATCAAAAAATGGAAGTTTTTTATACCTCTCTGAATCTGATGGCCATTGGATTCTTTTAAACGAGATTACTTATGATAGAAAAGTTGGCAATCATCCTTTAACAGTAGAACATGACGAAATCACTTATGATCGTTACGATTATTATTATCCAAAGCTAGTCGCCTCAAAAGGCTTTTTCGATTTTGATGTTTATAAAAATGTTGAGCTTATAGAATATATTCATCCGCCCTTCTTACTTAGTTTTGAAAAAGTAGGCCATCAACAAACAACTTTCTTAGGAAAACATATTTCCAATAGAGCGATAAAAAAAGCTTTCGCTACTACTTCTTTACCATCAAAAAGAGGCATTGGTCAAGTACAACCCTTTCTTATAAATGTTAGAAATACAGCTCTTATTTTTTGTGGTATTGCTTTTTTAATTTTGATTACTCATTGGTTCCTTAACAAAGATCGTGTCGAACAAAAGGTTCTCGATACCTCCATTGCATTTGATGAATATGCTAAAAAAGATTTTATTACCCCTTCTTTTGAACTCAAAGGAAGTTCGGCTCCATTGACTATTCAATTGCATTCTAATGTAGATAATTCTTGGGCTAATGTACAAGTAGCATTGATCAATGAAAAAAATGGCGACGAAGTTTATGCTAACAAGGATATAGAATACTATCATGGCTATACCGATGGTGAAAATTGGACAGAAGGTGATACTTCTGAAGAATTTAATATTTGTGGAGTAGCTGCTGGTAAATACCATTTGGTCATTACCCCGATGAAAGCAACTGAAGACGCTCAAAATCAAACGGTTCAAATTCAAGCGAGTTGGTCAAGTCCCTCTACAAGAAATGTCTGGATGATTTATATTTTTATGACCGTATTTGTCGTTGCTATTTATTATTTAGAAAAGTCATTTGAAGAAAAAAGATGGGAATAATCATTTTAAATACAATATGGAAAAAGTAAAAGAATTTGTGCAATCCAACTTCATTGCACTGCTCGTAGGAAGTTTATTTTATGCGCTTTTTGTGTATTACAATTGGCAAGGCAATAGCATTTGCGATTGCGAAACCACGGAGAACTATCGCCCGGCACAAGGCAATCGCTCAGTAAATCATTTTTATCACAAATAACTAAACAAAATACTATGGAAATTTTAACTATGAGACCTATTTTAGCATCTATTGTCTTTTCGCTTATAGGGATTGCAATTTTATTGATTACCTATTTTATTATCGAAAAATTGACTCCCGAAAATACTTGGGCTCAAATTTCAAAAAATAATAATGTGGCTTTGGCAATTGTTTTTGGAGCCTTCATCATTGGAATTTCAATGATCATTAGTGCCGCAATTCATGGGTAAAAAGATTTTAAAATTTGAATATTTATTACTTTTTGCCGTATTCACCATTGCTACTTGTGGACTAGTTTACGAACTCGTCGCGGGTACTTTGGCCAGTTATTTATTGGGCGATTCGGTAAAACAATTCTCGTTTATCATTGGAGTTTATCTTTTTTCGATGGGAATTGGCTCCTACTTTTCAAAATTTTTGACCAAAAATCTGCTCAATACTTTTGTTGAAATTGAAATTTTGGTTGGATTAATTGGAGGATTGAGCTCCGTGATTTTGTTCCTGCTTTTTGAAAGTATTAATTCCTTTCAGTTTATACTTTACTTCCTTGTTTTTGTAACAGGTTGTTTGGTAGGATTAGAAATTCCACTGTTGATGAATATTCTGAAGGACAAAGTCGAATTTAAAGATTTAGTCTCAAACGTTTTTACTTTTGATTACATTGGAGCTTTATTGGCTTCCATATTATTCCCCTTGGTTTTAGTGCCAAAACTAGGCATTATGGGTACTTCCTTATTCTTCGGAATGATCAATGTATCTATTGCAATTGCCCTATGTTACTTACTCAAAAATGAGTTGAAAAAAGTACATTTGGTTCGAAGTAAAGCCATACTTTCCTTTTTAATTTTACTAGCTGTTTTTATATTCTCTGATAAAATTTTGTCCTATTCAGAAGGAAAACTCTATGGTGAAAACATTGTTTATACCAATACTACTCCTTACCAAAGAATTGTTTTAACGCACAACAAAAGTGATTATCGCCTGTACCTCAACAATAACTTACAGTTTAGCTCGACCGATGAATACCGCTATCACGAAGCGCTGGTGCATCCCGCATTATCAATGGCAAAAAGCGTGTCGAATGTTTTGGTTTTAGGCGGTGGTGATGGACTTGCCGTTAGAGAAATTTTGAAATACAAAGAGGTGCAAAAAGTAACTCTTGTGGATTTGGATGAAGGAATGACGAAAATGTTTAAAACCAATACCATCTTAAGCGGTTTTAATGCTAATTCGCTCAACAATCCTAAAGTGACTGTTTTTAATAAAGACGCTTACATTTGGGCAAAAAATTGTCGAGAAAAATTTGATGTCGTGATTATTGATTTTCCAGATCCATCCAATTATAGTCTAGGGAAATTGTATTCACTTAATTTTTATGCTACGATTCAAAACCTTTTAAACCAAGATGCTGTGGTCGTTATTCAAACCACATCGCCTTATTTTGCACCCAAATCCTTTTGGTGTATTAATAAAACGGTAATGCAAGTTTTTCCGCAAATTGATGCTTATCACGCGTATGTTCCGTCGTTTGGTGAATGGGGTTTTACCATCGCAATTAATGGTTTTGGTACTACATTTAATACAGTAAACCGAAAAGTGGATGCTTTGCGTTTTTATAATTATCAATTTGATAAATTCAATTATTTTTCTCAAGATATGATTTCAAAAGACATAGAAATCAATCGATTAGATAACCAAATTTTAGTACGCTATTTCGATGAAGAATGGGGAAAATTACAATAACTCAAGAAGAAACTTTCTAAAAATAATAACTACTTCGTTACTCGCTATTCCTTTATTGGAGGCGTGTAAAGAAAAAGTGGTTACTCTTTTGATTCGATTATCAGGAACCAATCATATTTTGGGGCATCGTCTTAGAGCAAAAAATTTTCCTAAACCATCAAAAGAAATTACCGTTCCATATCTAATTATTGGTGGCGGAATCTCTGGATTGAGTGCGGCCAGACAACTCACTAAAAAAGGAATTACTGATTTTTTAATGATCGAATTAGAAGATCATTTAGGTGGCAATTCATCCAATGGCGAGAACCAGTATTCTAAATATCCATTGGGAGCCCATTATTTGCCTTTACCGAATTTAGAGGACAAAGCCTTATTGCAATTTTTAGAAGAAGAAAAAATCATCGTAGGTTATGACTCCAAAGGGTTTCCAAAATTCGATGAAACTCAGCTGACTTTGGCTCCCGAAGAACGTTTGTTCTATAGAAATAATTGGCAAGAAGGAGTCGTGCCAAAGGAAGGAAATGCTGCCGCTGAAGATCAAGAATTCGTTCGCTTTTTCAAAGTAATGGATGGTTTTAGACGCCAAAAAGATGAAGAAGGAAAATATTGGTTCACAATACCTCTTGCTGAATCATCCAAAAATAAAGCAGTAAAAGCATTGGATACTTTGACTATGCAACAATGGTTTGAGAACCAAAATTTTACAGCAAAACCTCTTTTTGATTATATTGATTATTGTTGCAAAGATGATTTTGGTTTAGGAATCTCCTACGTTTCTGCTTATGCAGGTATTCATTATTTTGCCGCAAGAAAACAAAATGCTTCCGAAGATCATCAAGATTCGGTGCTTACTTGGCCTGAAGGAAACTCAAGATTAGCCAATCACCTGAAAAAATATGTAAAAGGAAAATCACTAAAAAACCACTTGGTTTTCGAAATTGAAAATGATATTCATAAAGCAGTTGCCAAAGTTTTTGATAATGAAACCAAAACAACCATTGCAATAACCGCGAAAAAAATTATACTTGCAACACCTCAGTTTGTAAATCAATACCTGTTGAAAGACCGAAAAGATTTGGCTTCACATTTTCATTACACTCCTTGGCTATTGGCTACTTTAGTTTTGTCTGATATAAACGATAACGGAAGGTTTCCTTTGTGTTGGGATAATGTAATTTATGGTTCAAAAGGTTTGGGATATGTCTACGACCAACATCAATCCCTTCAACAACTACAGGATAAAAAAGTAATCACTTATTATTACAGTTTCTCTAGTGCCGATTTGAAAAAAACACGCCGAGAAGTGTATAAAAAGACCAAAGAATATTGGAAACAAATGGTTTTTGATGATTTAAAAATAGCCCATCCCACTATTGAATATTTAACTGAAAGTATCGAAGTTCATTTATTAGGTCACGGAATGATTAGTCCTGTTCCTAATTTTATTTTTAGTGATACCAAAAAAGAAGCTATAAAACCTATCGACAATACGCTGTTTTTTGCTCATAGTGATGTATCGGGTATCTCTATTTTTGAAGAAGCCTTTCATCAAGGAATTAACGCAGTAAATACAATGCTCGATGCAACAACCTTGGATTCATAAAGCCAAAACAGATAGTATATTTATCTTATCGCCTTCCTTTTTGGTGGTTAGTGTTGTATTTCTATTTCAAAAACAGCTGCAACAAATAGAAACTAAGTATTCCTTTTACACTTGGCTCTTTCTAATTGTTTTTATCGATGTCGCACACGTTTATGCTACTTTATTTAAAACCTATTTTGTTGCAAGCGAATTTCAAAAAAAGAAAAAATTACTAATCGGTTTGCCTATTGTATGCTTTTTAATTGGAATCGTTTTATTCTCTTTTGGAAGTAAAGTCTTTTGGTCTGTAATGGCATATATAGCTGTTTTTCATTTCATCAGACAACAATATGGCTTTATGCGTTTATATGCACGAAATGAATCTAAAAAATGGGCTTGGATTGATAACGTAATAATTTATACCGCAACAATTTACCCTATGCTGTATTGGTTTTTATCGTCTCCAAGGGAATTTAATTGGTTTGTTGAAAACGAATTCTTGCATTTCGAAAACCCTTTATTGATTATGGCTTTGAGCTGGATTTATGGTTGTGTACTCCTTCTTTATATAATTAGAACTTGTTATTTGGCTATAAAATACCATCATTTTAATATACCAAAAAATGCAATACTGCTAGGAACCATTTTGTCTTGGTTTTTCGGAATTGTCTATTTTAATAACGATTTGATTTTTACTTTGCTTAATGTCGTTTCTCATGGCATTCCGTACATAGCACTTATTTATCTCAATGAAATCGATAAAAAACCATCCAAAGAATTGCATTCGTTATACTATTTCAAACATTTTAAAGGACTTTTACTCTTCTTATTCGTTTTGCTTTTGATTGCTTTTTCTGAAGAATATCTTTGGGAAATTTTAGTTTGGAAGGAACAATTGTCAGGTACAACAGAAGATTTTTCAAATTGGTATTTCTTAATTGTACCCTTACTAACCGTACCACAATTTACTCATTATCTCTTGGATGGCTTCATTTGGAAGAAAAACAAATCTACCACATAAAAATCGCACTATTTTTTCATATTTACTTTTATTTATTTCGATATTTACGTTCTATATACTTTTAAATCAGAAGAAATGAAACGTAGACGATTTATCGCATCAACTGCTTTGGCCGGTGTGGCAAGTGTAGGATTGGCCATGAACACAAGTCCAAAACAAGCAAAGTTTTTATTGCATCATGTGTTTTTTTGGCTAAAAAATCCCAATGCTACCGCCGACAAAGCACAACTAATTGAAGGACTCAAAACCTTAGCAGCTATTCCGACGGTGAAACAAATTCACGTGGGACTTTTGGCCTCGACCGAAAAACGCGAAGTGGTAGATACCTCTTGGGATGTCTCAGAACTTCTTTTTTTTGAAGATGAAAAAGGGCAAAAAACGTATCAAGATCACCCAATTCATCAAGACTTTGTCAAAAAGTATTCGCATCTCTGGCAAAAAGTTGTGGTTTATGACGCTATTGATGTGTAAGATACCAACTCCCTTTTTCATAACCTAGTTGTAACGTTTGACTCAAATAAATACTAACAAAAAAAACGAATCAAACAACAACTAAAACAGTGCTGTTATGAATAAAAAAATGATCATCGAATCGTTACTAGGGATCGTAATTGGAGGTATTGCAATGTTTACTTTTTTACATTTCATTCCCAAAGAACTCCTTATGAAATTCTATCCCAAAGGTGATTTTGAGACTTTTGCTTTTTTCGTTTCACTTTTAGTGGGTCCGTTTTTTGCCATTGCTTTGCACGAATTAGGACATTTAACAGCAGGACTTTTACAAAAACACCAATTACAATTATTTGTCGTGGCTTTCTTTGGTTTGAAAAGAGAAAACCAGCGAGTAAGAGTATTTTTCAACAAAGAAATGCAATACTTTGGTGGTATTTCTGCCACTTCACCAATAAACTTAGAGGGCAATTTAAAGATACAATTTGCAAGAATTTTGGGTGCTGGCCCATTGTTTTCATTGCTTTTTGGTGGTGTTTTCCTTTTTCTTTTTTATTACTTTGATTCCGCTTGGAATGGTTTCAATGGTATAGTTGGCCTCATTTCAATTGCACTTTTTTTTGCTACTACCATTCCCTCAAAATCTGGTCTTTTTTTTACGGATAGAAAAAGATTGCAACGTTTGTTGAACAAAGGCAAAGTTGGCGAAATAGAATTAGCCCTTTTACAAGCATCTTTCCAAATGCTATTAGACCAAAATGCCAAGAATTTGGAAATCAATAAACTCCAATTAATTCAAACCGATACTGAAGCTGTGGTCCAATTTTGGGGTTTCTTCTTTGAATACGCCTACTACAAAGACTATCAAAACACAGAAAAAGCCACTTTACTTAAAAACAACTTACTGAGTTATCAAACTCTAATTCCAAAGAGCATATGGAAAAGTCTAGCTATTGATTAGAGCTTAAACCAAAGTGTCTATCATCCAATTTTAAATTCAAGGAAAAGGACTGATTCGGAGTCTGCGTTCATTTATTCCGAGCCTCACAATTTTAAAAGGTAAAAAAAGAGTACTATCTCGAAGGGAAATAGTACTCTACATTTAAATTTGTTCCGAATCGTTATTCAAATGATGAATGATTTCGGCAATAAGTCCCGTCCATCCTGTTTGATGATTGGCGCCTAATCCTTTTCCGGTATCGCCATCAAAATATTCAAAAAACAAATGATTCGAATTGAAGTTGGGGTCTTTTTGAAACTTTTCATAAGGCCCATACATGGGTATAAATTGTTCTTTATTGGGGACAAAAAGTGAGAGTAAACGATTCGCTACCTCATCAGCAGCATCTTTTATATTCATCATTACTCCTGAATGCGTTGGAAATTCTACTTTGTAATCGTTTCCGTAATAGTTACAGAATTTCTCGAGTGAGTCTAAAATCAAATAGTTCATTGGGAACCAAATTGGGCCGCGCCAATTGGAATTTCCGCCAAACATATCTCCAGTAGCTTCGGCAGGTGTATAATCTACTTGAACGGTTCCACCATCATAGGTAAATCGATAAGGATGCTCTTTATGATATTTAGACAAGGAACGAACACCAAAATCAGACAAAAATTCCGATTCATCGAACATCCGTTTCATAATCATCTTCATTCTATGCCCACGAAGAATAGACAATAACTTGCTCTCTCCTTTTCCGGGATTGTACCAACTTGAAACCAAAGCAGCCAAATCTGGTCGGTTTGAAATAACCCATTCCACCCTACGCTTGAAATCTGGCAATTGGTCTAATAATTCTGGGGTTAAAACTTCAACAGCAAAAAGTGGAATCAATCCAACCATCGAACGCACTTTGAGCAATTCGGCTTCGCCATTTTCTTTATGCAACATATCATAATAGAACTGATCGTCCTCATCCCAAAGATTCAATTTGTCTCCGCCAATGGCTTGCATAGCACCAGCAATATGTAAAAAGTGCTCAAAAAACTTAGAAGCCATATCTTGATACACCGGATTTTCAATCGCAATTTCACAAGCAATTCGCAACATATTCAGGCTATACATTGCCATCCAACCCGTTCCGTCGGCTTGTTCTAAATGACCACCTGTTGGTAAAGCTGCCGAACGGTCAAAAACACCAATATTATCCATTCCAAGGAATCCACCTCCAAAAATATTGTTTCCTCCTTCGTCTTTCAGGTTTACCCACCAAGTGAAGTTGAGCAATAACTTATGGAAAATGCGTTCCAAGAAAACACGGTCGCCTTTACCACCATTCATCTCTTTATCAATGGCATACACTTTCCAGGTTGCCCAAGCGTGTACGGGAGGATTCACATCCGAGAACGACCATTCGTAAGCAGGAATTTGTCCGTTAGGGTGCATATAATATTCTCTCAAAATCACCGATAATTGTCGTTTGGCAAAATCGGGATCCAATCGTGCCAAAGGCAAAGTATGAAAGGCCAAATCCCAAGCAGCAAACCAAGGATATTCCCATTTATCAGGCATTGACAAAATGTTGGAAGTGTACATATGTTTCCAAGCACTATTTCTTCCTTTGCTTCTATTCGCATCGGGTTTAGGCATCGAAGGATCTCCTTTGATCCACTCATAAACATTGTAGTAATACCATTGTTTGGTCCACAACATTCCAGCATAAGCTTGACGTTGTACTGATTTCAAATGCTCCCCTTTGATATTCTTTTGCAAACTATCATAAAACAAATCGGCTTCCTTCAAACGTTGGGCATAAATGGCGTCAAAATCTTCAAAAGGAGCTCTTGGCGTTTGATTGGTAAAACGCAATCGGATTACTTTTTTTCCTTTAGCGGGAATAAGTTGTTCGTATTTTGCAGCAGCTTTAGTTCCTATTTTATTCGGATTTACAGCATCTTTTTTCTTATTAATGATATAATCGTTAATGCCGTCTTTGGTATACTTTGCTAAATTTTCGGAATGGTATAAGCGTTGAAAATTGGTTTCGTTTTCACAAAAAAGCAGTTCATCTGCATTTTCTGCATACAAAGTATAATGTCCTACCAAACGATGATTGACTTCGATTACTGATTTTCCGTTGCCCACCAAAGAGGGTTTATGTTTGTAATTGTCATAGCCCCAGCACCAAGTGTTTCGGAACCAAATAGTAGGTAAAACTGTAATAGGAGCCGCCACATCCGATTGATTTTCGATAGTAATTTGAATCAAAATATCCTGCTGATCGGCTTTGGCATATTCAATGCTAATATCAAAGTAAGCGTCTTTATCAAAAATGCCCGTATCCAAAAGTTCGTATTCTGGTTGCTGGCGATTGCGTTTTTTAGATTCTTTGACTAGTTTTTCATAAGGAAATGCCGTCTGTGGATACTTGTACAACATTTTTTGGTAAGAATGTGTTGGTGTCGCGTCTTGGTAATAATAAATTTCTTTGACATCTTCTCCGTGATTGGATTCGTTTCCGGTGAGTCCAAAAAATCGCTCTTTAAGAATTTTATCATTGTGATTCCAAAAAGCCAAAGCAAAACAAATATGCTGTTTGTTATCTGAGATTCCTCCTATTCCTTCTTCTCCCCATCGATAGGCTTTGGAACGCGCCATATCGTGAGTAATACTATTCCAAGCATCTCCATTGGCAGAATAATCTTCTCTAACAGTTCCCCATTGTCTTTCGGTTAAATAGGGACCCCATTTTTTCCAACCTTTATTGTCTTTTCTTTCGAGTAATCGGGCTCTTTCTGCGTCTATCTCGGTCATAGCACTATTTGTTTTTGTCTTTTGCAATTTATAGAAATACGGTTAAAAAAAGAGAAAAAAATCCATAAAAATCCCTAAACAATTCTTCCCTATTGATTTTTTTTAGAAGTGTAAAATACTAAATCTCTAAATTCTGGTCTTTTGAAAAGGTTTTCCGAGAAATGAACAAAGCCTTTTGAACACTTTACTCATAAAATTTTACCCAAAAATGATAGGAAAGCGGGCAAACTTTGCGAACTTTGCGATTCAGAAACTACAACAATGGCAAAAATATTAACGGGAGTACAGAGTACAGGAACTCCGCATTTGGGTAATTTATTAGGCGCAATTATACCCGCAATTGCATTATCGAATGATCCAAAAAATGAATCATTCCTTTTTATCGCCGATTTGCATTCGATTACACAAATCAAAAATGGCGAAACCTTAAGAAACAATACTTATAGTACCGCAGCAGCTTGGTTGGCGTGTGGACTAGACGTCAATAAAGTCATTTTTTATCGCCAATCCGATATACCTCAAACGGCTGAATTGTCTTGGTATTTAAGCTGTTTTTTCCCCTTTCAACGTTTGACTTTGGCACATTCTTTCAAAGACAAATCCGATCGTTTAGACGATGTGAATGCTGGATTGTTTTCGTATCCGATGTTGATGGCTGCCGATATTTTATTGTATGATGCCGAATTTGTGCCCGTAGGAAAAGACCAGTTACAACACCTTGAAATCACTCGTGATGTGGCTTCTCGATTTAATCACCAAATGGGAGAAACCTTTGTGTTACCCGAAGCCAAAATCCAAGAAGACAATATGTTGATTCCTGGTACCAATGGCGGAAAAATGAGTAAATCAGCCAATAATGTCATCAATATTTTCTTGGATGACAAAACGTTACGCAAACAAATTATGAGCATCGAAACCGATAGTACTCCATTGGAAGATCCAAAAAATCCTGATACTTGTAACGCTTTTGCTATCTATAAATTATTGGCCAACGAAGCCCAAATTGACAGGATGAGAAACAATTATTTAGGAGGAAATTATGGTTATGGTCACGCCAAACAAGCCTTGTTTGAACTCATTGTAGAAAAATTCAAAACCGAGAGAGAACGTTACAATTATTACATCAATAACCTGACAGAAGTAGACGCCTTATTGAAACAAGGTGCCGAAAAAGCAGCAACCATCGCCAATGGGGTTTTAGATCGCGTACGCTTAAAATTAGGTTTCGAATCGTTACAGTAAAGGTTACTACGAATAAATTATGAAAAGGAATATTCCGAATTGGGGTATTCCTTTTTTGTTTCATTTTGGAAATGGGAAAAAATTCCTATTCGAATGTATGTTTGTAGCGAAATAAAATTAAAGGGATACTGTTTTAGAATAAAACCAGCCAATCGTTGCCAAAACTTGGAGTACCACTATTAACCAAAATTTTATAAGATAACTGGTTTTCCTTGTTTTATGTCTGAACAAAAGCATTGCTAATCCACTACCTAGAGTTCCTCCGAAGAACACGAAGGTTAAAAGGGTTGTTTCGGGTATTCTTCTTTTATTTTTTTGAGCTACTATTTTGTCGTAGCCTATTAAAATAAAAGCCAATACGTTAATCAATAAAAGAAAGTAAAAAACGAAGTTCATTTGGGTAAAAATTGAAGTCAAAGATAAAAGAAGTAAGTTGTTTTTCTTATATTTAGAATTCTTATGTAAGTTTAAAAATCCCTTAATTATGAGCCCAATTAAATTATTCGAAGCCAAAAAAGTACGAAGCCATTACGATGCTGAAAAAGAAATTTGGTATTTCTCAGTTATTGATGTTATTCAGATTTTAACAGATAGTACTATCCCTAAACGATATTGGACTGATTTAAAGAAGAAGCTAAATAACGAAGGAAGTGAAGCGTACGATAAAATCGTACAGTTGAAAATGCTTGCCGAAGATGGTAAAAATAGATTGACAGATACCGCCGATACGGAAACTTTATTGCGCTTAATTCAATCCATTCCTTCTCCAAAAGCAGAACCGTTCAAGCAATGGTTAGCAAAAGTGGGCTATGAACGAATGCAAGAATTGGCAGATCCCGCCCAAAGTTTAGACCGTGCTCGTGAAAATTGGCAAAAATTGGGACGTAGCGAAAAATGGATTCAGCAACGAATGACTGGACAAGAGACTCGCAATAAATTAACCGATTATTGGAAAGAATCGGGTGTGGAAAAGAAAGATGAATTTGCAATGTTGACCAATATCATTCATCAGGAATGGACAGGATTATCTGTTAAAAATCATAAAGAAATAAAAGGACTGAAAACTCAAAATTTAAAAGATCATATGACGGAAGCTGAATTAATTTTTACAGCTCTCGCAGAACTTTCTACCCGACAAATTGCCGAAACAGAAGAAGCCAAGGGACTTTTAGAAAATGCAAAAGCCAGTAAGAAAGGAGGAGCAATTGCCAAAAACGCCCGACTAGCTTTAGAAGAGAAAACTGGAAAAAGTGTAGTAACAGGAGAAAATTTTCTACCACCAAGTCAAAAAGAGCTAGAGTAAATTTAGCTATTTTAGCCGTCCGAAAAATTCAAAAAATGACCAACCTACAATTCATCGCCCAAAAGGTAGCTACCGCATCCATAAACATTCAAAACACGGTTCAATTATTACAAGAAGATTGTACCATTCCGTTTATTTCGCGTTACCGAAAAGACAAAACAGGCAATCTGGATGAAACACAAATCGAACAAATTGCTAAACTCCAAAAAGAGTACGAGACCATCTTGAAACGAAAAGAAGCCATCGTAAAATCCATCGAAGAGCAAAACGCCTTGACTCCCGAATTGGATAAAAAAATCCAACAAAGTTTTGACCTACAAGAGTTGGAGGATTTGTATTTGCCTTACAAAAAGAAAAAAAGAACCAAAGCCGATGTCGCTCGTGAAAACGGACTAGAACCTTTGGCCAAAATTATAATGGCACAGAAAAATGACGATGTCGATTTCTTGGCTACACAATACTTGAACGATGCCATTGTCAATGAAGAAGCGGCTTTACAAGGCGCCAGAGAAATTATTGCCGAATGGATTAACGAAAATATTTATGTTCGTAAACAACTGCGCCGTTTGTACGAACGCAAAGCCACCATCACCACCAAAGTAGTCAAAACGAAAAAAGACGAACCTGATGCACAAAAGTTTTCGCAATATTTCGATTGGTCTGAACCGTTGACCAAAGCACCTTCGCACCGACTCTTGGCGATGCTGCGTGCCGAAAATGAAGGTTTCATCAAGTTCAAAGTAGAAGCTGATATTGACGAGGCCTATGATGTAATCGACGAATTGGTGTTGAAAGGTCAAAGTCCTAGCACATCCCACGTACAATTGGCTATTGAGGATTCTTATAAAAGATTGCTGCAACCTGCCATTGCCAACGAAACCTTGCAAGAAGCCAAAGCCAAAGCCGATGCCAATTCCATTCAGGTTTTTGCGAATAATTTAGGGCAATTATTATTGGCTCCACCTTTGGGCGAAAAACGAATTTTAGCCATCGACCCAGGATTTCGTTCGGGTTGTAAAGTGGTTTGTTTGGACGAAAAAGGTGATTTGCTCTACAACGAAACTATCTATCCGCACGCGCCACAAAATGAAACGGCAATGGCGATGAAAAAAATCAAATCGATGGTCAATGCCTATAACATCGATGCAATTTCTATCGGAAATGGAACCGCTTCACGCGAAACAGAATTTTTCATCAAGAAAATCGCTTTCGATAAGCCTGTACAAGTTTTTGTCGTATCAGAAGCGGGGGCTTCGGTGTATTCCGCTTCCAAAATTGCTCGTGAAGAATTCCCCAATTACGACGTCACCGTTCGTGGTTCGGTTTCTATCGGACGTCGTTTGTCAGATCCTTTGGCCGAATTGGTCAAAATCGACCCCAAAGCCATTGGTGTGGGACAATACCAACACGATGTGGATCAAAGTAAATTGAAAGAAGAATTGGATGCAACGGTAATTCGTTGCGTGAATTCGGTGGGAATCAACATCAACACCGCCAGCAAACATTTGTTGAGTTATGTGAGTGGTATTGGAGAAAAACTAGCCGAAAATATAGTGACGTATCGCTCTGAAAATGGTCCATTCGACGATCGAAAACAACTCAAAAAAGTACCGCGTTTGGGAGATAAAGCCTTCCAACAAGGCGCAGCTTTCATCAGAATAAAAGAAGGAAAAAATCCGTTAGACAATTCGGCGGTGCATCCCGAAGCTTATGCCATAGTAGAAAAAATGGCCAAAGCCTTGAAAATCTCTGTGAATGATTTGATTGCCAATAAAGAAAAAATAGCGCTCATCAAACCCGAAAACTACGTAACGCCCGAAATTGGGATTTTGGGTATCAAAGACATTCTCAAAGAGCTCGAAAAACCAGGATTAGACCCAAGAAAATCTGCTAAAATATTTGAATTCGACCCAAATGTCAAATCCATTAAAGATTTGAAAACCGGAATGATTTTGCCAGGCATTGTGAACAACATTACCAATTTTGGCTGTTTTGTCGACATCGGAATCAAAGAAAGCGGTTTGGTACACATTTCCCAACTCAAAGCGGGTTTCGTAAGCGATGTCAACGAAGTGGTCAAACTCCACCAACACGTTGAAGTAAAAGTAACCGAAGTTGATGAAGAAAGAAAGAGAATTCAGTTGACGATGATTTTGTAAAATAGAAAAATCCCAAAATTCATACTGTTCATTGAATTTTGGGATTTCTAAATTTGTAAGCAGACGGTTTTTATTTTCTAGCGATTATCCAAGAGCTCATTTTATCAAGCACTTTTGGTGAAATGGTTTGCTCAATTTCGGCATATTCGTTGATAGCACCCGTTGTACATTCCTGAAAAAGATGATTCATGCCTTGAAATTCGTAGGTTTCGAAATTTTTGTTTTTAGCCTTTGTCAATGATTTTTTTATAGCTTCCAAATTTTCTTTTGCAGGTACTTGAAAGTCCAAACTGCCGTTGATTGCCAAAACCGGAATCTTTACCTTAGAAACGTATTCGTCTGGATTAAAGGCAACAAAATATCTGAACCAGGCATTTTTCATTTGTTTTTTTTCAGCTTCTGCTACTGCTTCTCCTGAGGTTTTAATAAAATTATCAAAGTCGGTATCAAAAGAGGTGCCTTTGTAATTTTTAATAAAATCAAACTTAATACGGTTGATTTGATTGCTTTTTTGAAGCTCTTCTTCACTCATTCCCGCTAGTTTTCCACCCAAGTAAATTTGTTGTACCAAAAGTTCATTTATAGGTTGACCTGGCCCAGCCATCAAGACTAAAAATTTAACGTCTTTGTTTGTACTAGCTACAATGGGAGCAATCATTCCACCTTCGCTATGACCAATTAAACCAATATTTTCAAAACCTTTTGCTTTTAAAAATAGTACTGCTGCATTGATATCAGTAGCGTAATTGAAAGAGGTTTCATCAGGTGTACCTTTTGAAGAACCACCAACTCCGCGATCGTCTAGTCGGAGAGTTGCAATACCTTTTTTAGCAAAATTATCAGCGATTACCGCAAAGGGTTTATGACCAAAAATTTCTTCATCACGATTTTGTTTTCCTGAACCAGTAATCATAATCAAAATAGGCTGTTTTTTATTGAAATTGTTAGGTTCAGATAATGTTCCAACTAAAGTATTTTTGTCTGAAGGATTGACAAAAGTTACTTCCTCTGTTTTATATGTAAAGGGTGCTTTTGGAGTTTGTGGTCTGTTCAATTTTGGCGCAAGCTCATCACCTTTAATTTTAGAAAGTATTAATGGTAATTCCATTCCACCTTGTTTAAAAGTGCCGTTAATACTTTCATTTGTTACTTTTCCGGAGTAGGAGATTCCTAATGCAGGAAGCTCAAGCGTTAATTGATCAGCAGAATAGCTTGTTGTACTAACCGGAATATTTGTGGCCCCTTGTTTTGGACTGTCAAGAGTTGAAATAAGTTTTTCACCCTCTTTTTTAATGTGAAAAACCAGTGGTAATTTCATTCCTTGAACGTCTAGTTCACCTTGCCAAGAACCAGTTATTTCTTGGGCAAAAATAAACTGAATGCTAAATAGTAAAATGCTTAAAATTTTAGTTTTCATAATGATTAGTTAATTAAATTAGTAGACAATAGTTTTCTAACCTTGACAAATTTTGGTTTTTGTCAAAGTAAATTTTGAAAGGAAAAGAATTTTGATTTTTTAGTTTATAGCACCAATAAATTTTGGATATAAACCTGGTGAAACAATATAAAAATGAATAATAGAACTACGAATAAAATAATATGATGCCATTTCTTAAAATTTGTAGCTGTTTTAAAACCATTATAAATTAAAACAAAACCGTACATCGAAATACCAAGAACTATTAAAACAGAAAAAGTAAATTGAATTAAATCAACAGTTCCCCCAATTCCTGAATTTGTTTTTAAGTTTTTAGCCAATGCATCCATTCCACTAAATTTTATACAAAGTAGGACAATACAATTAAGCATTTGAGAAATTAATACGGTGTTTACAATGTCGATAAACCTGGTTTTCTTATTAAGTATTAGCGCAAATAAGAATAGAAATACAATTGCAGATAGTATACTGATACCAACGAATATAAATGTATACTCAATAGTTAGATTCTTATTTTCAGAAAAATGAAAAATACTATCCATTTGTGTTTTAGTAAAAAAACAAACAAAACAATTTACAATTAAAAAGACGAAACCAACAAGGAACAATTGTTTCTCTGAATATCTAGAAAAAGGATTAAAAATACTTTGCCAATTCATAACTATGATTTTAAATTTTTAATTTTTTCGATCAAATCGTCCATTTTATTGCGCATAGTAGGATAGGAGTTTCCAGCTTGTTTTGCCATTTCTTTTATACTGCCGCTGGATAAAAAAAATTCTAAAACAAAATCTTGTTCATCCCTGGTCAATTTTAAGTAAAGTGGCAAATCATAGTTTCCGTTTACTTCGGTTTCACATTGATCGCATTTCATTTGGCTAACCCGTAGCGCATTTTCGCAACTTGGGCAAACAATAGGTAATTTCATTTTAATAAAGTTAAAAATATTTTTAACAAAGTTAAAATAAATTTTATGATATAAAACTTATTTTTAAAAAATATTTTTTTATCTCATTAATAACCTGAACTCAATTAATAATTTGGGTTGAAAATATTGTACAAAAAGGCTAGCAAACATTTGTTGAGTTATGTGAGTGGTATTGGAGAAAAACTGGCCGAAAATATAGTGACGTATCGCACTGAAAATGGTCCATTTGACGATCAAAACAACTCAAAAAAGTACCGCGTTTGGGCGAAAAAGCTTTCCAACAAGGAGCCGCTTTCATTAGAATAAAAGAAGGGAAAAATCCGTTAAACAATTCGGCGGTGCATCCCGAAACTTATGCCATAGTAGAAAAAATGGCCAAAGCCTTGAAAATCTCTGTGAATGATTTGATTGCCAACAAAGAAAAAATTGCGCTCATCAAACCCGAAAACTACGTAACGCCAGAAATTGGGATTTTGGGTATCAAAGACATCTTCAAAGAGCTCGAAAAACCAGGATTGGACCCCAGGAAATCGGCTAAAATCTTTGAATTCGACCCGAATGTCAAATCCATTAAAGATTTGAAAACCGGAATGGTCTTGCCAGGCATTGTGAACAATATTACTAATTTTGGCTGTTTTGTCGACATAGGAATCAAAGAAAGCGGTTTGGTACACATTTCCCAACTCAAAGCGGGTTTTGTGAACGATGTCAACGAAGTGGTCAAACTCCACCAACACGTTGAAGTAAAAGTAACCGAAGTCGATGAAGATAGAAAACGTATTCAATTGACGACGGTTATCTAAAAGTGAAAATCTCAAAAAAATAAATTCCAAATTCCAAGAGGTCATCCTGAGCACAGTCGAAGGGCAAATTCCAAGGAGTTTCTTGAAGCCTTTCCATTGGAAAATGCATAAATAGCCAAAGCCCGACAAAAAAAGTTTGTCGGGCTTTGGTTGTAAATAGCTATGGTGAATACAGAACTTAATTACGACACTATTCTAATGCTGAGTTTCATTGCAACCTTATTCTCCTTTGCTCAGTTTTTCAATCTCTTTTTTTAGTTCCATTCTATTTATGATTTATGGAATTGCGGACGCACTGCGGACGCAATTGGAAAAGTGTTTCCTTTTATTTATTACCGATTCTCTTCAATTCCCTATCCAAATCCGACAGGTAATTTTTATCTTGCTCAATGCGGAAATGGTCGTATTCCTGATGTGCTTTTTCAACGGCTTGCTCGTGGGAAATGATGCCTGCATTAGGAAGCACGTCCAAACTATTACTTTCCAAAAATTTATTGGTACGCTCCAGCCAATCTTTCATATTCATCAATTGGTTTCGACGGGCTTGGAATTCGGCCAAATCCAAAAAGGCACTGACCAATAAGTTCAAATCTCCAATTTCATTTTCATTCAAATAATTTTTGGCAATAGCGACATCGCTTTTTAGGATTTTGCCGTTCGGGGCATTTTTCCAAGTCGATAATCCCATAAAATCCTTGTTCCTGTTGGCACGGTTATAGACGATTTCTGCGGCAGTATTTCCCGTAACGGCAAAGTGCAGTTTGTTTTGAACCATTTTGTAAAACAGCTTTGTTTCCTCGGCGTCCTTGCTGTAATCGGCACTGCATTGTTCGAAAATATCACCCAACTTCTGAAAAACACGGCGTTCGCTGGCTCGAATTTCACGAATGCGTTCCAGCAATTCGTTAAAATAATCTTTCCCAAAAGGCTTTCCGTTTTTCAGCATCTCATCATTGAGTACAAAACCTTTTATGATGTATTCTTTCAACGTTTTTGTCGCCCAAATGCGGAATTGCGTGGCTTGTTTGGAATTGACCCGATACCCAACGGCAATTATGGCATCAAGATTGTAAAATTCCACTTGTCTTTTTACCTGCCGATTACCTTCCTGCTGAACTATTTCCATTTTGGAAATAGTTGCTTCCTTATCCAGTTCGTTTTCTTCAAAAATATTGTTTAGGTGCTTGTTTATGGCAGGCACTTCAACCCCAAAAAGTTGCGCTATCAATCGTTGCGTAAGCCAAAAATTATCCTCAAAATAAGTGACATTGATAACCACATTGCTATCTTGATTTTGGTAAAATATAATTTTGCTTTCCATAATGGTTTTAAACTTGGATTTTTGCTTTGAATGATGCTACTTTAGATAAATAGTAAACAATTTATTTTTCTAAAATTAGTTAATTACCTATTTTATTAAACTCATAATATATTCCAAATCCTTGTCATTTTCTATTTGGATTTGATAATCTCCGTTGCCTCGATGTCCAATTGTGGAAACATCTTTGGCGATACCTTTTGGGTCATCTAACGAACCTATTTTGGTATTTATGAATATTTTCAAGCCTTTCTTTTGCATTTCAATATCCAAAATGTTTGACCCTTTTTTTAAAAGCGGTATAATATTCCTGGGAATTATTTAAATTCCACCTTAAAAAAATCAAGGTTATTTAATCTTCAAAAAGATTCTCTAAATCGATAGTGATTAAAGTTTTATCTTCAAACAATTTGTTTGACAATCTTTCTATCAAAGCATTAAATTCTATGTTCTCTCTTTCTTCCATTGCAACGGTTTTGGGAGGTAGAATATTTACATTTTCTGGTTCAATAAAATAAAAATCAATTTCCATCTGTCCACTAAAGTAATCATCTGTCAATAAATGCTCAATAATCACGCATTTTGTATCAAAATCTAATAACACAAATTCTTCTTTCGTGTAGCTTGTAATCATATTATAAATTGCTTTAAATTTTAAATATTTTTAATAGCAAAAACCTCTTTACTAATAGTTTTTAATTTTCTATTTCATTTGTCTTATCAGCCACCGATAAATTTTTTAATTAAATTTTTCCAAAATACCTCCTGGCAATGTTGGGGAAGAATCTTCTTTTAATAATCCTGTATCGGTTCTACTAAACAATGATTGCAAAATCATTTTTCTATCTTCTTCATTTACCTCAGTATCTTTTAATAAAGCCAAATAAAAGAATGTAAGTGTATGTCTTTCCTCTGCGTCTCTTGCCAAATGATATGAACTAAACATATATTTTGTTAAAGCTCTAATTGCATAAACCAATAAAGAGATCAATGTAATAAATACAATTGACCACCGCACTATACTTACTTCATTACCTTTAAAAACCTTTTGAAATATCCAATCTGGAGAAGTAAATAAAACAATACTTAAGAAAATTGATGACGCAATAACCACCCAAATTAATATAGTTTTTGCTGTATTACCTTGTCTATGATACTTGTCAGACTTAATTTGCCAATATCTTGCAGGCTTTTGAAGTTTTAGGTTCGTTTCATATGTTTTTTCAAGTCTAGCTAAAGTTTCGATTTTTTCATCATACCATTTTTTCCATTCTTCATTTTGAGTATTTTCAAACCAATCTTCAAACTTTTGATTTTTCTCTTCTTGTAGTTTGTCTAATTCATTTAAATATTCAGAGTAGTTTTTTACAATATTATTAGTATAATCTGAAAATGTTTTTTGGTTGTCATTAATTTTTTTATTGAAATAATTCCTAACATCATTCAAACTCTTTTTTTCTAGATTTACTCTTGTTGTTTTATAAGTAGAATTTAACTCTTCAAATTCATATGATTTTAACTGTCCTTTAAAATAATCTTTACTGTTTTTAAATTGAAAACTTGAAGTCATATAATTAAATGCGCCTTCAAATTGTTCTTTGCTTTCATTTGATAATTCCAGTAATAGTTTAAGTTCTGGTGATTCAAATGGGAAAATTTGATTTTGGTAACTTGCTAGATAATTTATAATGGTTGAGTTTATTGAATTCCAATTTGCAGAAAAATTTTCAACAGAATTAAAATGATTAGGCAATGTAAGTATTGAATCAAGGTGATTTTTAAAGAAATTAAATGAAACATTTAACTCAATAGGTAAATTGGTTAGTTTTTTCCATCCTCCATATTGGTTAAGGAAATACTCATATACCGAAGATAAACCGATAAGTTCTACGTCATAATTTATATGAGGTAATCGAATAGATAAACTAATTTTATTTATGTCTTCTGAAAATTCAGCTTTTGCAATCTTCTTTGTTAGTTCCCTTACTGTCATAAACTACTAATTAACTATTCTCTAAAATTTCTATTTCCCTCTCCGTCAACCCAAACAAAGCATACGCTGTTTGGTCAATTTCCTTATGTGAATAGCCATTTCAATGACTATTCACACAAACTTACAAAAAATGTGTTGGGAAGTAACTTCATAAATTAAAGAAAAACAAAATTATCTTACAAGCTGAGTTCGATTACTGTCACATAAATAAAATAATGATTGTTAAGTGATTACACTAAAATCAATTGCAACTCTCTAAAGTGAGATGGTAAAATTATAAAGGTGTAAAGGCTTTAGCCGAAACTATTGTAGATTTTTGGCTAAAGCCTAATATGAAACTCATTTTAATTAATGGACTAAAGCCCATTCCAATTCAATCTTTTCAAAAATAATAGTAGTCGAACCAGGATTTACAAGTAATCTATATCAGTAAACAATAATCGAAAAGGTAATTTTTTAGGACGAAACCAAGTCTACAAAGTTTGAGGCAAAAAAAAAGTCTTTACATTGCTGTAAAGACTTTCTCTAATAAAGCTCCCCCTCTTGGGCTCGAACCAAGGACCCTCTGATTAACAGTCAGATGCTCTAACCAACTGAGCTAAGGAGGAAACTGTGTATTATAATGCGTAGTAGGAACGTTTTCTGTGGCTTTGACTGACATTGTTTGTTTGTCTAAGCGGTTGCAAAGATACACCTAATTTCAAGTTTTGCAAACAAAAAATAAATTTTTTTTGATTTTTTTTATCTGCCTACAATCGCTTTGTAAATGTCGTTTCCGTTAGCAAATAAAAGCAATGAGATAAGTAAAACAAAACCAACCATTTGAGCATTCTCTAGGAATTTGTCGCTTGGTTTTTTGCCACTAATGATTTCGTACAACAAAAACATTACGTGTCCTCCATCCAACGCTGGGATTGGCAATAAATTCATTACCCCCAACATAATCGATAACAAAGCGGTGATGTTCCAGAAAACCTCCCAGCTCCAAGAACTAGGGAAAATATTAAAAATAGCCGCAAATCCACCCACTTGCTTGTACGCTTTGGTTTCTGGATTGAAAATCATTTTCAATTGTTTACCGTAGCCTAACAATTGGTCTTTCCCTCTTTCAATTCCCACCGGAATCGATTCGAAGAAACCGTATTCTTGTTTGCTGATTTTATAGTAGCCTAATTTTTCTAAAGATTCCAATCCTAAACTACCCATATTTATGCCTAATTTGGCATCTTGGTTCACGATTACTTGTACTGGAACTTCTTTTTCGTTGCGAATTACAACTGCTGGAAGGGTTTTACCTTTGTTCGCATTTAGGATGGCCTTAACTTGGTCGTAATATTTGGCAGGTTGTCCATTAATAGAAACAATAACATCTTTAGGCTGTAATTGTTTATTTAAGGATTCTTCAGGAATAGCGGTAACTGCAAACGGCATACGAATATTCACTAAAGGCCCTTTTTCTAATTTTGACAATTGGTCCACTAAATCAACAGGCATTTGAATGGTTTGAGTAGCGCCATTTCTTTCGATTTGGACTTGTTTCCCCATTATCAATTTCATATTGATTTCGTTGTCGTATTTTTCGATTTTTTCGCCATCAATACTGAGGATTTTATCTCCCGTTTGGAAACCAATTTTGTTCATCACCGGATTTTCTATCAATAGCCCGTCTTTCATATCGGCCATAGCCACAAAAGCATCACCATAAGCAAAAGCCATTCCTATATAAATAATGAAAGCTAAAATGAAGTTTACCGTAACGCCACCCAACATAATAATCAAACGTTGCCAAGCGGGTTTCGAACGGAATTCCCAAGGTTGTGGAGGCAAGGCCATTTGTTCTTTGTCCATACTCTCGTCAATCATACCAGAGATTTTCACATAACCGCCAAGTGGCAACCAACCAATACCGTATTCGGTTTCGCCTATTTTCTTTTTGAGTAACGAAAATTTAAGGTCAAAAAACAAGTAAAATTTCTCTACTCTAGTTTTGAATAATTTGGCAGGAATAAAATGTCCCAATTCGTGAAGAATGATTAATAAGGACAAACTCAATAAAAATTGAGCAAACTTGATAACGATTTCCATTGTTTACTTTTAGTTCTTAAATAACGCACAAAAGTAGCGTTTCTATTTTAATTTGATAGCGCAATATACTACATACGGCTTTAAATGTTTGTTAAATACAAAAATTTAGAACACTCCTTTAAAGAGATGCTTTAACTTTACTTTTTAAACCGTACAACCTTCATAGGTCGATGTTCCATCCTAAAAGTTACAGTATATATGAATAGTCTTTTGTTTTCTCCGCTTACGCTAAAAAGTATCACTTTCAAAAACCGTATCGTTATTTCTCCAATGTGTCAATACTCTGCTACAGATGGTTTTGCCAATGATTGGCATTTGGTGCATTTGGGCAGTCGTGCCGCTGGAGGTGCTGGATTGCTGATTCAAGAAGCTACGGCTGTTTCTCCTGAAGCTCGCATTTCACCAGAAGATTTAGGGCTTTGGAAAGACGAACATATCGAAAAACTACAGTCCATCAACCAATTCATAAAATCTCAAAACGCAATTCCGGGCATTCAACTGGCACACGCTGGGAGAAAAGCCAGTGTTTCGGCACCTTGGTTGGGTAACAAAAGATTAAGTGAAAACGAAGGCGGATGGACCACCGTGGCCCCAAGCTCAATAGCGTATCACGAGAATGAAACCGCTCCAATCGCTCTCGACAACCAAGGCATTCAAAAAGTACTAACTGATTTTCAATCGGCGACTCGACGTGCTGTAGAAGCGGGTTACCAAGTGCTGGAAATACACGCAGCTCACGGTTATTTATTGCATCAGTTTTTGTCGCCTCTAACGAATCAAAGAACCGATGAATATGGCGGTAGTTTTGAAAACAGAATTCGATTAACGCTAGAAACCGTAACTGCGGTGCAAGCCGAATGGCCTTCGAACCTGCCTTTGTTTGTTAGAATATCAGCAACCGATTGGGCTGAAGGCGGTTGGTCAGTAGAAGAGTCGGTGCAACTATCCCAAATTCTAAAAGAAAAAGGCGTCGATTTGATAGACGTCTCCTCTGGCGGATTGGTGTCCCATCAAAAAATCACCATTGGTCCCAACTATCAAGTTCCTTTTGCCGAAAAAATTAAAAAGGAAACCGGCATACCAACTGGCGCTGTAGGAATGATTACCGAAGCCCATCAAGCAGAAAACATACTGTCTGAATCACAAGCCGACTTAGTATTTTTTGCTAGAGAATCCCTTCGCAATCCTAATTTAGGGTTAGATTTTGCTACTGCCTTAAAGGAAACCGTAGCTTGGCCGAAACAATATGAAAGAGCCAAAACAAGATAAAAAGTCCCACTCCAAAAATATTTTTATGCAAAAAATTAAAACAGCTCTACTCTCCTACGGAATGTCTGGAAAAGTATTTCACGCTCCTTTTCTCGATTTACATTCTGGTTTTGAAATAACGGGCGCTTGGGAACGCAGCAAAAGACTCATCCAATCCGATTTCCCTGAAGTAAAAAGCTACGCCACTTTAGAAGCTTTACTCCAAGACGATTGCGATTTGGTAATTGTGAATACGCCTGTGGGAACGCATTTTGAATACGCCAAACAAGTCTTGCTCGCCGGAAAACACGCCATCGTAGAAAAAGCTTTCACCACCACCGTTTCCGAAGCCCAAGAACTAGATGCATTGGCCAAAGAAAAAGGACTGCAATTGGCTGTTTTTCAAAACCGAAGATGGGACAGCGACTTCAAAACGGTCCAAAAAATACTTCAGGACAAAATCCTAGGCGATATCGTAGAGGCCGAAATTCACTTTGACCGATACAATCCTAATTTGAGTCCAAAAGTCCACAAAGAAACCCAAAACGCTGGTGCTGGAATTCTGAAAGATTTAGGGCCTCACATCATCGACCAAGCCTTATGCTTGTTTGGTTTTCCAGATGCCGTTAACGGAGACATCCGAATTACTAGAGCCCACTCTTTAGTAGACGATTGGATTGATATTACCCTATTTTATCCTGACCTAAGAGTCCGACTCAAAGCTGGTTTCTTTGTGCGCGAACCGCATCCATCGTATACCCTTCACGGCAAAAAAGGTTCGTTTCTAAAAGCTCGTGGTGATGTGCAAGAAGACGAATTAAAATTAGGCAAAAAACCCAACACCACAGATTGGGGCACCGAACCCGAACATCTAAAAGGATTACTCCACACCGAAAGCAACGGAACGATAATCAAAGAATTCATCCCCACAGAACAAGGCAATTACTATGCTTTTTTTGAAGGAGTGTACCAAGCCATTCTCCACGGAAAAAAAGTCCCAGTTTCCGCTACAGAAGGTGTTCAAGTGATGCAAATCATAGAAGCGGCCATCGCTAGCCATCAACAACAGCAAAGAATCAACTTATAAACAATATCGTTGTAAATCATTAAAATGTGTTATTATGACACAATAAGCCGTTCTTTTTTGTAATTTTGGCGCTTAAAACTCTAAAAACCAATCCTTTGATATACCTCAACTTCTTAGGCCGATTGAAACCCAAAGGGAAATACAAAAAAGCCTACGCCGAAGCCAAAGTCTCTTACCTCAACAGAATACGTTGGGCGGTGGCTATGTTTTATTTCGGAATGGGACTTACTTTTGCCACTTGGGCAAGTCGCATTCCAACCATCAAAACGGCTTTACAACTTAGTGAAGGTACCTTGGGCACCATCTTATTTGCGCTTCCTGTGGGGCAACTTACTATGATGTTTTTCTCAGGAAAATTGGTCACACGTTATGGAAGCCACAGAGTATTACCAGTAGCTATTTTACTCTATGCCATCAGTTTAACCAACTTAGCTTTGGCACAAAACGCTTGGCAATTGGCACTAGGGCTTTTTGCCTTTGGACTTACCGCCAACTTAACCAATATTTCGGTAAACACCCAAGGCGTCTATACCGAAGGCCTTTTTAAACGCAACATTATGTTGTCTTTTCACGGAATGTGGAGTTTGGCAGGTTTTACAGGAGCCTTGGTGGGCCTAGGAATATTAGCTTTAGAATTAACGACTTACACCCATTTTATTATTGTCGCTTGCATCGTTTTGGCAATGGTAGCATTCAATTACAAATTGCTCATTCGAGCCAAAGAAACCCAAAAAACCGAAAAGAAAAAACCCTTTTTCAAGCCCGACCCCACCTTAATTTGGCTAGGCGTTATTGGCTTTTGTTGTATGGCTAGCGAAGGAGTAATGTTCGATTGGAGCGGCGTCTATTTCAAAGACGTAGTCAAAGTTCCGGGTCCTTTAGTGGTTTTGGGTTACACTTCCTTTATGATTATGATGGCTAGCGGCCGTTTTTTCGGCGACCGTCTTACCCAAAAATGGGGACGCAAAAAAGTAATGCAAATCAGTGGATGTGTCATTTCTACAGGTTTATTCACCGCCGTATTTTTTCCCTACATCATTCCCGCAACCATCGCCTTTATGTTTGTTGGACTAGGCGTTTCGACTATCATTCCAACCTTGTATAGCATCGCAGGAAAACACCCAACTATCCCAACAGGCGAAGCACTCACGGCAGTCTCAAGCGTAAGTTTCCTCGGCTTTTTAATGGGACCACCCGTTATTGGGCATATTGCTCAAGCTTTTGGTTTGCAATTTTCATTCGCTTTTATTAGCATTTTCGGATTTTTAATCGCCTTTATGGTATCCAAAATAAAAATCGAAGCCTAATATTAAGGAGCACACGACCCTACTTTTCCATACGAGTTGTCCTGCTGTACGCTATATCTTTTTTCCCTAGCTCACCGTTTTTCAAACGGCCAGCTAGGAAAAAAAGGATGCCGCTCCCATCAGGGCTAGACGAGAAATTTTTGTATTTCAACACAAGGAAAAAAAAATTCAATCGTTATCGTACAAGTTAATAGTTTTTTTATTACATTTATAAAACGTAATCTATGATTATCAATCAGTTATAAAAAACACACTTTTTAATACCATTATATAAAGCAACGCATTTGAGTTTCGTGCTCAAATTTCCAAAAACGTTTTATTAATTAATGGGAGTGTTGCACTCCGCAAACTGTTGTATTGGAGGATTCCATTTTGTTGGGTTCTCCAATGTAACAGTACTTTATTTTTTATAAACGCCTATGCTGAAAAAGTTATCTATTCTTGGTTGCCTATTATTCATTCAAAAAAATTACGCACAAAACACGGCTGGTTTTACTCTCAAAGTAATCGAAGCCCAATCCCAAAAAGCACTGCCCTCAGTGGTAGTTAGTGTTCAAAACACTAGCTTTTTACAACTTACCTCCGCTTCTGGAACCGTGCTTTTCGACCAGTTACCGCCCAACGCCTATTATGTATTACTCCATAGTCAAGGCTATAAAGACCAATTACTAGCCGTTACCGTAGCGCCCAAAACCATCACCGATTTAGGGACTATTCCACTCTCCACAGACCCAATGGCCGAAATACAAAGCGCCACTATCGCCCTATCCGAAGAGCAATTGAATGATGATTTTAATGGTTCAGAAAGTACTGCACCGTTATTACAAGCCTCTCGAGATGTGTTTCAGCAAGCCGCCGCTTTTCAATGGGGACAAACCCGTTTTAGAATTCGAGGACTCGATGCCGAAAATGCCACTTTACTCTTAAATGGGTTGACATTAAACAAAGTATACGATGGTCGTCCGCAATGGGGCGATTGGGGTGGCATCAACGATGTACTGCGCAACCAAGAGATTGTCATTGGCACCGCCGCTTTCGACTACAGTTTCGGCGGACTTTTAGGCGCACAGCAAATCATCACCAGAGCTTCTAGTTATCGTTCGGGTTCCCGACTCTCTTTTGCCGGAACCAATACCACCTACAACTGGCGAATGATGGCAACCTATGCTTCTGGAGTAAGCAAAAAAGGCTGGGCGTTCGTAGTTTCGGCTGGGAAACGAATCGGCGAAAATCCGTATTTCGAAGGCACCCATTTTGACGGCAACTCGGCTTTCATTAGCGTCGAAAAACAATTCGGCGAAAAACATTCGCTCAACTTTACGGGTATTTATACTCCCAACTCAAGAGCCAAAACCGCTCCCAACACCGCCGAAGTTTATAATCTAATGGGTTCGCGATACAATTCCTATTGGGGTTTTCAAAACGGCAAACAACGAAACGCCAGAATCAAAACCGTACAAGAACCGCTACTTCTGCTCAACCATTATTTCAAAATCAACGACAAAACACAACTACAATCGGGAGTGCTTTATCAATGGGGCAACATCAGTAATAGTAATATCGATTTTCAAAATGCCAACAATCCCGACCCGACCTATTATCGCAAAATGCCAAGCTATTACACTTCGCTTTACGAAAAAGACAATGGCCAATTTTCAGGTGCTTTCATTCCCGATGAGGAGAATGCCGAAAAAAGTCGATTGGCCTTCTTAGAAAATCCACAAATCAATTGGTCGGGACTCTACCAAGCCAATCAAAAACCGATTTTAAATTCTAATGGAACCATCATTGGATACGAGCCTTCCAAAAGCAAATACATCGTCTATGAAGACCGAGCCGACGAAACGGTCCTTACTGCGAATACGCTTTTGAATTCTCAACTTTCAGAAGCTGTTGCCTTAACGGCTGGCACGAATTTCAAAACCTCAAAAACACAACACTATCAAAAAGTAATCGACCTTTTGGGTGGCAGCTATTTTGAAGATATCGATGCATTTTATAACAGCAATCAAGCCCAATCCGATTTGAATCATCCCAACCGACAAGTAGTCGAAGGCGATACCTATGGCTATAACTATTTTATAAGAGCGCAAGTAATCCAAGCCTTTACACAGTTTCAATTCAGATTTCGAAAAGTGCATTTATACCTCGGACAAGAATTTTCAATGACCAACTATCAGCGCGAAGGTTTATACAAAAACGGACTCTATGAGAACAATTCTTTAGGCAAGAGCCACAAAATCAACTTCGAGAATTTTGGTTTCAAAGCAGGAATGACCTATTCGATTTCTGGAAAACAAGCTGTTTTATTTCACGCTGCTCACCTAAGTAAAGCCCCAACAATTCAAAACACTTTCCCCAACGCCCGCTTGAACAATTCCCTTGTAAGTGGTCTTACCAATGAAACCCATAGCAGTATTGAAGCTACGTATTTGTATCGGACACCAATAATAAAAGTAAGAGCAACTGCCTATTATTCTTATCTAAAAAACACCACCGAAAATTCTTTTTTCTACGCCGAAGGTATTTTCGATGACGGAGCGGGTTATACCAATACCGATGCCTTCGTAGGACAAACGCTTACCCAACTTGACAAACAAAATTATGGCGCCGAATTAAGCGTTGAATATCCCATTAGTACCACACTGAAAACAACTTTAGCAGCCGCTTACGGACGCTACACTTATGCCAGCAACCCCAACGTTACCATAACGAATGATGCTCAAGCATCGGTAGACAATACCAATCCTGTTTTTGATTTTGGAAAAGCCATTCTCAAAAATTACTATCAAGCAGGTTTACCTCAACAAGCCTATAGTGCAGGATTAGAATATCGTGATCCCCACTATTGGTGGATAGGTACCAATGTAAATTATGTTACCGAATCCTATATCTCTGTTTCACCCATTGCCAGAACGACTATTTTTTTCAGAAATCCAGCCAATGGTTTTCCTTTTCCTGAAGCCACCGAAGCACGAGCCAAGGAATTACTGCGCCAAGAAAAATTAGACCCTGTCCTTCTGCTCAATCTCACAGGTGGAAAAACGTGGAGAATCAAAGGGAAAACTCTTGGATTGTTTATGAGTGTTACCAATCTTTTGGACACCCATTACCAAACAGGTGGTTACGAACAAGCCCGAAACGCCAATTTTCGACAACGCAACCAAGATCTCTCAAGCGGCACTCCCAATTTTGGTAACAAATATTTCCAAGGCTATGGCCGGAATTATTTTGTCTCCTTATATCTGAATTTATAATCAACCTCATTAAAATATAAAAATATGAAACGTTATATTTCTTCTCTATCCTTCCTCTTTGTCTTTTCCTTCTTCTTGACGAATTGTGCTCAAGAAGATTTTGACATTCCAAAATTAGAATGCACCCAACCCGATTTAAAAGTCAACCAAACCGTGGCTCAGGTGAAAGCCAATGCTAATGCAATTGTAGCGCAATATCCTTTTGAAGATATCATCGAAGCCTATGTGGTTTCAAGTGACGAAGGCGGAAATTTTTTCAAAAGCATTAGCTTTCAAACGTTAGCCACGCCTACTTCGCCAGCCATTGGTTTTAGTGTGCCTATCGATGCTACTAATTTGTACATCGATTTTCGATTGGGGAATAAAGTCTATCTTAAACTCAAAAATCAATATACCGACATCAATTTCGGCGGACTTAGAATTGGGTCAATTTATGTCAATTCCTATAACGAAGGGGGCGTGGGCAGACTTTCACAAAACGATTACAAAAAAGTACTGTTGCCCTCCTGCACCATTATCGAAGAATCGCAATTGACCAAAGCTACGACCATTCCCGAATTATTGAATGACGCCAACTTGAACACATTAGTCGAATTGCAAAACGTACAATTTACATCAGATGCTGTTGGGCGAAAATACTATGAAGAAAGCGAAGATATTGGTGGCGGCACCAATTGGAATTTGATGGATAAACTAGGGAATCAGGTTATTTTTAGAACCTCTAGTTTTGCCAATTTCGCCACCAAAACAGTCCCAAAAGGCAGCGGAAAAGTCAAAGGAATTTTGACCAAATTTGGCGCCGACTACCAACTCATCGCTCGTTCTGAAAAAGATGTAAACCTTACAGGCGCTAGTATCACACCCTTCTTCAAAGAAGATTTTGAAAAAGTAGTCGATAAAACCAATCTAAATTTACCCGGCTGGGCGAACTTAGCCCAAAAAGGAACGCCAGTGTGGAAAGGCACGGTTTACAATGGCAATGGGTACGCCGAGTTTGCGATTTCGGGAACCAAAGTAGTTTCGAATGTAGCTTGGTTAATTTCGCCTAAAATTGACCTTGATACCTATACCAATGAAATCTTGACCTTCCGCTCCGCCCAACATCATATCGATGTTGATTCGCCTCTGAACACCTTAGATGTTTTTATTTCCACGAATTTTGATGGCGTAAACATAACTTCCGCCACTTGGACTCCATTAAAAGCCATAGTGCCCAAACAGGCCACTCCTTGGTACCAATTCATCGGCTCGGGCGCCATAGATTTAAGTGCGTTCAAAGGCAAAGTCAATATTGCCTTTCGCTACACAGGCTCAGGAAAAAATGCCGCTTTAGATGGTGCTTTTATGGTAGATGATGTGCAAATTTTTGGGGATAAGTAGACATCTATAATTAACTAGATTTGCAATCAAATAATTGGCAATTATTAAGATATTTTTTTTTTGACATTAATTGCCTCCAACTTTAGTTGGAGGGGTAAAATTTGAAAGCTTTAAAGGCTTTAGCCAAAATTAGCTGCGTTTATTTGGCTAAAGCCAATACAATTAATCCATATAACTCCAGCTAAAGCTGGAGCCAATTGATTTTTTTCCGCCGCAAAAAATGCGGTGAATAACTTCTTTTTTCACCGCTTCGCAGTTATTTTTATCTTGATTATATTCACAAAGAAATGATTTTCTAAATCGCGTTTACTAAAAATCATTTTTGTATTTTGGTCGTCCCAAATCAAAACTAAACAAAAATGAAAACCTATTTCGCGGCCTTCGCTCTGATGGCTTTTTCGTATGGCTTACAAAGTCAAACCTTAGACAAATCATTGCAATTAAAACAAATTGCCGTAGTCAAGACCAATTTTAGAAACCTAAAAAGTGGTGAAATGGTCAACAAAACCTATGCTTTTGACAACGGAAAATTAACCACCATCAAAACCTCGGATGTGACCCAAAGTTTCTTTTACAACAAAAAAGGATTACTCGACCACACTGTAAAAGACCGCAACGGAAGCAATTGGAAAGAAGTAATTAGCTACGCTTATGACGCTGAAGACCGCTTGATTTTGTTTACCAAAAAGTACGACGAAGACGGTAAATTTGTAACCAAAACCGTAACGTACACCTATGACGGCTCCCGAATTAAGCAAGTCACCAAAAAAAGTACCACCCAGCAACTTTTTGTGGAAGAAGTCGATTTTGTAGTCGAAAACGGAAAAGTAGTTCGCCGTTCTGTTCGTGACCGAAACAAACAAATCATTCACAAAACCGAATTCTATTACGACAAAGAAAATCAAACCAAACAAACGGGACTTTTGGGCGACAAAACCATCAAGTATTTTGGTTATGACGACAAAGAATCGGCGAATTTGCTGATGGTGAAAAACATTTTTGGTCCCAATTACCAAGTGATTGTTCCTTTAGTTTCGTTCCAAGAAGAAGAATTTGAGTTTACGTTTATAAGTCCAAACAACGAATTAAAATTTACCTCAACTGCCAACACAATTGTTCGAGCAGGAACATTTAAATACAATACCCAAAATTATCCTGCTTCTTATTCTTTAATCGAAGACAGCGGAATGATTAAAACCGTAAAAACCTACACTTACGAACCAACGTCGGTTTTTAACGGAACAGCATCAGAAGTACAAAGCAAATGATTAAATTTGCGACTTATTTGATGCTATGTTAGAAAAAGAAAAAATAAATTTCGAAAAAACGGCTATCGTCGGGATTGTAACTCAAAATCAAAGTGAAGAGAAACTGAGTGAATACCTTGACGAATTAGAGTTTTTGACCTTTACTGCTGGTGGACAAGTGGTAAAACGCTTTTGGCAAAAAATGGACAAACCCAATCCCAAAACGTTTTTGGGTACAGGTAAAATAGACGAAATTCATCTTTTTGTAAAAGAAAATGACATTTCGACCTTGATTTTTGACGACGAATTAACGCCTTCGCAACAAAAAAATATCTCCAAAATTATCGACTGCAAAATCCTTGACCGTACCAATTTAATCTTGGATATTTTTGCGCAACGCGCCGAAACTTCTTATGCAAGAACGCAGGTAGAATTGGCACAATGCATCTATTTGTTGCCTCGACTTTCGGGTTTATGGACGCACTTAGAACGACAAAAAGGAGGAATCGGGATGCGTGGTCCGGGGGAAACCGAAATCGAAACCGACCGACGTATTGTTCGTGATCGTATCTCATTGCTAAAAGACAAAATCAAAACCATCGACAAACAAATGGGGATTCAGCGTAGCAATCGAGGCGCTATGGTTCGTGTCGCGCTGGTAGGATATACCAATGTTGGTAAATCTACCTTGATGAATGCGGTGGGCAAAAGCGATGTTTTTGTAGAAAACAAATTGTTTGCCACCCTAGACACTACCGTTCGAAAAGTGGTCATCAAGAACTTGCCTTTCTTGCTTTCAGACACCGTTGGATTCATCCGAAAATTACCAACACAATTGGTCGATTCGTTCAAAAGTACGCTAGACGAAGTCCGCGAAGCCGATTTATTATTACACATTGTGGATATCTCACACCCTGATTTTGAAGACCACATCGCCTCTGTAAATCAAACCTTGTTAGATATCAAAGCCAATGACAAACCTACGCTAATGGTGTTCAACAAAATCGATGCTTACCAACATTTAACGATAGACGAAGACGATTTAATGACCGAAAAAACACCACGTCACTTTACGCTAGACGAGTGGAAACAAACTTGGATGAGTCGCGTGGGTCACGAAAATGCCTTGTTCATCTCGGCCACCCACAAAGAAAACTTCGAGGAATTTAGAGAACGAGTTTACGAAGCCGTGCGACAAATTCACATCACGCGCTTCCCTTACAACAAATTCTTGTATCCCGATTATAAGGATGCTATTGAGAAAGAAGAAAAAGAATAATCGTAAAAAAGCCCTTTTGAAAACCATCAAAAGGGCTTTTTTTATGATTAGAAGCGGCCAGCATTGGGCTTTCTTGTTAACATCGTCCCGTGATCCGCTATATCTTTTTTGTCTCGTTCAAAAAAAAACGAGACAAAAAGGATGCCGCTACTCCCGGGGCTAAAAGGAAACATATTACTTTTTAAGCTACATCGCTACTTGCTAAAACCCATAATTTACGCCTAAACCAAAAACTTGTCGGGTTTGAAATCCCTGAAAAGCATTGTCGTCATAAATAGCTTGAAAATTCAAATTAGCAGATAAAACTCTATTAATTTTCATCACGATAGCCAAAGAATAATCGATATCAACATTTTGTGGATCTTCTAAATAATTGGTATAAAGATTCAAGGTGTTTTCAGCAGAAACATTCGTCATCAAATTAAACTTATAGTAAGCCGAAGCATAAAAACCCAATTCGTAGCGCAAGCTTTTATTAGCATCAACCCCAAAATAAGCTCCATCTACATAACCCGTTTGGGAGGTATAAAAATCTTCTACAAAAGTCATTTTAGAGGTCAAAGGCGCAAAATTCAATCGTAAATGGTCTCCTTTTTTCCAGAACAAACCAGGACCAAAAGTAAGATACCCAGGCGATAAAAAGTTGGTGTTCTCCGTTCTGATTTCTGCTCCATTGGCATCTTTTCCATAAATATAACCACGAGTAAATTGAGTCCTAAAATTCAGGAATAAAGAGTAGTACCAATTCCCAAAAGCGTGTTGTCCTAGGGTAGAATTGAATTCGAAACGGTCATCGGTTTTTTTCTCAAAATCGGCATTTTTGGTTTGTAGCAAACCATAAGAAGCAATGATTTTGTTGTCCCAAGTTAGTTTGTCTTTTTTGTAGTTGAAATCGTAGTTGATGCCTAAATTTCCAGACAAATTATTTTCTCCACCTGCAATCCAGTTATTGAAGTTGGATTGGCTGAAAAGAAAAGCAATATTTCCTTTTTTGCGCCAGCCATTAGGTAAAGTATCATTAATGTTCTTAACAGCTGCTTCGGTATTTTTTATTAACTCTTTCTCTGTGTTTTGTGCCTGTGCTTCAGTAACGGAATAAAGTAGAAACAGGGTAATTACAATGGCTCTCATTTCGTTTGGTTTTAAAATTCTTGCTCAAATGTAGTAAAAACCATTAAAAAGTTGAAAAATAAATTGTTATGAACAGTCAAAATGATACCAAAAAGGAAAATTGTGAATCCCTAACCCCGATAATAGCGAAAATCCTTTTGTGCTGGGGTTCAGCACAAAAGATTACTTCGTCAGTTCGCTATCGCTCGGGTGAAGCGGATAGCGGGACTTTGCATCCTGAAAATGCCCATTGCTGGGGTTTCTGAAAAAATTAAGGTTTTGGCTTTTTGTACAAAGGCACTGCAGAACAAGCCTCGCCATACATAATGCTTTTGGCCAAAGGTTGTAGTTTTTGAATGGCAGCTATGTAAGCACTCTCTGGAACGGGCTTTTTGGAACAACCCTTGAGTATTACTGCCTTATCCAAATAGTCTGAATAATCTATCGTATTCAGGACCTCTAGATACAAGGCTGTGTTTAATTCAGGAACGGTTCCCAATACTACTTTCTTGGCGTAAGGAATCAAATAAGTAGCTGCCAATATGCAGGCCCAAGCAGGAACAATAGCATCTGTACCACAATATACTGCCACATAATGACCTTGATATTGGGTCCAATCGTGTTGCTTTAATGCTTGTCTATACTCAGTTTCTTTGAGTAAAAATCCTTCGACTAGCCACTGTGATATATCTATTTGAGAACGAGTACCAACAGGCCAATAATCTTCTAAATCAAAAACTTGTAACGAACTATTCGCTACTTTATTAATTATTTCGTCCATCTTTTTAAATTAGTAGCAGTGGTCAGTCCTTAGTGGTCAGTAAAACTGGGTACTAAAAACGGAACACGTCATTTTTAATTAGTAGTCAGTGGTCAGTCCATAGTGGTCAGTAAGACGGGTACTAAAGACTGAACACTGAGCACTTTTTAATTAAAGCATTCCCAATTCTAATTTGGCTTCTTCGCTCATTAAATCCTTGCTCCAAGGTGGGTCGAAGGTGATTTCTACATCGGCATCTTTTACGTGCTCAATCGATTTGATTTTCTCTTCTACTTCTCTTGGTAAACTTTCTGCAACAGGGCAATTTGGTGAAGTTAAAGTCATCAAGATTTTTACTTCATAATCGGTATTGACCATTACATCATAAATCAATCCCAATTCATAAATGTCTACTGGAATCTCTGGGTCATAAATCGTTTTTAATTTCTTTACGATAGCTTCTCCTAACTCTGCGGTGTTTATTTCTTCTGTCATTTTTTTTAATAATTTTTGGTGTTTTTTAAACCATATGAGGCATTGAAGGCCATATAAGATTTCTTTATTGTAAAATTTTAGAAATTATTTGAAACTCAAAAACACAAGTCAAAAGTCTATTATTTCTGTGTTTAAATGTTTAATTATTTTTTCGCATCAAACGCCAAAGCATACATTTTGATGTTTTTAATCATCGACACCAAACCATTAGCTCTTGTTGGTGATAAATGTTCTTTGAGTCCAATTTCATCAATAAAATCCATATCGGCATTCAAGATATCAGCAGGTTTTTGGTTCGAGAAAGCGCGTATTAAAATGGCGATAATCCCTTTCGTCAAAATCGCATCACTATCAGCGGTGAATACAATTTTATCCTCTTTTTGCTGGCCTTGTAACCAAACTTTCGACTGGCATCCTTTGATTAAATTATCGTCGGTTTTGGCAGCTTCTTCTATTAAAGGTAAATTTTTTCCTAACTCAATAATGTATTCGTAACGCTGCATCCAGTCGTCGAACATTGAAAATTCATCTACAATTTCGTCTTGTATTTCTTTGATACTCATGCTTATTTTTCGCTATATGAAACTAATAAGGTTACTATTTTTTCTATGTCTTTTGGGGGAAATCCGTGGTCAAAACTTTTGGAGATGTAGGCCTTGCCACCGGCTGAAATGGCTAAGTTGGCAATGGCAGCTCCATCATATAATCGCTTTGCCGTTGGGGCTTTCAATAATGGTACTTTTTCTAAATTCAATACAGAAAAGACACTTTCTAGCTCCTTCATTTCTTGCGCTGTCACCACAATTTCATAGGGCTTTTCATTCCTACCTTTGATGACCCAAACTTTTTGATTTTCAACCCAAACACTCAAATATACTCCTCTAGATTGCGCAGTATATGTGATAGATGAAGTACTAAAATCATTGATTTTTTGACTTTTACAACTACTCATAATAACAAAAATAAAAATCAATTGACTAATCCACTTCATCGTTTTTGGGTGTTTAAGACAGCATCATTTTGGCTTTTTTTACAGCCTCTACTAAGCTATCGATTTCTTCTTTGGTATTATAAAACGAAAAAGACGCTCGAATCGTTCCTGGAATTTCAAAGAAATTCATAATGGGTTGGGCACAATGGTGTCCCGTTCGAACGGCTATTCCTAATTTATCGATAATGGTTCCAATATCATACGGATGAATTCCATCAATATTAAATGAAATTACCGAAGTCTTATTTTCAGAAGTACCAAAAATACGCAAGCCTTCTATGGCTGACAAGCGTTGGGTTCCATATTCTAAAAGTGCTAATTCTTGGGCCTGAATATTTTCAAAACCTATTTCATTCATATAATCTACCGCAGTTCCAAGGACAATTCCTCCAGCAATATTAGGCGTTCCAGCTTCGAATTTATGTGGTAAATCGGCATAAGTGGTTTTTTCAAAAGTTACCTCTTTGATCATTTCACCTCCACCTTGATAGGGTGGCAATTTGTTCAACCAAACTTCTTTTCCATACAAAATTCCTGTACCTGTTGGCCCACACATTTTATGCCCCGAAAAAGCATAAAAATCACAATCCAAGGCTTGTACATCGGGTTTCAAATGAGGCACGGCTTGGGCTCCATCGATAAAAACAGCCGCTCCAAATTCGTGCGCTTTATCAATGATATATTTAATGGGATTAATAGTTCCTAAAGCATTAGAGATATGATTTACCGTAACGATTTTGGTTTTTTCAGATAGTAATTGATCAAAGGCTGACAAGATCAACTCCCCTTTTTCATTCATCGGAATGACTTTTAGCGTTGCACCTGTACGTTCGCAAAGCATTTGCCAAGGCACGATATTGCTATGATGCTCTAAAGCAGACACCAATACCTCATCGCCTGATTTTAATAGAGAGGCAAACCCATTCGTTACCAAATTCACGCCGTGAGTTGTCCCTGAGGTAAACAATACTTCGTGCGCATGCTTGGCATTGATATGGTGTTGAATTTTCCCTCTAGAAAGTTCATACGCATCTGTCGCTAATTGGCTCAAGGTATGTACGCCACGATGAATGTTGGCGTTGATTTCTTGATAATATTTGGCAATCGCATCAATCACTACTTGTGGCTTTTGCGAAGTCGCTCCGTTATCGAAATAAACCAAAGGTTTTCCGTTGACTTTTTGAGATAATATCGGAAAATCGGCTCTTATTTTTTGAAGGTCTAACATGACTTAATTTAGAATTTTTCTAAATACAAAAGTAGTGAAACTGTAGCTAATTTTCAGCAAACAGTTGTTAATAAAACTTGATACCCAAATAGGCATCATTTATTGAAAATCCATTCTTAGTTTGAGCAAGGAAAGAAAAAAATAAAACCAAACACAAGGTTTCCAACTTTTTGCTACATTGCTTAAAAATAACATTTTATGAAAAATATAATAAAAAGTATCGGAATCCTTCTTTTACTTATTCTAGGCTATATTGGATATACCACCTATCCTAAACTCGATTTAATCTCTGGCTTTTCGTCAAAAAGTATGGCTTCGGGACATTTTATTGACCATCGCTCACAAGAGATGATCGAAAAAGGAGATAATGATATTGACCTGATTGACCTTGCCAAAAATGAAATCGATGACAGCACCAAAACCGCCACTTCATCTGTTTACGGATTAAAAACCAGAAAAGCGATTTATCGAGAGGGTTTAGGTGCAACCTTAATCAATGATGATTTCGATGTTTCAAAACCCTATTTGGTACCAAAACGCAACTTTACAAAAAACAATTTACCCTTTCCCTATGGAAATGCGGAACTCAAAGACACTGTTTTTGAGAATATTAATTATTCAAAATTAACTGCCGCAGTAAACAATGCCTTCGATCCAAAAGGACAAAAGAAAAAAAGATCAAGAGCGGTTTTAGTAATTTATAAAGACCATATTATTGCCGAAAAATACGATACTGGATTTACCAAAAACAGTAAAATTTTGGGATGGTCTATGACTAAAAGTATCACTGCAACGTTTTTTGGGATACTTCAAAAACAAGGAAAATACGACATCAACAAACCCGCTCCAATTCCCGAATGGCAAAAGGATGAACGAAAAAAAATCACGACCAACGATTTGTTGCATATGAATTCTGGATTGGAATGGGAAGAAGCCTATGATAAAATATGCGATGCTACCAAAATGTTGTTCATAGCCGAAGATATGGGACGCGTACAGCTCGAAAAACCAGCCACCTTTGCTCCCAATACTCATTGGAATTACTCCTCGGGAACTAGTAATTTATTGTCTTATATCTTGCGTAAGCAATTCAAAACCCATCAAGAGTATTTAGATTTTTGGTACACTCAATTGATCGATAGAATTGGAATGCATTCTATGCTAATCGAAACTGATATGGTTGGAAATTATGTTGGATCGTCTTATGGATGGGCTACAGCAAGAGATTGGGCCAAGTTTGGATTATTGTATTTGCATAAAGGCAATTGGAATGGCGACCAAGTCTTTGATGCCAGTTGGGAGCATTATGTAAGCACCCCTACAAACAATTCAAACGAAGGTTATGGAGCGCACTTTTGGCTAAATGCAGGTGGTCATTTCCCAACCGCTCCACGCGATATGTACTCTTGCAATGGCTACCAAGGACAAAAAGTATTTATCATTCCGTCTTTGGATTTGGTTATTGTTAGAATGGGATTAAGCGACGAAGCAAAATATGATGTAAATGAATTGCTAAAAGGAGTGATTGGAAGTTTTAAGAAGTAACACCTACCCTATTCAACAACAAACCCGACAACTTTCTATAATTGTCGGGTTTGTGATTTTTTAAGTTATTTTATTCCGAGTAAGTCCTTTTTCAATTGTTCGTCTACAGGATTGTTGGATAGCCAAATTCCAAACAATGCAATTTTGAAATCAATTCCTTGAACGGTTCCTTTTAATTCATCATTTTTATACACATAAACTGAGGCGTCTGCTGGATTATAAATCAAGTTATAGACATCATGTTCTACAATTTTATCAGACAAATAGCTTTTAAATTTTTCTATTCTTGGACGTAAAGCTTCTAGATTGTCTCCCGCAGAGCGTTCAAATCCACTGTTAAAATTTCGTGTCAACTTTCCTGATGAAACCATAGCGGAAGTAATTTGTATACGAATCGCCATTTCGGTATTGCTTTGCATCACTTCAAAAGGTTTATCGCTGTAAAAAGATTGATAAAGTGCCTGAACATAGACATCTACCCACATTTTCGATCGAACACCAAAACCACTTAATTCCATCACTTTCCCTTTAAATTCAAGTGTTCTAGGGATAACTACACCATTGGCTACGAAAGTGTTTTGAGCAAAAAGTGAACTAAATTGAAAAACAACAAACAATACGGATAAAATAATTTTTCTCATAGATGTAAAATTTATTGGTTAAACATTTTGGAATACTCCGTGTTTTGTTTTTGGCATCTGCAAAAAAGTAGTTGCAATGACGAAATTATACTTTGACATACTATAAAACTACTGTCTAAAACTAAGTTTAGGTAATTGATAAAAATTACGGTTTAAATTAAGAATAAAAATAATATTCTTATGCTAAAAATATTAAATTTTTAATAAAAATTACTTTCCACCGTAAAATTATTGCCATTAGTTTTGTAAATCTTTAATTTTTTGATCTACTGTACCCACTTCAAACAAACGCATGATTTTGAATAAAAAAACAGGAATTCCACCCAAATTGGTTATCAATTTTGCTTTTTGAGCTACTTTTTCATCTCTAATTGTAATAGATTCCTCTGCCTTTTTTCCATCAAGAGGAGCTAATTCAAGAGCATATTTCCATGCGCCTTCACGGGCTTTTTGCATACTAAAATCGATAAGAAAAGTGTCAATGGATTTTGTTTTTTCTAGAATCCACTTTAAAATTGGCCAAACTTCGGTCAAATCTCTCTCAACATCAGCCACCAAAGATGATAAAATTGTATTAATCGTATTGAAATCATTTTGCAAACTATGGATTTCGTCTTTTGGGCTTACTTGGGCTGCTGCAATTCCTAAATCAAGGTTAATGTGTGCGTTCATTCCGAGTAATAAATGCTGCAATACAATAATCCAATAATTATCTGCTTCAACAAAAGCCACTTCCCAAGATTTAGATGCAGATTCCTTTGCTTGGAATTCATAATATGCTTTGATATAGCGATTGGCAAAAATTACATCAAGCTTTTCCATTCTCGGCCCGTTTTCGAAAGTTCCGTTTTGAATTCCTTCTTTTACTTTTTGTGTGACTTTGAGATAAAGTACCGCAAAATACCCTTTGGTAGATTTTTGTGTTATGGATTGTTGAATAATTTCTTGAAGCAATTGTATCACTTCGTCTATTGTAGTTGCTTGTGGTATCATCGATTACTTTTTTATAAAATATTTATTATGAATGGTTTAAGTTCATAATATTACAAAAAAATAATTTTTAAATGAAAACCTATGTTCAAGAATGAAAAAAAAGACAAAGTTTAATTAAACTTTGTCTTTTCGAAACATATAAAGGCGATTCTTTAAAAGAATAACTGAATGATTTAGTTTTAGTTTTAAGCCCAATTTATTAGTTATAATAGCTGTAATTCGTTTTTTAGATTCCGTAACTAAATCAATCAATAAAAATATCAGCCACATTAAAACTCAGTTCTGGAAACAGTGGACTATGCACCAATCCTTCTTCGGCTATGGGTTTAAGACCAATATATTTATCTTTTTGTAAGGTATAAATTAAAATTGATTTTTGATAAGGTTCCACAATCCAATATTCCTTTACGGCATTCTCTTCGTATAAATCGAACTTAATATCCATTTCTTTTTTGGAATTGCCAGGCGAAAGAATTTCTATAATCAAATCTGGCGCGCCAAGACATCCTCTATCGTCTAATTTTTCCTTATCGCAAATCAAACAAATATCAGGTTGAACTACCGTTGTAATTTCTTGATCAGAAGTGCTTCGTTTAAAGTTTTTCAGACGTACATCAAAAGGGGCGTAATACACATTACAAGGTGTTGCCTTAAAGAAATTTCCAAATAGTAAAGATAACTGAAATGAAACTTCCTGATGCTTTCTACTTGGAGCAGGACTCATTTTGAAAATTTTTCCTTTCAAAATTTCTAATCTTTCCTTAAAATTCCACGTAAGATAATCCGCATACGTGTACGATTTGGAAAGATCTAAACTGTTGATATCTGTAATAATTGTTTCCATAAGAATGCCCATTAATCACTCAAAGATACTAATTTTTGATAGTGGATAAATACACAAAGGGCACAAAGTCTTTATTAGACTTCATGCCCTTTATTTATTTTATTAGAAACTTTTTTAAAACTACAAATCAAACCCTAGTTTTACGCCTAATTTATCAGCTATAATAGCGGTAATTCGTTTTTTAAGTTCAGGAATTTTGATGTTTTCGATTACTGCATTTGAGAAAGCGTACATCAATAATGCTTTGGCTTCTTTCTTTGGAATTCCTCGTTGTTGCATATAAAACAAAGCCGTTTCGTCTAATTGACCAACTGTACAACCGTGAGAACATTTTACATCATCAGCAAAAATTTCTAACTGTGGTTTAGCATTGATGGTGGCTTTATCACTCAACAAAATATTGTTACTCTTTTGGAAAGCATTGGTTTTCTGAGCTTCTTTTTCTACGAAAACTTTCCCATTAAAAACACCTGTGGCTCTATCTGAAAATATTCCTTTGTAATCTTGAAAACTTTCACAATTTGGAGTTGCATGGTTGACCAAAGTATAGTGATCAACGTGTTGCTTCTCTCCTATTATAGTAATTCCGTTTAGCGTACTGGTAAGACGTTCGCCAAAATGATAAAAGTTCAAATTGTTTCTAGTCAAATTACCTCCAAATGAAAAGGTTTGTACAGAAACATGACTTTCTTGTTTTTGAGAAACGTAGGTATTATCAATTAAATTCGCTTCGGCAGCATCATTTTGAATTTTATAGTAATCAACAATAGCGCGTTTTGCTGCAAAAATTTCAGTAACTGAATTGGTCAATACCGCATTATCATTCAAACATTGATGTCTTTCAATGATTTGCACATGCGAATTCTCGCCTACAATCACCAAATTACGTGGCTGAACCAACAAAGCTTTTTCAGAACCCGTAGAAAAATACATGATTTCGATAGGCTTATCTGCTACTTTACTTTTTGGAATATTGATATATGCACCTTCATTAGCAAATGCCGTATTTAAAGAAGTCAATGACTCTTCTTTACTTGCAATTTGATTAAAATAGGTATCAATAACCATTTTATACTTTGGCTTATTTAACGCTGATGACATCAAACAAACATCAATTCCTTCATGGGTAGTCGATGATAAATTTGAACTAAAAACACCATCAATAAAAACCACTTTATAGCTATCTATTTCGTGCAAGAAATATTTTTTTACATCTCTATATTCAATCGTATTTTCGGTATTTGGAAAAACGCTGAAATCATTTTTTAGAATAGCATTTAAGGATGTATACTTCCACGCCTCTTCTTTTTTGGTTGGAAAGCCTTTATTTTCAAAGTTCTTTATTGCAGCAGTACGAATATCATGAAGATCCGTTTGGACATCAATCTTTTCTTCAAAAGCCATAAAGGACGATACTAATTTTTCTCTTAACATAGTTTTACTGTTTATGGTTTATGGTTTTAGGTTTATTGTTTTTTAAGGCAACAATAAACGATAAACTACAAACATATTTACGCTTCTTGTTCTTGTTTGATCCAGTCGTATCCTTTTTCTTCTAGCTCATAGGCCAATTCTTTGGTGCCAGATTTTACAATTTTTCCATTATATAAAACGTGTACAAAGTCAGGAACAATATAATCCAATAAACGTTGGTAATGCGTAATCACGACAATAGCGTTTTTGTCGCTTTTTAGCTTGTTTACGCCATTGGCTACAATTCTAAGCGCATCAATATCCAAACCAGAATCTGTTTCATCTAGAATGGCCAATTTTGGCTCTAACATCGCCATTTGAAAAATTTCGTTGCGTTTTTTCTCACCACCGGAAAAACCTTCGTTTAAAGAACGGGATAAAAATTTACGGTCGATTTCTAACAATTCTGATTTTTCGCGAATAACTTTCAACATTTCGTTGGCTGGCATTTCTTCTTTACCATTGGCTTTACGAGTTTCGTTGATCGCCGTACGCATAAAATTGGTTACAGAAACTCCTGGGATCTCAACTGGGTACTGAAAAGAAAGAAACACCCCTTTATGCGCTCTTTCTTCTGGACCTAGTTCTGCAATATCTTCATTGTCTAAGATAATTTCACCTTGGGTTACTTCGTAGTTTTCATTTCCAGCAATAATAGCCGAAAGTGTACTTTTTCCAGCACCATTAGGTCCCATAATCGCATGCACTTCGCCAGCTTTTACTTCAAGGTTGATTCCTTTTAATATTTCTTTGTCGCCTATTGAGGCGTGAAGGTTTTTTATACTTAACATTTGCTTTTTTAGTTTTAGAAGAATTTTGAATTCTCTTTATGACAAAATAATATTTATATGTTCTTGATCTTTTACTGTTTGATAGGAAAAATGTTTTTCTCCTAGATATGTCATGCCTAAATAATCTGCCGATAATCGAAAGGGCAAATAAAAATCATAGTCTAATTTATCTTCATCAGAATTTGAAATTACAAACATCTTTTTACCTCGCAATTTTCTTCCAGTTTCTTTTTCTATTCTAATTACATCAGAAAATCGATCAAAAAACACTTTCATTATTCCACTCATATTGTACCAATATACCGGAGTAGCAAAAATTAAAGTATCATATTTTTCTAATATAGATCGTATTAAAGGCAAAAAATCATCTGTAACATTTTGACTTTGATAATCATAATAAGTAATAGAATAGTCTCTTAAATCAATAACGTCAGCATTTATTTGAAGAGAAATTTTATCACTTATTTTTGATGTATTTCCATTACTTCTGGAAGAGCCTACAATGATAACTTTCTTATTCTCCATTTTGATATTATCCGACACTTCCTTCTAACGAAATTTCTAATAATTTTTGGGCTTCCACAGCAAACTCCATTGGTAATTTATTCAACACGTCTTTGCTAAAACCGTTCACTATTAGCGCAATAGCTTTTTCGGTTGGAATACCACGTTGGTTACAATAAAACACTTGATCTTCTCCAATTTTACTAGTAGTAGCTTCGTGTTCTATTTTGGCCGATGGATTTTTACTTTCGATATAAGGAAAAGTATGAGCACCACAATTATTACCCATCAACAACGAGTCGCATTGCGAAAAATTACGAGCATTTTCGGCTCTTGGGCTAATTTGTACTAAACCTCTATAACTGTTTTGTGATTTTCCTGCCGAAATTCCTTTGGAAATAATAGTCGATTTGGTGTTTTTTCCCAAATGTATCATCTTGGTTCCTGTATCGGCTTGTTGAAAATTATTCGTTACTGCAATAGAGTAAAACTCTCCTACTGAATTATCCCCTTTTAATACACAAGATGGATATTTCCAAGTTACAGCTGATCCGGTTTCTACTTGTGTCCAAGATATTTTGGCATTGGCTTCACACAATCCTCTTTTTGTTACAAAATTATACACCCCACCTTTTCCTTCTTTATTTCCAGGGAACCAGTTTTGAACGGTAGAATATTTTATTTCTGCACTATCCATAGCAATTAATTCTACAACTGCCGCGTGCAATTGATTCTCATCACGACTTGGAGCCGTACATCCTTCAAGATAAGAGACATAACTTCCTTCATCCGCAATAACTAATGTACGTTCAAATTGTCCCGTTCCCGCTTGATTGATTCGGAAATAAGTAGATAATTCCATAGGGCATTTTACCCCTTTTGGAATATAACAAAAAGAACCATCAGAAAAAACAGCCGAGTTTAAAGCGGCATAAAAATTATCTTTTTGTGGAACCACCGATCCTAAATATTGTCTTACTAGTTCTGGGTGTTCTTTGATCGCTTCTGAAATGGAACAAAAGATAATTCCTTTTTCGCCCAACGTTTTCTTAAAGGTTGTAGCTACTGATACTGAATCTACTACAATATCCATAGCCACATTGTTCATCATTTTCTGTTCATCTACAGAAATGCCTAGCTTTTTATACATTTCTAAAAGCTCAGGATCAACGTCATCTAATGTCTTGTTTGGATCTACTGCTTTTGGTGCTGAATAATAAGAAATGGCTTGAAAATCTGGTTTTTCATAATGCACATTGGCCCACTCAGGTTCTATCATTTCTTGCCAAGCACGAAACGCTTCTATGCGCCAGTCAGTCATCCATTCAGGCTCTTCTTTCTTTTTAGAAATGGCTCTAACAATTTCTTCATTTAATCCAATAGGAAACGTTTCAGAATCCAAATTGGTGTAAAATCCGTATTCGTATTCTTTATTTTCTAGTTCGATTTTTAAATCGTCCTCGGTATATTTGCTCATATTTTTTTATTTATAGAGAAAAAGATTCTCCACATCCACAAGTTCTTTGTGCGTTTGGATTATTAAAAACAAAACCTTTTCCGTTTAATCCTCCTGAAAACTCTAAGGTTGTTCCAGCTAAATAAAGGAATGATTTTTTTTCTACTGCTATTGTAATGTCGTTATCTACAAATATTTTGTCATCTTCCCCTTTGGACTTGTCAAATTTTAAATCATAAGACAAACCAGAGCATCCGCCACTTTTTACGCCTACTCTCACGTAGTCGCTGGCAGCATCAAAACCATCTTCTTGCATTAAATCGATGATTTTCTTTTTGGCTGTATCAGAAACTTTTATCATGTGTTTGTTTTTAATGTTTTACTATCTGTCTTCTTGCTTATAAGTAATCGTTAATAGCAATACCTATTGCTTATGTTGATTTTGTCTAAATTAACTGCAAAGGTATTACTTTAAAAAGTTTTTGTTACTCTTCTTAACATTTTTATGATTGATAACTCAATAAGAAAAATTGATACTACTATTACATAAAAAAATAATATATTTAGCCAATCATATTTATTAACAAGAAAAATAACAAATCAGCTATGGAAGAAACAACTACAAAAAAACATGAGTACCAATTGTCTTATACCGGAAAAGGAGGCGATTTTTTTAGTATCATTATTGTTAATTGGCTTTTAACATTACTTACACTAGGTCTTTATTACCCTTGGGCCAAAGCCAAACAACTCAATTATCTGTATGGTGAGACACATCTTAATGGAGATTCATTCGCCTTTCACGGTACCGGAAAAGAAATGTTCAAAGGTTTTATTAAAGCTTTATTAATTTTTGGCTCTCTTTATGGTACGCTTTTTTTATTTATTTATTTAGAAATGCCATTTGTTGGTCTAATCATTTTTTACTTGGGCTTTTTGGCGCTTTTACCATTAGCCATTCATGGTTCTTACCGTTACAGAATGTCTAGAACTTCTTGGAGAGGGATTCGATTTGGCTATAGAGGCGATCGTAAAGAATTTACTCTAAATTTCTTCAAATGGATTCTTTTGACTATCGTTACCTTAGGTTTTTATAGCTTTTGGATGACAATCAATATGAGAAGATACGTTCTTGGAAATGTGCGTTTTGGAGATGCTGAATTTAATTACAGCGGGGACGGAACAGATTATTTCTTTTTATACATAAAAGGATACTTTTTGAGTATCATTACTTTTGGTATTTATATGTTTTGGTGGCAAAAAGACTTATTTGATTACTATGTTTCCAATTTAAGTTTACACAAAGACGACAAAGAATTACAATTGACCTCTACAGCTACTGGTGGAGATTTTTTAACATTAGGAATAACAAACCTTTTGATTTTGATTTTTACTTTAGGACTTGGATATGCTTGGGTAGCTACAAGAACCATGAAATATATTTTCGACCATATTGAAATTGAAGGAAATATTGATTTGGACAATCTTACGCAAACAGAGGAAAACTTCAAAGATGCAACAGGCGAGGATATTAGTGACTTCTTAGATTTAGGATTTATTATTTAAAAAATGACTACAATTTCTAAAAGCATTTTTTATGACGGACAATCTTCTGTTCCTAAAACAATAGATTTATTTTTTGATTCAAATAAGGGTCAATTTACTTTTCAAATTGAATCTAAAAGTAGTGTAAATGAGGAACAAGAATCTTTTCCTGTAGTTACGGAAACTTACACTTGGTTAATCAGTGCAATTGTATTTGAAGATAGAAGCACCACTTTGTTTTTACAACACGGTGAAGATCCCATTCAAACCATTAAAATAACCGATGCTGTATTGATTGCTACTATTAATCAATTCAGAAAAACATCAGGACAACTGAACTGGTATCAAACACTTTTACAAAAACCACTGAAATTTCATGTGTTTTTAGCATTGTTTTTATTAGCAATCGTTGGCTTATCTTATGTATACATACTACCTTGGGTAGCCGAAAAATCTGTGGTATTGATTCCTGAAAGTTATGATGATACGTTAGGCGAAACTTTTGTAGACGAAAATTCTCTTTTGGGAGACAGTCAAATCGAAAAATCTAAAATATTGAATGATTTTGCCGCTGGTTTGCAACTCAGCAACAAAAAGAAATTGAAGTTTAAGGTCATCGATTCTGAAATTATGAATGCCTATGCACTACCCGATGGTACCATAGTGGTTTATACTGGTATTTTGAAAGAAATGAAAAGTTATGACGAATTAGTTGGCTTAATCGGACATGAAGCCGCTCACGTAAACAATCGTCATTCTATGAAAATGCTTTGCAGAAACTTATCAGGTTACCTTTTCATTTCAACTGTTTTAGGAGATGTAAATGGAGTAATGGCCGTTTTAGGAGATAATGTAAATACCTTACAATCTCTGTCTTTCTCTAGAGAATTTGAAAAAGAAGCCGATGAAGAAGGTTTTGTTATAGTGACTAAAAACCACGTTAATCCAAAAGGAATGGTCACTTTATTTCAGCGATTAGAAAAAGAACATAGTATCGATATGCCTGAATTTTTGAGTACACATCCTATGACAAAAGATAGAATTCAAACTATTAAAACCATGATTGCTTCTAAAAATCATAACGTTCAAGAAAACATGACATTAAAAATGCTTTTTGAAAAACTTCAAAAGTAAAAACAAAAAAGCCGCTTAGTTTATTATTCTACTAAGCGGTTTTTTTGTTGGAACTGTCCCGTCCTGAAATAGCGATACACAAAAACAATCGTTATGGAAGAATACACGAATTATGTAAAGCGCACCCAGCGAGATTACAGCATGTCCTTAAAACTTCAAATCGTTAGAGAAGTTGAGCAAGGTAGTTCATCAATTACCCAAATTAGAAAACAATATGGCATTCAAAGCCATGCT
>NZ_JBCGDP010000016.1:0-112477 GCF_038739875.1 Flavobacterium polysaccharolyticum
TGGAAACGTCCGCATTGGAAACGTCCGCATTGGAAACGTCCGCATTGGAAACGTCCGCATTGGAAACGTCCGCATTGGAAACGTCCGCATTGGAAACGTCCGCATTGGAAACGTCCGCATTGGAAACGTCCGCATTGGAAACATCCGCATTGGAAACATCCGCATTGGAAACATCCGCATTGGAAACATCCGCATTGGAAACATCCGCATTGGAAACATCCGCATTGGAAACATCCGCATTGGAAACAACATCCCCAAACAAACATTCCATTTTATCAGTGCATATTGTGATAAAATAGGCACCATTATTGCCATAATCCCAATTTTGCAATCGGGCGGATGGAATGCGATATTTATTTTGAAATTTTTTCATATTTCATTATTATTGAATATCATCATTTTTTTATAAAATGATTCATTTTGCTATATGCTATCCGGTACAGACGCGATTTATCGCGTCTCTTTCATTACCTACAATTCGATTTCATCAATATAGACGCGATAAATCGCGTTTCTACCATTTCCAACAATTTTATAACGCACAAATAGACGCGATAAATCGCTTCTCTACATCATGCAAAATCGCAATTACGGTATGCATTATCCGCCATGCTATCCGCAGTACAGACGCGATAAATCGCTTCTCTACTATCCTTCACAATTCGAATTTGCCAATATAGACGCGATAAATCGCGTTTCTACCATTTCCAACAATTTTATAACGCACAAATAGACGCGATAAATCGCGTCTCTACACAAACATTTTTTGCAACAATCCTTTTTTAAATAATTGTATTTTTTCTAATTCGTCCTTCGTGTTTTCTATTTTGGCATCGATGCTGGATAAAAAATTGGCGATTTTTTGTTGTTCTTCCAAACATGGAAGTTCAAAATAGAATTTATCAAAAAAGTTTTTTTTACTTATTCTAACTCTACCAGAACCACTTGAAAGACTTAATAATTTTTTTTGATATTTTTCAGTTAAAATAAGATTTGAAAAAAATACATTATTAATATTACTTCCTGCTCTTATCCAACATACATCTACACTTGTTACATATAATCCTGTAAATTTAAATACACATGCATTCAAATTCACATCAACCATTCTATTAATAAGTAAATCTCCGTTTTCAATTAAAGTTCCTTTAATTACTTTAAAGTTTTTTTCGGATAATGTTTTCATTGGTTTATTTATAAACTTTCCAAAACCTATATTACCTAATTGAATTATAGAATATTTTTCACCAGCATCAATATTTTCAGATAATATCCAATCTCCATCACCATGAACAAGATTCTTAAAATCACCCAATCGTTTCTCCTCCCAATCAGGGTAGTCCTTTCCATTCTCGTCTTTGAAGCGCAATTTGCCTGAGAACAATTGTTGCATTACGCCTTTTTTGTATTGTTCTAACAATTCCTTTTTGCGGGACAATTGCTGTATTTTTTCATCGATCGCACTTAAAAAGGACGCTATTTTTTGTTGCTCAGGGAGGGAGTTTGTAATAGTTACATTAACTTTTTTTATATTTTGAACAGATAAACCAGGTTGTGCTTGACCAGTAGCATATTGATTTAAATTTTTAATATTCAATATATAATACATCCAATTTTTATCAATATTTTGATTAACATTTACAACGATGGCATGTTCAGTTGCATAAAATTTATTTTTTGCAAATGTTATATTTCCACAAAGTGCACCCTGACGACCAATCAAGGAATAATTACCATCATAATTAAATGATGATGTATAACCTCTTAACCCATTTCCGCCATAACATGGAAACAAATCTTCTGAATAATTGTCTTTTATTTCCGATGCAGAAATGAATTTGCCAGCTTGCATAGTACATAAATCTTCAATATTTTTCTCCTCCCATTCCCCTTCAAACCCCTTAAACCTCAATTGTGGTACGTTTAGTTTATTCATGGCAGGTATTTTTTTGCGTTAGGGATAGAAGTGAAAATCCTTTTTTGCCTTTTTTCGGGCAAAAAAGATTGTAACGGATAGCCCGACCCGATAGGGGAACGCCCCAATACTCTTGTGTATGTAAAGTACTTTTCATGATTAAAATGGGGTTTGGATTCCTAATTCGGTACAAAAATCGGTTATGGTAGCATCGGTTGTTTTGCTTTGGGTGGCTAAGGTGCGCAATTCCTCGGTTATGGCTTGTAGGTCTATGGCGTCTTCTTCTTCGAAGGTATCTACATAGCGAGGGATATTTAAATTATAATCATTTTCGGCGATGGTAGAGACGCGATAAATCGCGTCTGTACGGGAAATAGGGGCGATTTGCGAATATTTTTCTTCGGTGGTGCGGTTTTTATAGGTATCGATTATTTTGTCAATGTCTTCTTTGCGCAGGACGTTTTGGGTTTTTACCTTTTCAAAATGTTGGCTGGCGTCTATAAACAAAATGTTTTCGGGATCGGTTCGTTTTTTCTTCAATACCAAAATACAGGTTGGGATGCTGGTGCCGTAAAAAATATTGGCGGGCAAACCTATCACGGCATCGAGGTAGTTTTTTTCTTTAATCAAATATTCGCGGATGTGTCCCTCGGCACCGCCACGAAACAGTACGCCGTGAGGAAGCACGATGGCCATGGTTCCGTTTTCGTCTAGCTGGTGTATCATGTGTTGCACAAAAGCAAAATCGGCTTTGGAGCTTGGGGCGAGTTTGCCATAAGCAGAGAAACGGTCGTCGTTCATGAACAAAGGACTCGCAGACCAATTGGCAGAGAAAGGCGGATTGGCCACAATGGCTTCAAAACGCAAATCGTAATGCTGTGGGCGTTCGAGCGTATCTTCGTTTTTGATGTCGAATCGCTTGTAGTGTACATCGTGCATGATCATGTTCATACGACACAAGTTGTAGGTCGTAGGATTCATTTCTTGTCCATAAAAAGCGCTGACGTCTTTTACTTCTTTGGCTACACGCAACAATAAGGAACCCGAACCGCAAGTGGGGTCGTAGACGCTTTTGAGTTGGTCTTTGCCAACGGTCACTAGCTGAGCCAAAATGCTACTGACTTGCTGGGGCGTGTAGAATTCGCCTGCTTTTTTGCCTGCGCCACTAGCAAACTGCCCAATCAGATATTCGTAAGCGTCGCCCAGTACATCGCTATCGGTATTTTCTAAATCAAAGTCAATTTCGTCTAGATGCACGAGGACTTTAACAATGAGTTCGTTTTTGTCGGCTTCGGATTTTCCTAGTTTGTGTGAGGTCAAATCGAGGTCGGAAAAGAGGTTGCCAAAATCTTCCTCACTTTCAGAACCCATAGTGCTTTGCTCAATATGTGTGAGTACTTTGGACAAATCGCCGAGGATGAAATTGTTTTTTCCGCCTGCGTTGCCTCTTCTTGCCAATTCTGAAAACAATTCAGATGGCAATAAAAAGTAACCTAATTTGTCTAAAGCTAATTGTTTGATTTCTTCTAAAATTGCGGCTTCCTCTGCATGTCCTTCGATGTCTTGAAAGGTCAATCCATCGGGTTGAAGGATGGTGTTGGCATACAATTCCATTTTTGTACTCAAGTACTTGTAAAAAATAAATCCTAATATGTAGTCTCTGAAATCATCGGCATCCATTTTCCCACGAAGGGTGTTGGCAATATTCCATAGTTGTTGTTCTAATTTTTGTTTTTGTTCGGCTGCCATGAAGCAAGTAGGGTTTTGTATTAAATTGAATGTAAATTAGTGCTAAAAGTATCGAAATTTTGTGGAAGTGAAAAATGGAAAACCGTAAAGTAGCTATAAAAAACAGTACACCTATTTGTGATCTGAATTAACTCAGGGTTGTATCTTTTGTTTTTTGATTCTTTTGGAGATGGTAGGAGTGTAGTTTTTTACTCTTGAGTAATAAATATTGAGCCTTACTGTTTGCGCCTCGAAGTTTCTGGTGTTTTGAACTTGATCCTGTTAATCCTATAAAATAGCAAGGAAAGTATTAAAATGAAAAAAGCACCTCGTTGAGGTGCTTTTCGCGGAGAAAGAGGGATTTGTACTCCTTCTCTAATGCCTTTATATATAAGGATTATATATTTTTTTCCTATTTTAGGGTCTCGCTTTTGCCCCTCATTTCTGAGTTGCAAATTTTGAAATCTTACAAAGCAAATATAATGAATTAAAAATTACTATCAAAATTAACTAAAAAATAGATGTTCAATGGCTGTACTTGTTACAAATCTGTAGATGAAATAATTAAGAATTAGATATAACTCTTATTCTTCCCATATTACCGAAATTATAGTTTGATATTGTTTTGTTGGAATACAATATTCAAAAAAATCACTATCATCTTCATCCTCTTTTAATTCGAACCAAGTTGATTTATCTATAGTCTGAGTTTTATCATTACCTGTGTAAATATACTCATATCCCGCTTCGACATATTCTTCTGCAACAGAATTTTGAGGCGGCGGAAGTTTAGTTATATTTTGAACTCTTACCCAAAAATTATTGGATTTACTCCAATATCTAACGATACCTGCACTTATAAAGACAACAAAAAGTGGATATATATCTAAAGACAATAATCGATAAATAATTGATGTTATACTTGTTTTAAATCTTTTTGACAACTGTTTAACTAAATCAGGCGAAAATTTTTTACGAAAGGTTTCTTTTCTAACTAATGCTTCAGGCATTAATAATTCTGCAGCAAAATCGTTTGCTTCCCACTCTTGAACTCCTTTTTTTGCTTGCTGTTCTGCAGAATTGAACCAATTTAAGGAATTAGAAGTTTCATTATGTACTTCAAGTTCAAGCTTGCTATGCAATAGATAATGACCGACTTCGTGAGCAATTGTAAAACGACGTCTTTCCTCAAACTGAATATCCGAATTGACTTTTATTAAAGTTTTAGTGTTTCCCCTAATAATTTTACCATCAGAATTAGGAAGTGACTCTTCAATTAATGTTGCTCCAAGTCCAGCAACAAATATATCCATAGGAATGTCGGTAATTTCGTCAAAGCCAATTTCCTCAAGTAATGCTTTAGCTTTATTAGAACCTTTTTTATTTTTGATCATCTTCCAATTGCTCCAATAATTCTAATAAATTTTGATCTTTAATAATTTCCTTGATTTCTTCAACATCCAAGTTTTCAAGATTTCTATATTGAACTTGAAATTGATTATTAGCAATCAATCCTTTTAAATAACTAATTGGCTTATCGATATTTTTTTCAATTGCGTTTTGCAATAAAAGTGAAGCTCTTTCTAATAATAATAAATCTTTCTGCTTATTAATTATTCCTTTTAACAAAAAAGAATGCTTACGGAAGTTCTTTTGAGCATAAGTTTCCATATCGGCAATATCATGACCATCTGCTTTAAGCATTTCATCATACGCACTAGAATCTCCTTCAATAACTTGAGAGATAATCGCTTCGTCAATCTTTTTTATGAATTTATTTTTCATAATTCAAAACTTTCAATTTTTCCTTAATAAGAGGTAATTTGCGATCTAATCGCTTTTTGATATTTGTTAATTCTTCATTACTTATTCCAAGTAATTGTGATAAATCATTCCTCTTCATTTCATTAATAATATATGGTTCAAAGAGCAGTAATTCAACATCTGTTGCTCCCATTGATTCCAATTCTATATGACATGCTGATAATAATAACTTATACTTTTCGTCATCTTCAGAAATGTCGGAATCATGTTCTAAAATTTCAAATGTGTCACTTGCTTTTTCAAGCTCCGCATTTAAAGTGTTATAAATTACACTATCAAGTCCGCTGATAATCTGCTTTCGAAAGTCAGGAAATTTTTCAGGATACCATTGGCGGCCACCATCTCTTAAAAATGACTCTATTGTATCATTAATTACATCTTCAATCATAATACCTCTAAACCCTCTTTCCTTGTTATACTTTATATTAAAAACAGTCTTGAGCCTAATTATAGCATGCTTGAAAAGAACCGTGTAAAACTCAGAAGTATAAATCTCCTGAAGTGCACGGCATTTCTCATCAAATGTTGCAACTTTTCTATTATCTGACTTCATTTTTATAGTAATGCTTAAATTTTTTAAAAAATTTCCATAGGAATGGCAATTTATGAAATTTTTATAGCATTACAATGTATACAAGGTGATTAACTAAAAAAAAAGGAGAATGAGCAAGTCAGCAAATTATGTAATATCAGGTGTGTGGAAAGATTCTAATAAAAACATTACTCATGTAATGTTACATCCTGTTAATGATGGAGATTCATGGAATATGGGTGAAAAAACATCTGAGGCCAGTACAATAGCTTTATTAAAAAAAGGTAATGTTATCAGAACAATAATATGGAATTACCCAGATTGGTTTATAAAATCCAAAGTAACATATATTCAGGCATTTGGAAAAGAATATTTGAGGAGTGAAGCTAATGCTACTACAAAAGATAATTTAGACAATTTAATATCAATGAAAGCAATTAAATAAAAATATGAATATGAATAGAGAATTACAATTAATAAAGCAATTAGACTTAGAACCTGGAGACAGAGTAGTTGTACCAAAAAGTTTGTTAGGTATTGTGCAGCATCATGCATTATATCTTGGATATAATAGCCAAGGACAGCATCTAATCTGTGAAAACATAATTGGTGTGGGTGTAAAGTTAACAAGAGTTGAAGATTTTTTTCAAGATGTAATAAGTATAACACGTGTAGAAAAATTTCAAGGGAACGATTTTGAAAGAAGAAAATTAGTAGAGAAAGCTTTAAGTAAATTAGGAATGCCTTATAGCTTAATAAACTATAATTGTGAAAGTTTCTGCAATGACATCCAACATAATATAATAAAAAGTTTCCAAGCATCTGTTGGATTATTTCTAGGTTTTATTGTAATAATGATTACTCTAATTAATACTGATTATGGAAAGCAAAACGTTTAAAATACTTTCAATTGATGGAGGCGGAATTAAGGGATTATATAGTGCTTCCATTTTAGCTTCACTTGAAAACAAAACTGGTAAAAAAATTGCTGATCATTTTGACATGATTTGTGGTACTTCAACCGGTGGATTAATTGCCATAGGACTTGCGAATGGAATGAGTGCAAATGATTTGGTTGATTTGTATACAACAAACGGCTCTAAAATTTTTCCTACTTCAAATAGTAATTTTATTAGAGGTTTTCAGAATTCATTTAAATCCATTAAGCAAATTTTCTTTTCAAATAAACATTCTGTCAAGCCATTAAAAAGGATCCTTGAAGATTTGTTTGGAGACAAAACGATGAATGATGCTACTAATTTACTTTGTATACCAAGTTTTAATTTGACAAATGGTCAACCAAAGGTCTTTAAAAAGTCAGGTAGTCAAACTGAACATTTTGTAGATAATACTATAAAACTCGTAGATATTGCTTTAGCTACTTCAGCTGCACCAAGCTATTACCCTGTTCATGAACATAACAATTTCTTATATACTGATGGTGGTGTTTGGGCAAATAACCCTTCATTATGTGGACTATTGGAAGCAGTAGATTATTATGTAGGTGAGGAAAAAGAATTTGATGATTTCCGTATTTTATCAATTTCTAGTATAGCTACTCCTAATGGTTGGGTATCAACATCAAATAAATCAAAATCCATTATCGGTTGGAAGGAGAAAATGTTTCAAACAGCATTAGATGGTCAGTCTTATTTTACAGATTATTTTTTATTAAAAATTGTACCTAAAATAAATCCAAAAGGTAAATACTTTCGAATAAAATCACCTGAATTGTCAAAAGCTCAAATGAATATTATTACCATGGATAGAGCTGATAAAAAAACGTTATCCACCATAAAATCATTAGGAAATCAAGTTGGGAATACATACGCAACAAAGCCTGAAATTCTAGAATTTTTTAAATCTATTAAGAACTATAAAAACATATAAATATGGCAAATTGTCACAACTTGTTTGGAGAATTTAATACTGAAGTTTCTCTAACGTCAAATAAGAAAACAAAGATGACCACATCTAAAGATGGGTTGAGAGAAAGAATTAGAAAATATTTTAAAGAAAATCATTCTGAATATATCCCAAAGTTTTACATACAAGGCTCCTATAAAATGAAGACTGGTATTAGGACTAAAGATGATATTTGTGATTTGGATGATGGTGTTTATTTTTTTAGAACCCCTGATGTTACTGCAACCACGTTACAAAATTGGATTTGGGATGCTGTTAACGGTTATACTTCTACTTCACCAGAACATAGGAAAAAATGTATTCGAAACATATTTTCAGGAGATTACGAAATTGATATTCCTGTTTATTATAAAATTGATGGACAAGAATATAAATTGGCAGTTAAAAATAATGGTTGGGAAGATAGTGATCCAAAAGCACTCATAGATTGGTTTAATGAAAATAAGGATGCTAATGGAAAAATTATTAAAACCATTAAGGAGTTAAAAGCTTGGTGTGACCATAAAAGAAATAAAATGCCAAGTGGACTTGCGATGACTATTTTAGCGATGAATGCTAAAGATAAAATTGTACTTAATGATAGGGATGATATTTTATTAACCGATATATTAAGAGAAATTAAAAAAGCTTTAGCACAAAAATTTGAATGTATAGTTCCTGTAACACCGAAAGACAATTTGTTTTCAGATTATGATGAAAATAGAAAAAATAATTTTCTAAACAATTTGGATAGTTTTCTTTCTGATGCAGAAGCTGCATTAAAGGAGCAAAATCAACTAAAAGCAAGTAGATTATGGCAAAAACATTTAGGAACCAGATTTCCTGATGGAGAAGATAAAAATGAACAATCAAATAGTAACGCTGCCACAACTGGTGGAGCGGCATTATCTAGACCTTGGGGGAAATAATAAATGAAAGGCTATACCATTTTTGTAGAACAAATAACAGATGTCATTAAGAAACACAAGGAACTATCATATAAAAATGATGATGGTATTCCATGTGTCTTTGGTTCTTTCAACTTAACGGATCAATATGGTGCAATTGAAGATAGCTATCAAATTGAAATTAAATGTGTACCTAATTATCCTAATAGTTTTCCATTAGTATTTGAAACTGGTGGCCGTATTCCAAAAAATGTAGATTGGCATATTTTTGAAGCAACGGGCAACTGTTGTATAGCTTCACCTCCAGAAGAAATCATAATTTGCAATAGTGGCATAACTTTGCTTTCATTCATAGATAATCAAGTTAAAAATTATTTTTACAGCCAAATATATAGGAACCAAAATGGTTATTTTTTAAAGGAACGATCTCACGGCAATAAAGGTTGGATTGAGTTTTTTGAAGAAACTTTTATGACTGATAATATTTTTAATATTGAATTTGGGTTAATCCAAATTATTGAAGGAAAAAAAATAGATAGAGTTTCTATTTGTTTTTGTGGTAGTGGTAAAAAATATAGAAAATGCCATAAGAAAAGCTATGATATTTTATCAAAATTAAGTTTGGATAATATCAACTTTTTTCTTCATGCTTTACGAGAAACAAAAGAGTATAAAATTGCTGTTTATCAGAGAAATCAGTTACCCATTAGATAGTTTTCTAATGAAGATAACATATTTAAATCTTGATTATGTTTAATCCCTTACGGCATCTTCTAAATAATTATTATAGTTTTCTTAAATATTTTTAATTAAGTTTAAAAAATCTTCTAATTTATATGCTCCATCTACAGTTCTTCTTTCATAAACCATAAAATAACGGTAATTATTGCCTGCCTTATTTGCCCAAAAATTACCAAGTCTAATTTTTTGTTCAGCATCCAAATGGTCGCCTTTAGTTTCAAGAATTATTGTTTTACCACTTTTTGTTTGAATAATAAAATCAGGGTAGTGATTCACAAAACCATTTATCCTAAATCCTCTTCTTTCGATATTTCTTGTCCAAAATGAAATATTTGTCATGTTACCTATTTCATTAATAACTTTCTCTTCGTATCCATTCATACTGCCCTCTTTCTCATAAAGCGATTTTGTAATATCTTTTGAAGTTGTACCAGGAGAAATGTTAGTAGGCAAATTAAATGAAGGTTTAATAAATACTTTATCAGTATCTAAAAAATCTTTAAATTTTTGTTCGGCAAATGCTTCAGATAAAAATTTTATTTTATTCTTTATTTTATCTGTATAAGTGTATTCATTATTAGCAAAATCATTAAACTGTTCGTCTGTGAAATCTTCTAAAATTAGTTTAATATATTTTTCAATTTCTTTGTCTGGAATCGGATACATATTTCCAATTATATCCATTATTCTTTTAGTGAAATTTTTCACTCTTGTATCTTTTCTTGATGGGTCGAGAATATACGCCATCACACTTTCCTTTACAAGACCATCAAGTCTAACAAATGTTGGAGTGTGTTCGCTTTTTGTTTCATCTAAATCTACTTTGTATAATTCTGACGAAATACTTGCAAAATCAATCTTTCTTTCTTCTTGACTTAGTTTAAAACCTTCTAATAGATTTTCTTTTTCTAGTGGTAATTCTTCTTCTTTTTTTCCAAATAGATCATTTGCAGGTACTTTTAAGAAGAACTGTGGAAGAGAAATTTTTTTAGCTTCTTCTTTAAAAATGTTTTTAATACTATATGATTTCACAAGTTGTTGAATTTCGTTAGGTAAAACAATTGTTTTGTTTTCATCTATCTCGGAAACGGTTCTCTCAAAAATTTCGTTTTGGTCAAAAGCAGTTTTCTCAATTTCTGAAATTGTTGTGCTTGGTGTTTCAGCAGGCATTGAAATTCTTGTTACATCAATATCTGCAGTAATATCCTCAGAACTGTCTTTTACTAATTGCTCATTACTAGCAAAAACATCAAGTTGTGCTAACGGATTTTGTTTTTTTGGTTCTTCAATTGTTGTTGAATTAACTAATTTATAATCCTTATCACTAAATCCAGCTTTATTAAGTCCTTTAACAATATTATCTAATGTTTCAAGAAATTTAGATGAAGCGGTTAATACATAACTTAAATTAAGTAAAGGAAAATTATGTTTTGTAACATAAGGTTGCCTTAATACCCTTCCTAAAATTTGTTCTACATCAACAGCTGAACTTTTATCTGCTAAAGATGCTAAAATATATGCAAATGGACAATCCCAACCTTCTTTCAAAGCATTAATTGTAATTATAAACCTAACCTCACAATCTTTGCTCATCAAATCTTCGTTTTTGATTTCATTGATATTTGCTGTCTTTATTTTAATTTGATTTTCTGGAATTTTAAGTTCAATTAATTTTTCTTTTAATTTTTGAACATTTGATTTTTCTTCTTCTTCGTTAATAAAGTCTTTTCCATTTTTGGGTTGTGCTTGAAATAAGACTATTGGACGAATATACTTCCCTCCATTTTTCTCTTCTTCTATTGCTTGAATTTCAAGGCGTCTTTGTAATTGTAGAGATGAATTAATTACTTCTGTTTTGTCTTGATGATTGTAAACAATAACAGGAAGTTTTACCATATTTTCTTTCTTCAATTCTAAGGCATCAATAAAACTAATAATGTTACTATTGTTTCTTGGTGTTGCTGTTAAATCGAGTATAAAACAAGGATTAATTTCTTTAAGCATATCGACACTTAAATCACTTTCTGCGTTGTGACTCTCATCAACTATGACTAATGGATTTAGGTATTTTATTACTGCACCCAAAGTAATGTCATTTTCTTTACCTAAAACTGCTTCAAAAGATTGTAAATTTCCGTTTTCTTGAAAAACCTTCCTATCTTCTTTGTTTCTTGCTCTTAAACTATCAAAACTAAAAACTAAAATATTCAATTGCTCTTTTATAGAAGTAATATTAAAACCACTCCCTTGAAGCAATGTTGCTTTGTCAAAAACCTCAACTTTATTTCCAAAATGAGCGTTAATTTTTTGACGGTATGGATGTGAAGGATTTTTTAAATTTTTTATTGTTTGATCTAAAATTGTAATAGATGGTACCAACCAAATAACTGCTTTTGGTTTTTCTAATGGAAAAGAATCATATATAGTTTTTATAGCATTACATGCAATAAAAGTTTTGCCACCGGCAGTTGGTACTTTTACACAAATATGAGGTACTCTTGGAATGTTATTTTTATAAGGTTCAATTGCAGTTCCAACAAATGGAAATAAAGGGGTTTTTGGATGCTTTGCCCAAAAATCATAAAATGCCTCTTTTACATCTTTGGTTTCTTGAATATATTCCAAAAACATAGAAAGATCAGCGATTACTTGTTGTTGATAAGGTTTTAATTCCATTTTTTAAAATCTTGTTATACCTCTTGGTATTTTTTTGAAAATAATATTATGTGTCTTCATGAATGATTCATCGAGACTAACATTGTCAGCATATATAATATACTGTTCAGCTTTAGTCTTCATGGTTGCTAAAAACTCATGATTTAATGTTGTAGATTCATTAGGCGTTTCAGGTTTGTAATAAAAATAATAAGCGGTGTCATTGTATTTACTTAAGAAATATTTATTATCAATATGATTTTGATTATCGATAACTGTCTTAGTCTCTGTGTAATAGATATAACTCCTTATTTTTTTAATGTCAACAGTTTCGTTTAAATTTCCATCCTCTTTGAAAAGTGATTGATCTAATTTGTAAAAATCAAAACTACCACCAGTACCAGCAATATCTGCATAACCATTAATGACTCTTTTCACTCTTTCAGAGGTAATTGTTTCTGCATAATCTTCCATTTCAATAAGTATAAACTTTCTATTACCACCATCTTGCTCATTTAAATTTAAAACAGCATGTGCCGTTGTCCCAGAGCCAGCAAAACTATCAAGAATAATTGCATCTTTGTCTCTGAATGAACAAATAAGTTTTGAAATTAATTTTGAAGGTTTAGGAAAATCAAATACTTTTTTATTAAATATTTTTCTGTTTTCTTCATCCCCATCTTCATTAGATCCCCATCCACTAGCATTCAAATTTTCAGTGTCAAAATTTTTATGTGTTGATACTTCTATTTTATTTATTTGATCTTTAATTTCGTCAATTAAATCATTATCAATAACTTCCTTTTCATACTCATTAATCAATTCATTTTTTAATTCTAATAAATATTCATTATCTACTCTTGGTAGCCAATCTTTTAATCGTTTAGATCTTGGTTCAGTTACTTCTCTTCTCAAATATAAATCTCTTGTGAAATACAATTCATTAGATTTAGCAAACTCATTTATTTTATCTTGACCATATCTCCATTCGCTTTTAATTGTTACATCGTTTTTTAAAAAACCATTTTCCAATTCAAGTTCTGATTCAAGCTCTAAACTCATATTTCCGGCAGAAATTATACTTCCTTTTGGTAATATATGATTTTTTTCACGGAATGTGGATTTAACACCTTTAGGAATTATTCTTGATCCAATAGCATTGCCTGGATTAATACATGGATAAGTTTCTTTGTGATTTACAACTTGCCCTATTAATCCCTTGAAATGTGCCTTATTCTTACAATATACAATTACATACTCTTTGACATTTGTAATCCAATTATTTAAATGAGAACCCTTTTTCTTCTTTTCCCAACTTAATAAAGCAACTTTGTTTTGAACTCCAAATATTTCATTTGTAATTGAAATCAGATTATGAACTTCATGATCATCTATAGAAATAAAAATTACACCTTCATCTGATAGGAGTTTTTGTAATAGTTTTAACCTTGGATATATCATGCATAACCATTTATCATGCCTGCTTAAATCTTCACCTTCTTTTCCCACAAAATCATTTAACCATTTTTTTATTTTTGGATGATTTACGTTATCATTGTATTTCCATTTTTCTTCCCCAGTATTATATGGCGGATCAATATAAATACAATTAATTCTATTTTCATATTCAGGTAAAAGAGCTTTTAATGCTTCTAGATTGTCTCCGTGAATTATTTTATTACCACTACTTGATTCTTTTTCTGTTATTTCACCATTTTGAAAGCCATAGGAATGTTCCAGTACCTTAAAAGGAACCTCTAAATGATGATTTACTACTTTCTCTTTACCTATCCAGTTTAATGTTGGCATCTTTTAAAATCTATTAAAGGTGACCACCAATGTGACCAATTAGTATTTTATTCTCTTCTATATTTTCGAATCCTTCATGAAAATATATTCTATTTTGATAATATGTATTATCACCTGGTGTATCACTTGTACACAATTTTATATGTGGTTCACAGCAAACACTTTGATTATTTCCTTCGTCATTTACAAATTCATAGGTAAATAGAGGTTTTTTATCTGCATTTCCTTCTAATGAAGCTGTTGTATCTAAATTACAGTTACCACTAAAATGTGTGAGTACTTGTTGACGATGCCTTAAGCCATCTTCTGATTCTCTAAATCTGTCGTTTAAAGCTTCTAAATGATAAACGATTTTTTTTGGAAAATTATTAAATATAGAACTAATAGAGGTGATTGTATTGTTGTGAAATATAATATTTGGAAAATACTTCCTACATTCTGAAATAAAAAATTCTTCATTTTTTGGATATAAACCAAGATAGTGTCTTCTAAATTTTAACCACCCTTTCTCATTATAAACTATTTGAAATTCTGGATCAACTCCGTCAACAGAATTGAATGCTATTAATCCATGACATAAATCTTCATTATGTTCAGGTAATAAAACCTCAATCACCTCTTTACTATTAATGCTATTAGTTTCTGTTTCCAAAACTATCTTTTTTAGCATATTCCTTGCATCTCTATCTATGTTTTTATTTGAAATTTCATCATTGTAAAGTAAATCAGAAATTGAAATATTATTTATAAATAATATGTTATAAATTTCAGGATTGATAAATAGCTTATTGGTTTCTTTATGTTTTCGAATATTAATAAAATCGCTACCGAATGCTTCAATTTTTGTTTCAATTTGTTCTTTAGATGAAGCTGCATTTTGAGTAAAAGATTCAGCTATAATGTAAAATTCTGCCATCATAACTAATCACGTGTATATTTAAATATATCTGCAAAATCAATTTCTTGTTGGTCAAAAAAACCATATGGCCAATTTTGAATTTTACCTTTATTATTCATTGTTAATTTAACAGAATCAAATGATTCATCAAAATAATGGACAGCTAGTTCATCATATTTAATATTTATATTAGGCTTTAAAGCACTAACTCTTAATCCATTTAAAATATGCTCACTATGTGATTCTATAAATACCTGAATACCACATGATGCTACTTTAGAAAAAAATTCTGCAATTTTAGATTGTGCTCTAGGATGTAAATGTGCTTCTGGGTTTTCAATAATGATTGTTTCGCCTGGTTTAGCAATTAAACCTGTAACAATTAATGGTAAAATATAACTATAACCAAAGCCCACATTAGCAGGTTTATAAGCATATGAATTGTTTTTATTATTGAGGAGCATGTATAAAACACTACTTTCTTTATCCTTACCTCCAATTGATATATTTGCTCCTTCAAGAATGTAGTTTAACCATTCTATTGTTTGTTGAAGTACCGATTTTGCATCATTCCCAAGGTATAATACATCATTAACATTAGATAAATTTATAGATTCTGCTAGGATATTAATTGTGTGCTCGCCCCTTGGTCCAACATGTAAAAATTCGGGTAAATTTGTTTTTTCGACATATTTAACAGGACCAAGTCTATCAGCACTAACAAAATGTATTTTTTTTAATATTTCAGAAAAAGTCAATATTATTTCATTAATCTCTTTATCATAATTGTTAATTACAAAATTTTGGTCTTGTGAAATGATATCTAACTTAACAAAATCTGCTAGTAATGGTTCATCAGGATTTTCATTGAATTGAATTTTAGCTTCATCAATAAAAGGCAAATCAAATTTTATATTAAAATGAATATTTTCCCCTCTAGGAGTTTCACTGTTTTTAATGTCATCAAAGTTCCCTAGATTTATCAGTTCATCATTTATAACTAATTTTTTTAAGTTTTTATTTTTCCATGCTGATTGAGATAAAATCAAGAAAGCTTGTAATAAAGAAGATTTTCCTCTACCATTGATTCCAGTTAACAAATTAATTTTTGAAAACTCAAATGGTTTAGAATTTGTAAAACACTTAAAATTTTGTATTTGTATTTCTTTGATCATTCTGTATCTTGATTTAAAATTTCTTTTGCTAATCTAAATCTATCTAAAACTTTAGCTTTATTTCCAGTTGATTTTGTAACCGCTTCAAAATAGATAGGATCATTAATTAATTTAGTGTAATTTGCTTTTATAATTTCTTGATTTCTAATTAAAAACTCATTTGAAGCAAAGGATAAATACACACAAACAGATTCAAGAATTGCCGTATTAATTGTTCCTCTTGTATGATCGGTTGGAATTCTAAAGTTAGCGTCTCCCCATATTTCAAATGACCATCCCATTACTCTTAAAAAGTCCTCTTTAATTTCTTCTATTTTCTCCTCATCAACTTTATTGATTTTCTTCATAGCAGTTTCAACAAAATCACTCATGTCACCAGTATATTCATTTTGATAATCAAACCATCTAAATGATAAATACCTTAAAATAACTTCTCTATCTTTCATTCTTTTATCCGAAACCCCCCAACTTATGGCTTCTTTAAAAAAATATTGCTCTGAAAGCTCTTTAAGTAGCTGAGTAGATTTACCAATAAATATACAATTTCTAACTTCTTGCCTATTTAATTGTGTACCTCCTGTATTAATACGATTAAATAAATCATAAATAACAACCATAGGTGTTGAAGGTTTTAAAACGAAAACAGTTAATTTTTTATCTTCAAATTTTGATTGTAAAACCTCAGGTAAATCTTTGAATCTATATGAATTATATTTAGGTAAAGCCTCTATACCTGATAAAGCATACTTCCCTTGATAAAATTCTCTAAGGGCTGTTGATCTTTGTAAACCATCAATAACTATATATGTTGAATCTTTAGTTTCATTCAAATAAATTGGTGGTAATGGAAAGTTTAAAATAATGGACTCAATAAATTTACTTTTTTGAGTATTATTCCACACCTGATTTCTCTGAAAATCAGGTTGTATTGTAATTTTTCCTTTTTCTAATTGTCTTAAATACTCAAATATTGAAAATGGATCTTCTCCAATTTCAATATTTTCATAAGCTGGATCATATGGATAAAGCCCACCATCATTCTTATCTTCTAATGAAGTATCTAAATCAGTTTCGATAATTATATTTCTAATTTCCTCTTCCATTACAAATGTTTTATATTAAGAATTTAAAATCCTTTTTTCTAGTTCTTTTTTTGCAATCTCTTTTTCTCGAATTCTTCCAACTCTTATAGTATCAACCATTGTTAATAATTCATATAATTCCTTATCATTTAAAGTTGCTTCTACCACAGTGTTATATAATGGCTCAATAGCTTGTCCTCTTTCTAAACCTTTAGCATATGGCCAAACATATTTTTCGTTTGATTCGATAATTTGATTTAAAGGTTCTGCTGCATGTGCTGTTAAAACCCCTCTAACAATAGCTCCGGGTTGTTGTGGAAAAGCATAGGCAACACCATGAAGCAAAAATTCGGTAAAAGCTAATTTGTTTACTTTTTTTCTTGTATCATCAATTAATCCTGAATATTTGGAACGGTTTAGTGATTGACTAACCTCTGATTGACTTATACCTAGTTCTTGAGCAATGGTATGATGAAACCAAGTTTTATCACCTAATGCAATTATTTTCAATAAAATTACGATGTCCTGTGGTTTTAAGTTACTTTTTGCATGTATCATAACTATATTTCATATTGCGATATGCAATATTAATCATTAAATTTAACAAAAACAAAGTTTTAAGGACACATATCGTATATTGCAATATGAAATATCTGATTATATATATGGAAAATTTATTATTATCGATAGAAAGTACTTGATAATTTAACAACTAGTATTAATTTTTATAATTTAATAATTGTGTTTCATAGCTAAAATATCAGGACAAACCTGACAATTAAACTATAAAATATCACTAACTAAATACAAAAGCCGTGCTACATCTCTGCAACACGGCTTTCCCAATCAACCCAAATCAAAAACTATTTCTTTACTTTTGCTTTCACAACTTTTCCTCCTTTAACATAGCGATAACCCTTTTTCAGAGTTCCGTCTTTTTTAACGCCTTCACGTTTGATTACACCGCTACAAAGCTTTTTAGCTGAGATTCTTTTTTTTCCTTTTGATTTTACTTTTTTAGCTACCATGATTTCTGATTTTAGTTATTTGACTTTAAATGATAATTTCTTTTTTTTGGGTTCGTTTACTACTTTTTTGAAGTACATCGAGTATTTCAAAGTAAGATCATTACCTCTGTTTTTCTCCAATGTGGCAAACCGTTGTTTAGGGTCGGGATGTGATGAACAATGAATCACTGAAGTTGGATTGTGAGCCATTTTATTACCTCCGTACATAGCTCCGTTTTCTTTCACTTGAGAAATGAAGCACCAAATAATTTTCGGGTATTTGGTTCTCAAATAATTTAGCTGGTCGGCAGTAATTTTCAAATCCGTAACAGAATCCGCAATAATGACTTTGACCACCTTGCAGAATCCTTGTAATTCCTCAAAAGGGTTTTCTAAATAACCTTTTATGGCTATATACTTTCTTCCTGCTTCAGTAGTATTTCTGTTGATACTATCTACTGTGTCCTTGCTTTCAATTCCTCCTTGCTCATAATCGATATAAGCTACTGGAATTTGTGCTTCTCCAAAAGCATTGGCAATCTGCATGGCCAACTGTGATTTTGAACTGTGCTTGTTTCCTTTTATTAGGATTAAAGCTTTATGAGGCTGTTGTTTTTGTAAAAACTTCCCAATTTCGCCACCCAGTACAAAAACATCTTTTACTTCCTTTGGTACAGAATTAGCAGAAATAAAACCAAGTTTTTCAAGCGCATTAAGGCTTTTATCCTGATTGGAAGCAACTTTACTATCTCTTTTTTTAACTACAGTTTGTACAGTTCTCTTTTTGGTTAATTCAGTATTTTTACTTGCCACAATTGAAGCTGATAGTCCGATTTTTTTAGCTTTGGTAACTTTAGGTTTTACCTTTTTCTTTCCTGGTCTTTTTGCAGCTACTTTTTTAACCTCTTCTTTCACTATTTCCGATTCTTCACTTTCTGTATTTCTACCTAATATGTAATTGACTGCTTTTTGGGATTGCGCTGAAGCTTTCAAGAAAAAGCGGTTATCATTTTCCAATTCATTCACCAAAACAGTATTCCAGTTTTTAAGATACTTTGCTGAATTTTCTTTAGTTTGAAACAATATGCCTGCTTCGGAGCACATAAAGACGGCTCCGAGTTCAGCGATCAGTTCTTCAAAGGCATAAGGCTTACTTCCAAAGGTTCCAGTCATATCCCTATTCAATCGCTTTTTTGCTCCTGTGGAGTGTGTGAGTTCATGAAAAAAAGTACAGTAGTAGGAAGCTTCTTTTTTGAAAGCTTTGATATTAGGCATGTTAAGTTTATCGGTTGAAGGTTGATAATAGGCTCTATCTCCAACAAAAGTGTATGTGGGTGGATCTTTATATCCATCAATAAGACTTTGGGCTTGTTCAATTGGATTCACGTTTTTATTACCTGTTGCTTCAGGAAATTTCAAACCTGTACAATCATCAGCTCTAAAGACATTGTAATATTTGATTACTGGGATCTTTTGCAGATGCTCTCTTAAATCTTCTTTAGTTAATCCATTGGCTTTTACAAACTCGGCAAACTTTTCCCTGTCCGTAGTTTTGAACTGCAAAACACCGTTGTCAAAACTGAAAATCATGGTGTAATAAATTACACGTCTTGCTTTACTGTCTTTCTTTAAACTTGCACCAGTTTCCTTAATCTGGTTGAATGTTAAATAATAAGGCTGAATGAACTTAATTGGTACTAAATACCCTTTACCTTCTTTGTCAAACTTAATATCGAAATTGAGTAGGAAGTTTGCTCCTGTATATTCTTTCTTGCTAACATAATTTTTAGCTGCACCTTCAGAACCTGAACCAACCCAATCTTTTTGCCAAGGCAAATGCCCGACCTTATCAATTGTATTAATAATCAAGTCTGTGATGTAGCTATAAATATCATCAGGAGAAACACCATTTAGCCCTCCTTCTGAATCTTCTTCAGAAATGTATTCCAATGTTGGAAGAATGATTTTTTGCTCTGCTCCACTAAGTCCAGCAGGTTCTATTAATTGCATTAGCTCAATAGTAAAAAGTGCATCATTATTTTGCTGTAAAACTTTACTAATCCGACTTGCAATAATCGAATGCCTCTGCTTTTTAGCTCTTGTTAAAAGAGATTTCAAAACGGAACGTTTTACAGTTTTACCGTTAAGATTATTGAATGATGATATTAAATCCATGCTTACTTTATTATTGAATACTCTTTACCTAAAACTCCCAAAATTGTTTCGGTCTGGATATCATTTACGCTTCTTATCTGTGAGAGATTTTGCCAATTAGAAATATTCTCCAGTATTGGAATTTCTACAATTAGATCCTTCAGTACATGTTTTCCTTTGGCAGGAATTGATAAAAAGGATTTATTGACTGTGATTGTGGCAATTCGCTTGGCTGTTTTATCTTTGAGAATAATTCGTTTAATAGTTGCAATAACTCCATCAGGACTGAAATTGTCACCTGTAGGATTGTAGATTGTAACATCCAAATTAAAACGCACTCGTTTGAAATTAATATCGAAGTTTCTAATTCCAGTTGGTAATGCTTTTAGTTTTTTCATTGTTTCTTTCCACTTATTGAGTTTACTGCTGTACCATAATGCTCCAATGCCTAATAATGCCCCTGTGATTACAATATGTTTTGCTCTTATGCCCATACGCTTGTTTTTCTTCTGATTATGTCTATTATTTTATACACAATGTAGAGCAAAGCCAAAATCCCTAATCCCATTAAAAACTTTTCCAGTTTAGAAAGTGGTTTTTCTACTACCATGGGAATCTTTTTTACCTGGATAATCGTTTTTACTTTTTCATTTTTAACCGCTGTATTTTCATTCTGAGTTTGGGCGATTTGGGCGTAAAACTCCAACTGTTTTTTAAGCTTGTCATAAATGAGTTTATAACCATTGTCACCCGAATTCTTGGAAGTGTTTAGTTTGGATAGTATTTCATCTACCTTGGCATTTACAAGACTATCAAAAACAGAATTTCCAGTTTGACTTTGTACAATCGGAGTAATTAATTTATCATCGATTGCTTGATTGATAACCGTATTTTTAATACTGTCCCGTTTCTGAATCTCGCTCTTAAGTAAAGTGTTTTCTTCTTTGAGTTTTTTAGTAGAAGAACAGCTTGTTAGCAGAATACAAAAAATGAGAATGAGTAATTGGATTGATTTTTTCATGGTTTAGGTTTGTTAAGATGAATTTTGATAATGAAAAGAAGTAGTTTGCTAGTCTCTATTGCCTGAAACAAATCAATTTCATAATACAAACTGGCGGCAAAAATGATTCTATTCAGAATTTGTCTTTTCATTATTCTTGTTATTCAAACAGCTGGCACATCTTTCCTGGTATTCTTGCAATTGTTCTTTAAGGTTTTTAATTTCAATAGTGTTTTCATCAATAATCCTCTGCATTTCTTCAAACTTCTTATCCGTTACAATTGACATTTTGGTGTAAATCGAATCGATAGCTTCAAGAGCTGATGCTTCATTTTTTTTCAGCTCAGAATTCCTTGACCTCCAAGCAATGTATATTGAAATCAGGGTCGTTGAACCCAAGAAATAGTTTAGTATGGTTTCTATTGGTAACATATTTTATCCTTTATTTAGTTTTAGAACCAAAATCGAGCACCCTAGTAAAAGGGTTGTAGTAGCTATAAACAGGTTTACTCTTCGATTTGACCGGTCTCGGACTCGCTTTTTTTTTTAATATCCCAAGTGTGTCAATACCTGTGTAATAATTAAGCTGTTTGACACGCTCAGAAAAATTGGTAAGACCACCGTTAATTTTCTTGGTAATTGATGTGACATTATTGGTGTCTGCAATTGGATTAAGCTTGAATCTCACACTCCAAAACCAACCTGCAATATCAATTGCAATGTCAGGACGTGATGCTAAATCAGGGTTTGCAATAACATCAACTCCTGAATAATCCTTGTAAGCCTGATAGTTTACTCTACCTGTTAATTGAATTAATCCACGTCCTCTAAAACGCCAACCGTCACCAACTTGTGTATTACCCAAATTGGCTTTCCCCCATTTACCACCATACACTATATTGGCAATGGCTTCCTGATTCGCTTTACGTTTAGCGGTTCTACCATAAAGATTGGCTTGAGCAATCGAAATCTGATTTGTCCCAAAAGTTTCAATTAGTCCAGCAGGTGTGTAATTCAAATTTTCAGATAGCTTTATAAATCCGCCCGTTTCCTCGTGAAGCTGCGCTAAAAAATGCGCAACACGCTTTGGAGTATTAATTGCATACTTTTTAAAAGCCTTCAAAAAAGGCGTACTATTTGATAATAAAAATTCCATTACAATTGTACCTTTTTGGGTTCGACATTTGGTTTTTCGTTTGATTTGGATTCTATTTTAGGTTTAGATTCATCACTCATTGAAGCGATAATGATTGCGCCCAATACGCCTAAACCAATCCATACTCCTGTACTTGTATTCATTATCTCCAGTCTTTAAGTCTGATTTGTTTTATTCCTTTTTGAGTGAAAAGAGCATTCTCTGTATTTCTTCCAAAATCACCGTCCACCTTAATTTTTAATAAAGTTTGTAGTGTTCTTACTTCCTTGCCTTTACTACCTTTTTTAAGAAGCATAGATTTATCTATTCCTGATATCTCTGTTACCGCTTGGATAGTTGGTAAAATCTTACCAACAGGTTTTATGACACTATGATCTGCAATCCAGTAGATATCATTTAAAAAAGTACCGTCTCTTTGAGCTACATAGCGATATGTTCCATCAGGTCTTTTGCCAACCCAAATGATTTTACCGATTTTATCGCCTTTTTTAAAAGTAGCTTTTCGAATTCCCTCACTAGTGTAATTCCCGTCTGCCATTTTTCGTGCATCATAAGTTTTTGTTCCATTAAATCCTGAAGCCATCACTTCCTGACCTATGTTATATCTAAATGCATCAGCACTTCTGACTGGAGGTTCTGAAATCGTTTTCATAGGAACAATCGGAGCGGTTGCCAATGTTGGGGTTCTTATAGGCTTCGGAGTTGCTACTGGTAAAGTTTCATTGCTCAAATCCGCTTCAACTTCTTGACTGATTTCATTATCATTCTTGTTTTTTTGAACGAAATAATAAATGCCACCACCTATAGCAAGTGCGATTCCGCCACCAATCCATATTTTATCTTCTGTGGTCATTTTTATAAGTATTTTGGATAATTTGATTTCAATAATTTATAATCACTGTCACTTAATTCCTCTTTAAGCCAAACCTTCAAAGGATGCTTTACAGGACTTTGCCATAAGGCGAAATAGGTGTTACCTGTAAGAGTATTATAATATCTACTTCCAAAGGCTTTAATAACCCATGAAAACTGTGCTTGACTTACCCCTGTGAGTGTTGTAAAAATGGTTTTGCGCTTCTCAGTATTGGTGAAATTGGCTTCTTTCATAGCATCGTAAAGCACGGTGGCTATTTCTTTTGCATTGAAGCTATTTTCTACAGTTCCTTGATTCAAATAAGCATTTCCATTTTTATCTTTATTTGCTTGAGCTATGGCAAAAAGCAATATTCCCAATCCCGCTACACTAACCGAGATAGGCAGTAATTTTGAACTGTCCATGATTAAAAAAAGTTGGGAATTAAAAAGCGTAATTCCATTAGTTCATTTTGACTGAACTGGTCTCCAAACCATTCTATCAGAGTCATTTTCTTGGATAAGGGATTGATTCCTTTTCTAAGTCCGAAAGCATTATGAATTCTCACAAATCCGTTCGGATTTACACCCATAAGGTTTTGCTTTACCGATTTAAAACCATTTCCAACACCATACATAGCGCTGTAAATTGCTTCGGCTTTGTTCTTTGCCATTCCTGTTGAAATATTACTTGGTCTGTCTCTTTTGTTCTCTTTTAGTGGTGAAAAACCGTTAAAAATCTTCTTATAAGCAAAGTAACCCACACCTAAAAAAAGTCCCATTTTCAAAACACCTTTTACTATCGAGACCGTGGCATTTACTCCTGCACTAGTATTCTCAAGAGTACTAGCAATTGCTTTTTGTCCTTGTGGGGATGAAGCCACTGCTGTAAGTACTGCGGGATTATGTAAACCTTGTCTTTTCATAGTCATTTCTTGGCTGTAGTATTGCTCCCAATTTCATTTTTACTCTGAGAATTTTATTTTTAGCATTCTAAAGAGTTGTCCCAGTAGTTGGTTCATTTTACTCTTCTCGTTTCATTTTTACTCTCTTAACTTGGAGCAATGCCTACACCTGTACTTTATCATTGTTTCACCCACCCGTAAACGGAGCATACAGGCAGGTTACTCCAACTTTCTACATTATGAACTCTTTGATTGTTTGCCAGCTCTGCGGGTCGGTAACCATTGCAATGGCTTTTTTGGATTTCTTCAGCTCCACCAATTTTTCCAAAACTTCATTATCTAAATCTGCTAATTCCTGAATCAGCTTAGTTTTCTTCTGTAATTTGAAAGGGTTGGTTTCCTTTGTTTTTATACTTATTGTATTCATACTAACATTTGATGTTTTTGTAAAAGCTCGAATAATTCCTGAGAAAAGAAGTTGTTTTCGGTCTTTTCGTTGATTTTCTGATAAATGACTGAAAGCAGCGTAATAGTATCATCGTCAAGGGTTCGGGCAATATCCAAGAAAGCTTTTTTTGTGTCGGTATAGTTTTCATCTTCCAAATCTTCAGGTGAAGCCATTGCTAAACCACCATTTTCAACAGGGATATTAAACCCTAATCCTTTTAAAATGATTGGGGCTTGTTTGACTACTCCTAAAAGCATGTTATTCAGGCTATCGTTACTTTCCTTTGTGTACTTTCTTTGCAGTTTTTCCTCTGTAAGTTCTTCGTTTTTAGCTTTAAGTTCCCGATTGTATTTTTCAGATTCTTCTAATTTTTTAGCTAGTTCATCCCGATCACGAGCTTGTAATTTCAAGTCGAAGATGTCAGCAATTCCCAAACCCATCAGACCAGCACTTTTTTTCTTTTTCTTCTTCTTTTTAAAAACTTGATTTGGTTCGTCTTCTACGTCTCTTGACTTAGATTTAACTTCCCCAAAAGTCACATCAAAAGGGTCGCCTTCAATTTTAAAGGCATTTACACCATTTTTACGCTTTTCCTGAATGGTGAGTTTAGTAAACCCATCACTATAGAGTTTCTCAAAGAATTCTTCACTTGTACCATAATCGTTTTTTATCTGTTCATGGGTAATATTGCGAAAAATTGGCTTTGAAGTAGTCCTGTCGTAAACCGTTACAGCGCAAAATTTATCGCTTGCCAGTTTATCCATCAAATCATCTAATTGCTCCATTTTAAATTAGTTTTTTGTAGATAAGTAAAATCCTGTTTCGTTCTTCCACAGTAATGATTCTCTTTACCAATATTGGGTCGAAAGTTGATTCGCTTGTCACATAATTGACCTCTAACTTTACCTTTGAAAAAGTGCCATCGGGTGGAATTAATATTTGCTTCTGTGTTGGGTAAATAGTAACACCGTTGATAATTGCAATTGTAGTTCCTGTGTTTACAACCGAAAGGCAGGTAACTCCCTCTAAAACGGGAATTTGTTCTTCTTTGAACTCTCTTGTTATAAAAGCAGATTCTACAAACATGCTATACTTTATTAATGTTATTGTTATATAAAAACACTACATGAAATTTTAATGGAACATTGCTTTTTAATGGTTCGTCCAAAGCGAAAATGAGTGAATAATCTTTGTTCCCAGTGTCGAAATTCAAAGGTTTAAAACTCTTTTCGTATTCGCCACCATTTGATTGTCTCCAATTATCAATATGAACCGAAGGAATGATAGCAATACTGTTATCATCTTTCATTTCAATGGATGTCATTGCACTGATACTTTTTTCAACTCCATTAGTGTACACTGCTACACCTGTAGTAAAACCAATTGGAAGTTTAAAATTCTCAGAAGTATTACTTTCTCCTGGCTTTATGATTGCCTTTACAACATGTTGAATTTGTCGCATACTTTTTAAAATTTAAAAAGCCGCAGCCGTTATGACTTCGGCTTTTATTTGTTCTCTTATTTTTTAGCCTCAGTTACTCTAAATTCCAATCGTAAAAACATGTGGATTCCTTCTTTTATCGGAACGGTAACACCTTTAGGAAACTCCAATTCCAATTTAAATTCCTCTTTAGCTCTCAAAAGAGGGGTGGTTGCAATGGGACGATAATCTTCAGTCTTGAAGTTTTGAACATCGGTAAGCGGCAAATCAATGAGCATATCATTGGTTTGAATCAGTCTTAAATCTGCATTTTGCAATTCTGCAGGAAGTGTATCTCTACTTTGCCAATCCGCATTTTCAATTTTATCTCCTTTTGTGGTAAACTGCACACGAATAGCATCAATAACCACATCACGCCCTGAGTTAAGTAGGTTTCCATCAAAGTTGGTAACCCCAACAATTTTCTTGGTATTGGCATCAACGAGTTCATTAATACCACTCATTCCGTCAACTTTTACATTAAGGTAGAATGTCTTATCGACCAATTTGGTAGCTTGTGGTCTTGCAACTTGAGTGTTTTGACGTTGTCTTGCTCCTAAAACTTTAATTGCTCTTTGCAATTGTGGATTTCTATTTTCCATTTTTCTTTATAAATTAAATTTTACTTCTTATTGTGGGTTACAGGATATAGTTTCCGTTTTCATCGATATAGGCACCTAAGCCATCATCTTCATAAGCACCTAATCCGTCATCCTCATAACCGCTTAAGCCATCTTCAACATAGTTTCCATTTACATCAATGTAACCTCCTAAACCATCTTCATGATAGTTTCCTGCATCATCAAAATACCCGTTCAAGCCTTCTTCTTCGTAAGCGCCTAAGCCATCACCACCGTCATAAGCATTTAAACCATTTTCTACATAGTTACCGTTGATATCGATGTAACCGCCTAAACCATCTTCATGATAGTTACCGTAAGCATCGATATACCCACTTAGACCATTAACTGCTCCCGAAAGACCTGCGGTTTTTTGCATAAATCTTCCGATGGTTGTTTCAGGATTTAGCTTGGCCGCTATTTTCTCAGATAAAAAAATATTCTTCACTAATTCCAGACCGTGGGCTATGGAAACTCCGATTGCCGAACCTCTTAAAAGTGAACTTTTGGTATCACTTCCATTTACTTTTACCGCTAAAAATCCTGCACCAATAGCAACCGCTCCATTAACAACACCTTTTACCGTGTTAGAGGATGTCTCGGTCATAGTGCCTGTAAGACCTCTTGATAGAGCACCTACAACAACGGCAGAACTGATTGTTATTAATTCTTGTTTCATTTCTATGTTTATTAATTACTTTTTGAACTTGTTGCTAAAAGAATGGCTCCTACAGCTCCAACACCGATAACAATTGGAATCGTGTAATTAGGCTTGTCAACCGTTGAAGCTCCACTTTCGAGTTGTGCTGTTTCTTTTTGAGCTTGGGCTTCTTCCTTTAAATTTTGCACAGGAATATCCTTAACTTTGGAAATAGTTTCAAGCTGTGCATCATTTGGAAGTGCCTCACCAGTTTCTGTTGTGCCAGTAGTTAAGGATTCCGCCGGAACTCCTTTTACCTCTGCAATGGTTTCCAATTGAGCAGGCGTAGGAGTCGCATTTGGCATTACTTCTACTGGCTCGGCAGTTTCAAATGACTGTGAGTCACTAATAGATTGCGGTTGATTACTAATTCTGGAAATTGCATTATTAACCGCAGGTTTTACAATATTCTTTAGTGCAAACTGTCCAACTTTTGTACCTGCAATTTTTTTGACTTTCATTGCAATTTTTCCAATCTTACCCGCTTTGGCTGCAATTTTAGCCAGTTTTCCAGCTTTGGCTATTTTTGAGGCTATCCCAATGGGTGCAGTAGCAGGGAAAAAACTCATAGCAGTTGTGGCAATCGGAACTACCGCTTTACCAACTTTCACAGCATTTTTAATACTAACATTTTTTAGTCGGACATTCTTTTTGAGCATTTTTCCTATTTTCAGCCCTCGGTTTAATCCAGCGTTTAATCCCGCTTGTTCTTCTAATATTATCATAATCAAATTATTTAAAATGGAAATCTTCTACGGGATTGAATTGTATTTTTCACTACACCTTTAAGTCCTCTTTTACTGCCATAAACACTATTACTTTTGACATAGATATTATATGCACCGCCTTCACTTGTTGATTTATGGGCAATTGCATCATTACCTAATGATTTTAGCATATTCTTTGCTTGTTCAGCACTTCTAGCAAAATCGTATAACTCATATGCTCTTTTGCAAGGTTTCTTGGTTACATACCAACCTTTCTTTCTAGGAGCAGGACAATTCAATCCTATGTGTGGTAATTTCTGATCCATAAAAACATCTTTTTTATCCGTATAATTTGGTTCTTTGTTGCTCTGTATTGTTCCGTCAATAATTGCATAACCATTAACCAATTTTCCGCTTACTTGGTCAAAAGGCACAATCACATAAACATGTGTGTACTGCTTTGGGTTGAACTTGGGCTGTTTGATTTGCCTGATGTAATGCTTGATTCCCAAATTCATCAATACAGAACTGGCGAAAATAGAATAGCTTTTACAATCGATTCCCTCACGGCGGTTAAACCAACTATTGGCAGGACTTCTTAAATTCTGTGTTACCCCATCAGCTTGATACTGGATATCGTAATACAAGAAATAATGAATTTTATCACTTGTCTCTTGAATCGTTTTTCCTTTCAGTATTTGTGATAATTTAGCAACCTGTTTGTAAAAAGTTTCTACCCACACTTTCATCATTGAGACAGAATAAAAAGTATCTCCCTTTTTGAGTTTTACTTTTTGTCCTTTAGGTTCTTCAATTAGATGATTAAACTCATCACCGTTTTTTATCCTTCGCTTTAGAATTAAGTTGATTTCATCTTTGGTCATCTTCATTTACTAACTTTCATAAGCAAATGTTTGAAATAAAAAAACCTCGCCTTGAAGTAAGGTGAGGTATGGTAAGGTATTGTACAGATTTCTTAGGTATCGTAAAGTATTGTTAGGTATCATTGCAATTCTATTGCAATACTGTTCACACTAGCAAAATTGATTAACCAATTAAAAGTTAAAAAAAATGAATAAATAATTTCAATGAAATTTATATATTTGTATCAGGTATTTTTGGTATGCCAGCTCGTTCGTGCAAAGATTTTATCAACCAATAACTAGATAATATAAACCTTCAGGGCTTATTATCCGACAATAGTATACGAACGCAAAACCTCAGGATAATAATCTTTGAAATTAAAGGATTTATATTATGAACACTATTGACTATTTCAAACTTCAAGCAAAAAATCTACACAAAGATTTTAAAACAAAAACAACTCTTGTTGACAAAACGAGCAGTGCATTTCTTTATGAATACTCACCAAAGTACTTTGATATAGAAATGGTTATTGCAGATTTTGACATTAATGAGAACAATTTTAGTCTTATGAATGCCCAGCATGTAATTGCAAAAATTGCAAACTTTGATAAATGGGCTTCGCTACTAAAAGCATCAAAATCTGAATTGGAGCTTGCAAAATTAATGTATGACTATCAAAACAGAGTTGATAATGTTGGGTGGTATTTTTACATTGAAAATGCACAATCAATGAATGAAGTTGAGCTCGATACAGAAATTCAAGTAGACATTTTTAAACAGGTTGTTATTGAAGAAAACATTTTTGAAGATACTGAAATAGAAAGCTATTTGCTAAAGCACAAATATTAATTAATCATCTTCAAAATAATACCCTTTTGGCAATCCGTAAGTTTCTACAAACTCCATAAACTCCAAATGAGGTATTATTTTGGTATCTTTAGAAATGTTCTTCTCTTTTAGGATTTCATTTATTTGGCTTCTAATTTTGGCTTCACTGAACTGATTGCAATACATTGCAATCAGTTCAGCTTTAGTTGCCGAATGCGGAAGCGGTTTTTTATTTTTTTTACTCATTTGTAGCCTTGTTTCTGTTAGGTATTCTTTCTCAAATCATTTATACGGAATAAGATTCTAAAAACCTTATCTTCCAAATACTTTAGGATTCGATTTTTACCTCTGAAGATAAAATCTAAAAATTGCAATGGTGAGGTTATAATGATTGCAAAGCATATTATTAATGCTAGTGCATTTAGGTAAACTATTTTAAAGCGGTTTTTTACTTTCATAATTTTTGATTTTAAATATTGACAAGCTTTTCGTGAATTATATCAGAGATAGTTTGCATTACAATTCCCTGCTCTTGGGTTCGCTCTTTTCTTTCCCATTGGCAACAATAGATTAGAATAACTGATTGTGTTGGAGTTAAGCTAATATTTGAATTTACTTTTTGGGCTTCAATTTTTGTTCTAAAAATGTAGAACATACTTTGTAGGGTGTCAATGACAATTATATCATTGCAATACTTTTCATAATCTTTGCAATGATGAATATTATCAACCTTATTTCTGATGAACTTCAGCAATTCATATTGTATTATCTCAATGTCTATTTTCTTAATTTTTTTTAAAATTATTTTCATATTGGTATTTTTAGTTAGCGTTTGTCTGCCGTGTTTTTATCAAATGCAATGAGGTTCAGCATCCCTCTTAATCTCGACCTGATTCTATTTCCGTAAGCTGTTTCTATTTCTGAAGCTGAGAGATTAGTTGTCAAATGCGTTTGTACTTTTCTTACAATAAATAGATCATATCTCGAAAGAATGATTTCAGCCATTACGTTACACTCATTGCCATAGTATTTTAAGTTTTGCTCAACTCCTAAATCATCAAAGCAATAATTCTTATACTCAGTTTGAGAATAACTTCCTCGACTGTAGCGGTGTATAATTTCATATCCTTCTTTGATAAATTCAAAACTTATATCCCTACATGTCTTCAGATAAAATCTATTATTCTGTTTGGCAACATATTTCATCAAAGTCATTAAAGTTGTCTTTCCACAGCCTACAGGACCCGATAATAGAATCCCTTTAGTCAAATCAATGCCATACTCATTAGTTTTTGTCTCATCTTTCAAAAAATAGGCTACAAGCTTTGTGATATTAGGCGTATCCTGTTGTTTAAAATGAAACTTGTCTCCATAGTCTTGTTTCCCTTTTTGTTCCAACCAAGCTAGAATTTCCGGGTAGTTGTATTGTAAATTCATAGTTGATTCTCTTACAATGGTTCTGCATAGTCTTTATCTTCCTGCGTGTGTAAATTATTAGCTCTTGATTGTACTTTACTCTGAGGTAAATTGATTGAAAATTTTGAAGTTGTAAGCATCCAATTCCTTGCTGCCGCATTCCAATCTTTCATTTTGGTTTTGCCACCAATTAACCAGCCATTGCTTGTATAATAATTAAAAAATCGTTCAGCTTCAATCTCAGGATAATCCTGATACTTGAAATATTCCTTCACCAATTCTAAACTTGGACTTTCTTTTTTTTTTGCGGAACTTTTTTTTTCTTTCTCGTCAGCTTCTAAATATTCTTCATCGATTGAATCCTCAAAATTGCTTTCAATAGATATGTTTTTATTGTTTTTAAATGTTTGTTTATTATTATATATATGGGGTTCAATAACATGTTCAGTAGCCTGACCATTAACTTGTTCAATTATTGGTTTTGTATTGCCAATTATTGAACTACTTCTTCGCTTATTCCCATCAGAAAGATTATACATTATTACTTCTGTACCATGGTACGGATTATAGGATGGTAAATATTCTATGAATCCTAGCAATTGCAATTCTTTAATACACTTATGATAGGTTGCTTTTGAGGCAATCCTACTGGCTTTCATCATTTCATCCCTAGAAATTGTAATGGGATTTTTAAACCGATTTACATTCCAACTTTGAAACAATGCCAAATACAAACTGATGTGAGTTGGGTAAATGATTTCTTCATTGCCGATGCAATAAAAAAAACCTGTCAGATGTTTAATGTAATTCATTCAATTGTATTACATTATTTGAAAAGAGTTGAACTCCTCTTTTGAGTATTACCATTCAAGACTTTTTCAATGTCCGAATAGTTGTAATACATTATACCTCCAATTTTGGTATAAGAAAGTGTCCCATTAATTCGGAGATTTTGCAAAGTTCCTGGGGAAATATTAAGCAATTTTCGGACTTCGTTAGATTTGAGCCATTGCTTTATTTGTTGAGATTGAGGTTGAATGATTTGTTTTAAATCATTTAATAAAAGACTTCTGAATTCATTTAAGTCTTCACGGGTAATTACTTCTATTGCCATAACATATGATTTAGATTGTTATAGCACAAAATTGTCCAGTTTGAGGGTTTTTATTTCACAACGGGGATTATGCTGTGAACGATTTTTAACTAAACTATGTCATCTGCATTGTCCATTCTTTTTAAAAGAGTTTCATTTAAGGAGTTAATAAATTTTGTCCTATCACTCTTCCTTGCTCTAATTTCAAGGAAAGTACGGCGATATTGTCCTAAATCTATTTCAAAAACTTGCTCAAAATATTCGGCAATATTTTTTAAATCAACAGCACCATTATTGAAAACACCTTCAGAGTGGAGAGCATATAATAATTCAGTTAAGGCAACTTTTGAGCCTGTCCACATCAATTTGATGTTTGGTTTACGTTGTGATTTCTCACCATTATCTTTATTTTCAATCATAACCAACTGGCTCTCTAAATATAATTGAATCAAGTCATTAGCCAAAATTCTTGCAACTTTAAAATCGTGTGAAGTTGAAAATGTAGTATCCGCTTCGAAATAATAGCTATCTAATGCCAACTTTATATCGAATTTACCTCTTTGGAAGTACTTATAATCCAAGTAAGTACTTCCTGAACGGTAATATTGGTAGAATTCTAATTCATTATCAAAGAATGATTTTAATTTCAGAAGTTCGTTGTGATAGTATTTTTTTAATATTCTATTTCCTCCATTTGGCCTTTTCATTTCAATCTTATAAATCATGTTATAATATATAAGTTTAGAGGTAAATTGAGGTTTCGTTTCTTTGAAAAAAAGCACCTCTTCCAAATCAGATTTAAACGAGTTTTTAGATATGATTTTCTTAACCACATCTATTGATTTTAAAATAATGTCAATCGCACTTTCACATTTCTCTATTTGGTTATCTATTTCTAAATCTATGAAACTGAGTTGTTCGTTAAGTTTTGTTAAGTGAATTAGTGCTTTATTATTCAAAATGAGGATTAAAATAAAATGGTTAGTGTTAATGGAAATTGAGAAACACAATTATTTAACAGTTATATATAACTGAAATACAGTAAAAAGCACCACAATTAGAGTCAATATCAAAATCCAATTTTCCTTTATTATTCTGATTATTCTATACATTGACATTTAATTTTAAATTGTCATCATCATTAATCAATTACTCATAAATCTGTTTACAGATTGATTTTCAAATCACTTATTACAAGGTTTGAAGTAGCGGAAGCAATAATTCCTTTAGAACTAAGCATATTTGCTTTTACATTGATTACCGATTTCCCTTTTTTAATAATATTTGTTTTTACTATGACAGTATCTCCTTCTTTCACTGAACTAAAAAATTCAACATTTAGATTAATTGTAGGGAAGAAATTTTCTGTGCCCAAAATCATAAAATTTACACCGATACAATCATCAAACATCCCACAAATAACTCCGCCGTGAAGTGTCCCGGCCGGATTAGTCATTTCTTTTCTTACCTCAAATTGAAATTCAACTGAATTTTCATCAACAGAAATTACCGTCCCATTTAGCCATTTGGCGAATGGGGACGGGCTTCCTGAAAATGGTTTTCCAATGAAATCTTTAAGTAATTGAAGTCTTTTATTTTCCATTTTATTTTCTATTTAATTTCCCAAAAAGTCTAAAACTCCGTAGTCATTAATGCTTCTTTTGCTTTTTCAATTAATTTATTATGGATGTGCTGTTGTGTACTTTGTTTTCTTTTAGGGTCAGGCATTTTTCTTAAATTAGCCACCTTGGGGTTTTCTTTTTATATTCTAAGTATGGCTCGCCAAACCATTCTTCCATCCATTTCTCTTCTCGAAGTACAAATTGCGTGTGAAGTATTAAAAAAATGATTGGGATTACAATGAGAGGAGAAAATGTTCCTAAAAGTATTGAAGTGCCAATAAGTATAGTGATATACCCCAGGTACATCGGATTTCTTGTAAACTTGAATGGTCCTTTTGTTACAATTAGGGATGCCCGGTTACCTGGGCGAGGATCTGTGCCAAATTTTCGAAAGAACATGCCACTTCCAATAGCAAGAGAAAATCCAAGAACAATTATTATAATTCCTATGTATCTCCAAGGAAAAACTAACCAATGTCCGATTGGAACAAATGAACTGAGTAGTATCATCGCAGTTAATCCTACAAGTAAATGAATTGGAGGAGGTATGCGCGGTATTGAAGTTTTCATACTGAATTGATTTAAAAATTGCTTGCTGCTGACGGTTAACGCCAGCCGCAGATTATATGCAGCTATTATTGTTATTTTGAAAAATCTTCTTCTGTCATTGCATTATTTAAGAATACTCCTGTATTATTCCCTGTCGATACAGCATATGATACAGCACGAACAGGATTGGTACTGTCTCCACAAGCGAATATATTTTCTACAGTTGTCTGCTGAAATCCATCTACTTTGATAAGTCCCTGTTCTGTCAGTTCACAACCCAGTAATTCGGGGATTTTACAGTGTTGTTCAAAAGGAGGTCTTGAATAGATCGCTTTCAATTCAAAACTTGAATTGTCTGAAAAAATTATTTCTTCAACAACACCGTTTTTGTGTTTCAATGAGGTGATTTCCTTTTCAACTATTGAAATATTGTGCCTTTTGATTTCATCGGTTTGCTCTTGTGTCAATTCCGATTTTCCATTAGTAAATATGGTTAAATCTTTTGTCCAATTGTGAATGAGTCGAGCCAAATGAAATGCACCATCCCCATTTGCTAAAATCCCTGTTTTTTGATTCTTTACTTCATATCCGTGGCAATAGGGACAATGAATTACGGTAATTCCCCAACATTCAGAAAACCCTTCAATTTTTAGCATTCTGTCCTTTAAGCCTGTTGCAAAAACGAGTTTTTTTGCTAAAAATACTTTTCCTGATTGCGTTGAAATCTCAAAGCCTTTATCGGTTTTCGATCCACTAACGGCAAGGTCAGTTACGAATTTTACTGTGTCGTATTTCAACACTTGTTTTTTTGCTTTTTCCGCAATAACCCTTGGTTTTTCGCCGTCTTGCGTGATGAAGTTATGTGAATGAGGTGTTTGCCGGTTACAAGGCAAACCGCTGTCAATGATTAGAACACTTCTTAATGCCCGTCCCAAAGCCATTGCTGCCGAAAGTCCTGCATAGCTTCCGCCAACTATGATTGCGTCAAAATTTTTGTTATCTGTCATTTCGTTAAAATTTGAAAATGTTATTAATGGAAAAGGTAAAGCTAAAACTGATAAAGCAAGTCCCCCTTGTTTTATCAGTTCTCGTCTTGATATTTTTTTCACTTCAGTCATTTGTCTTATAGATGTGTGCCGTTTCTTAAAGTAGTAAGGCTCCATGCCGCGATCCGTTCCGCGATCGCCTCGGGTGCCTCGATGTGAAGGAAGTGGCCAGTGTCTGGGACGACCTCCATCGTATGCTGGGCGGCAAAACGATGTCGGTCGTCAACCTGTGCAGGGAGGATGCAGCCGTCGTTGGTACCGTAAAGCTGCAACAAGGGCACTTTGATTGGCTTAGACATGCGTCGCGTCGCCCCAAGCATGCCGGGTCGCAACATCGCACGGTAGTACTTTAGAGGCGCAGGCATGCTCGCCCGCAGGTGCTCATGTAGTTCCGCCTTGAGAGCAGGATCGAGCGAGAAGCCGGGCGACCATTGACGCCAAAGGTTGTCAATGAGGGAAAGATCGCGAGCGGTGGCTACCCAGCCGCTTCCAGGAAATTGAAAAAGCCCCATGTACCAGCTCCGGCGTAACTGAGGTAGGTGCGTTAGTCGGCTCATGAACGTGAGTGGGTGAGGGATTGCGAGCGCGACTGCGCGTACAATCTTCTCCGGTGCTGTGACACAGACATCGTATGTGATCAGGGCGCCCCAGTCGTGGCCAATCAACTCAACAGGCCGTCCAGGAGACCAACGGTCGATTAGCGCGAGCACGTCGCTGGTGAGGGATACAAAGTCGAACGGCCCAGCGATCGGGGACGGCGAGTAACCGCGAAGCCAAGGTGCGACGACGTAACGTCCGCGACGGCTGAGCTCGGCTAGGAATAGCCTCGCGGTCGGCGGATGGTCTGGGAAGCCGTGCAAGAAGATAGTTGGTTGACCATTGGGATCACCACCTTGCAGAGCATGAAAGGTGCCGTGAGGCAGGTCGAAGGTGACGTGTTCGAACTCCATGTGTGTCATCTCTTCTCCAAGAGTCGTTGTACGAGAGACGGTGTCTTTGTTTTTTGACATGGACTCACCTTGTTCTGATTCGTTACGAATTTTCTCCATTGTATTCATATTTAAGATGATTTATTTTGCTGTTTTTACACTTTTATATATTGCTCCTTCAAACTGTGTATAGGCGTAATTATTAAGGAATAATACCATTCCCGCCATTTTCCCTACAATGTTTCGGAACTTTGGTTTTTTAGCATTAATCACTTTAATAATTTTGTTCACTATTATAGAAGGCTCATCTCCATTTGCCAAACCATTTTTGATATACTTATTCACTTGCTCTTTATAGTTCTTGTATTCTGTTATATTCCCATCAACAGCAGTCATATTTGTGCCAATATTTGTTTTTGCCCACATAGGCTGTACCATACTAACCTTGATATTAAATTGACTTACCTCAAAACGCAATGATTTGAAGAATCCTTCTAAAGCATGTTTGGATGCAGCATATATTGGGTGCATAGGCAAAGATAAAAGCCCCATCATTGAGCTAACTGTAATAATCTGGCCAAACTTTTGTTTTCTGAAATAAGGCAATATAGCTTTTGTTACATTTACTGTTCCCCAAAAGTTAGTTTCAAATTGAAGTCTCCCTTCTTCTGTTGATGTTTCCTCTGCTAATCCAATGAGCATATAACCCGCATTATTAACCAAAACATCTAATTGATCTACGGTTTCAAAAAGTTGCTTTGTAAATTCTTTAATTGAATTCTCATTAGAAATATCCAAAGCCAATACTTTAAAGGGAACAGTGGCTTGCAGTTTATCTGCATTTCTACTGGTACCAATTACATTATGACCTTGTTGATGTAAATTCTCTGCTAGCAGCAAGCCAAAGCCTGATGATGCTCCTGTTATTAAAATTGTTTTTTTCATTTTTTAACTTATTTTTTAAAATTAGAACTAATTTTTTTTAAACCTCTTTTCTTCAGTATTTGGCAAAACCAATCTTTTTCATCATACCCTGAAAAATTGTAGACGTAAACAAAGTCCTCAATGTCTAGCTTGTGTTCTTTAAAAAAGTTATATAATAGCTGAACAACATTTTTAAAGTGTAATTTCTCAGACTCTATCAGAACTAGAGTTTCCATCCAATATATTTTATCTATTTTGGATTTTATTATCTCTTTTAATTTAGTGACAATTGAATCGTCTTTAATATTGTAATAGATAACATTCATTTTTATATCTCATCTAGTTTTGGCGGAATCAATTTGTACATTACCGGTGTTACAATTCTTGCCAAAACTGTTGAACTTATCAACCCACCAATTAATACAATTGCCAATGGAGATATTTGAGGATTGGAATTCAACGCTAAAGGTATCAAACCACAGATTGCGGTAACTGATGTTAAAACTACCGGAAGAAAACGAGTTTCTCCTGCAATAGCAATCGCTTCGTCAATGGACTTTCCTTCTTGTCTTAATTGATTTGTAAAATCGACCAGAAGAAGGGAGTTTTTGACTTGAATTCCCGACAACCCAATGAAACCGATAATAGAAACCAATGACATTGGGTTTCCTGATGCTATTAAAAATAATACACCTCCTAAAATACCTAGCGGAATGATGGACATAACAATAATGATTCCTTTAAATGTTTTAAATTGAAGCAATAAAACAGCAATAAATAAGAACGTACTCAATATAATTACTGAAAGAAAGTTGCCACCCAAAGCATCACCTTCCGATTCTTTTTCCCCGGATAGTTTGTAATAATAACCTTTTGGCATTTCAAGTTTATTCAATTTTGGTATAATATCTACCAGCAGGTCATTTGCTAAATAACCGTCTTTAGTCATCGCACTGACTTTTGAAAAAGGCGATTTGTTAAAGTGATTAATTGCAGTTGGTGCTGTTTCAAAAGATACTGTTGCAATTTGATTCAATGCAATTGGTGTCCCCTGAACATTATTTACATATAAACTTTTCAATGCATCAAGATTAGAAAACTTATCTCTTGGTAAAGTAATGGTCACGTTTCTTGCATCTCCACGGTCATCTATATAATCTCCAACTGTTAAACCGGCAACAGCAAGTCGAATTACTTTATCGACCTCACTGGTCAGTACACCCAATGTTCTCGCTTTTTCTTTATTAATCTTTACTTTGACATCGGTTTTATAGGTATTCAACTCGTTGTTGATATAAACTGTTCCTTCCTGATTTCTCAAGATAGTTTCTACTTGAGAAGATAACTTACGTAAAACCGCTTGATCTTCGCCGAATAATCGCACTACGATATTGGCTTCCAATGGTGGCCCTTGTTCAAAATCTTTCACCTCCACTTTACCATAAGGCATCGTTTTAAATTTTTCACGCAATTCTTGTATAAGACTAGTTTTATCTGAAGGTTTTGCTTCATCTTCCAATTGCACGAAAATTTGGGCAAAATCAGATTTTCTGTCCTGTGGATGCACGTTGTAGTAAATCTGAGGGTTTCCGTGTCCAACATTTGAAGTGAAATACACAATTTCTTTGTGGTTTTTCAATTCTTTTTCCACAAGTTTTGTTACCCTGTCACTTTCCGAAATATTAGCTTGAAGTGGCATTTTTATGTTGATTAAAAACATAGGTTTTTCCGAAGTTGGAAATAACTTAAATCCAGCTACAGAGAATAGCCCAAAAGCAATAACACTTAAAAATAGAGAAATGGCAATCGTCGTTTTTGGAAATTTCAATGCCTTTGGCATAATATCTCTGTAAGCTCTGGTAAGAAACTTTTGCAAATATTGAAGAAAGATGTTTCCTTCACCGTGTTCGTGTGTTTTTAAAAATCGACTTCCCAAAAACGGAACCAATGTCAAAGCCACAATCATAGAAGCCAATACACTCGTTATAACCGCCATAGGCAAACTTCGTAGAAACTCACCAGCCATATCTGGAAGAAAAGCCAGTGGTATAAAGGCTATAACCAAAGTGGCAGTAGTACCTACAACAGCAATACCAATTTGCTTTGTACCTTTTAAAACGGCATCCATTTTAGAATGTCCTTCACGGAGCCAACGTTCAATATTTTCTACGACCACAATACTGTCGTCGACCAGTAACCCTAAAGCGACTACCAACCCTACAATACTCAACTGGTTTAAAGAATACCCTAAAGCATTCATTGCAATTAACCCTAAAGCCAAAGATAAAGGGATGGATAACATTACGATTAGAGACGCTCTCCCTCCTAACGGTACCAATGTGATAACAACCAAAAGAATAGCCAAACCAAAATCAAAACCTAAATGCCCCAAACGTCTTGATACCATATCGGCTTGGTCAAAGTTTTTTATTAGTTTAATGTTAGCAGGCAAGTCTTTAGAAAATGCATCTATTAGTGGCAAATATTCTTTTTGAACATCGCTAATGTTTACATTGTCTTTCATTCCAGCAGTAACCAAAACACATCGGTGTCCGTTAATTCTGGTGATATGATTTACAACTTCAGATTTATAGTTTACTTCGGCTACATCTTTCATATAGATGATTTTTCCGTTGGCATTGTAAACCACCGTATTGGCAACATCATCTGCATTTTTGAATTTACCACTTGTTTTTACGTTGAATACTTTGGTGCCCATATCAATACTTCCACCAGGAATATCGGCAGCTTCACTTTGTAAACTTCCCATTACTACATTTAATGGAATTTTTAATTGTGCTAATTTTTCCAAATTCAAATCCACCCGGATTTCCTGTTCTGGAATTCCTGAGTATTTCACTTCTTTAAGATTGGTTATTTTTTCAATTTTTGCCTTTAGTTTATCTGCTTCATCACGCAATTTTTTGTCGGATGCATTTTCAGAAACCAAGGCTACCTGAAGAATTTTTACATCCGAAGACGAATTTTTTTCAGTTTTTATCTGATAAATATCTTTCGGAAGTTCGCTACTCTTGAGTGCATTCATTTCAGTAGATATTTCCTGATATTTATTATCAATATCCACACCGTATTTAAATTTCACCTGAAAAGCAGCTACACCATCTTCTACAGTGGTTAGTATTTTTTCGATGTTCTCCAGTCCATAAATTTTATTTTCAATAGGTTTTACGACTTGTTCTTCCATATCTTTTGGACTCGTACCTGGATAAATAACCGTAATTAAATATTGCGGTGGATGTGTGGAAGGGTCTTCTGCTCTCGGCATCGTAAATAAGGTAAGAACCCCTACAACTGCAACAAGAAGAAAGATAATCAGTGTGAACTGATAATTTTTGACGGCAAAGTTTGTTATCTTCATGGTGTAAGATTATTTAATGATTTTAATCGTTGATTGTTCATTTAAATAGGCACTATTGGAAGTTACTATCTGGTCTGTTTTTTGAAGGCCGTCTTTTACTAACACCTTCTTATTGTCGAATTTATTAATCGTAATGGGCTGGCGTCTTACTTTATTATTTTCTATGATAAATACAAAAGCTTTATTACCGTCGGCTTCAATAAGTGAATTATAAGGAATCACGATAAAATCTTCGGCTTTATCTGCTTTAATTTCTGCCTTTCCAAACATTCCAACTGCTGGTTTGCTGTTTTTCATATTCAGTTTTAGTTCTACCTGAAATGAACCCAATGCAGCATCTGCCGCTTGTGACTTTCTAAAAACAGACGCATCAAAGCTTTCGTCAGGATAACCATCAAGAGTAACAGTCGCTTTTTGACCTATTTTTACAGCTGCCCATTCTTGGTCTGTCAGGCCAACTCTTAGCAAATAATTGCTATTTTGACGGGTTTCATTTATTGCCAAAATTGGAGATCCTGCACCCACAACTTCACCTTCATTAGCAATTTTTGAAGTAACAAATCCATCGGCTGTGGCATAAATTTTTGCATAACGAGCATTAAAAGCAACGGCATCTTTTTGTTTTTTGGCAATGTCAAGACCTGTTTTTGTGTTTTGAAGCTGTTCTAAAGTATATACACTGTCTTTATAAAGATTTAAAGCTCGAGTATAATCACGCTCGTATTTTTTAACATTCAAATCGGATTGATTCAAGCCTGAACCGATTTCAGTTTCGTCTAAAGTGGCCAAAAGTTGTCCTTTTTTGAAAAACTGTCCTTCTTCCACAAAAATATGGTTAACAACTCCACCAATTTTGAACGAGTAATTGGCTTGGTTTTCTGTTGTTACCAATCCTGATGCACTTATATTGCTGGTAAGCGCCAGAGATTCGGCAGTTGCGGTTTTAATGGAAATAACATCTGCAGCTTCGAAAGGAGTGTGTACTTTTTTTTCTTCTTTGCAAGCGAAGAAAAGAGGTAATACGAATAGGGAAATAATTATTGATTTCTTACTCATAAGTGTAAAATTGTTTTTTTGGTATTCGTGAATCTTTGATTTCATGATCTTAATTTTTAATTGTTTAAAGTAAAAGTTGCATTTGCTCTTTCTAATTCTGCAAAAGCAATCCACGAATTATAAAGTGCTATATTAGTATTGAGTTGGGCATTTACCCATTGATTTTGTGCGTCAAGAAGTTCAATATAGATGGCTTGACCTTCTTTATACAATTTGGTTATATCGTCATTATATTTTTTGGCAGACTCTTTTTGATTTTTATTAGCATTGAATTGTTCCAAAGCTGATTTCAAATTATTTTGCGTAACTTGAAACTGAAGCAACAACTGCTGTTTAACATTGTCAATTTGAGAATTTATTTTTTTAGTATCTTCTTCTACCTGTTTGAGTTTGAATTTATTTTTGTTACCTGAAAAAATATTCCATTCCAAAGCAACACCTGCGAAATAATAGCGAGAGTCCTTATTTATTTCAAAATCAAAATCCTGAAAACCAAAATCAGTAAAAGCACTTAATTTTGGAAACCAATACGATTGTGTTAGCTTGTTTACATTACCATTAAGCTCTTTAACTATGCTCAATTTTGAAAGTTCTTCCCGGTTTTGGGTATTCTCATTGACCATAGCATTAGGTAGCAACTCGTTTTCAGAATCAACTTCTATTTCAGAATCAAGTTTTTGATTTAGTAAGAAATTGAAATAAGCTTTTGCATTATTACTTGTTTGCTTTGCGATTTCAAGATTTGCTTCTATACGGATTACCTCGTTATCACTACGCAAAACTGCTGTACGGTTTATTTTGTCATTTTTAAATAGGGATTGGTTCACTCTCTGATTTTCTTTAACCAGTTTTAAAGCATCCTCATAAATTTTAATTCCCTCAATTGATTGGAGGTATTTGTAGTAGGCGATTTTTATTTCCTTAACTAACTCTCTTTTGTAAATTTCGAGTTCTATTTTTTGCAAGGAACTTTGTTGTGTTTTAATTCTCTTGTTATAAATGATTTCAAAATTCAGTAATGGCATTGTAGTGTGAATTTTTGCATCGTAAAAATTATCAGGATTTATGAGAACTGATTGATTTTGTAAAGTCGGAAAAGCATTTGAATTAGTCATTTGATTTAATGTGCTGTACACTGGATTTAGCATATCTCCAATAGGAATATCTATTGTTCTTCCTCCGTCAGCCTTTGTGTAGTTGGTATTTAGGGAAACGCTGGGGTAGAATAGTGAATGTGCTTCTTTTAAGGCATACAGACTTTTGTTAATGTCAAAGTTATGTTGCTTGATGATCTCATTATTTTTTAATCCGGTTTCAATGTAACCGTCTAATTTACTCTGGGAATATCCATAATACCCAAGTAAAATTGCCATTAGAATTAGTGTTTTTTTCATTTTAATACATTGTTTGTTATTTGAACATTGTTCATTTTTTTGAACAAAAAAAAATTATAATTTATCTATTATTTTCAAGTAGGCATTGTATCCGTCAAATAGGATAGTATCAGGGTTCGTGAATTTCACACCTTTTGTTCTTTGTCTAATTTCAAGACAACACATACCGTGAACTAAACTCCAAATCATAAACGAAAGCGATTCTACATTATGTCCTTCAAAATGTCCTTTATTGATGCATTCTTCAACTGTTTTTTTAACCAGGTCAAAAGTTGCAACGCCTTCATCCCAAAAGTCGTTATCGGATTCTTCAAGATACTCCATTGGTGCTTTAACATTAAACATTAAATCATACATTTCCTGGTTTTCTATTCCGAACTTGATATATACAATCCCCATTTTTCTTAATCTCTCCATTGGATCTTCAATGATAAATAATTCTTGAAAATTACTTCCAAGTTCCTGAAAACCAATAGAGTGTAAATCATGTAGAATAGCATTTTTATCTTTAAAGTAAACATATACGGTTCCAACACTATAATCTATTTCATCAGCTATGTTTCTAATAGTTGTTTGCTCAATTCCTTTTTCTAAAAAAAGTTTTTTTGCTCCTTTTAAAATCAATGCTTTTAATGCTTCTTTTTCTCGCGCTTTTCTATCTGCTACACTCATAAATATTATTTTCTTTACAAAGATATGTATTTTTTTTGAACAACGTTCATTTTTTTTGTAATTATTTTACTTTTTTATCTAAATGTGAAGAATTTAAAGGATTTAAATAGAATAATTTATCTCTTAAAGCCTGCATATCCTCACTTACTTTTCTATCCAACACTTTGGCGTAGTGTTGCGTAGTTCTTAAATTTTTATGTCCAAGCATTTTACTTACACTTTCAATTGGGACACCATTAGTAAGTGTAACGGTTGTTGCAAAAGTATGTCTGGCAATATGAAAGGTCAATTCTTTATCTATTTTACAAATTCCCGAAATTTCTTTTAAGTACGCATTCATCTTTTGATTTGAAAGAATCGGAAGTAGTTTGTCTTCTCCAACACATTGAGGATGATTTTCGTACTTATTTATTATCATTTGAGTAACTGGTAGTATTGGAATTTTTGAAGCAGATTCGGTTTTTTGTCTATGGGTAAAAATCCATTTCTCTCCATCAATTCCGTAACTTATATGCGACTTTGTTAAGTTTTTGACATCTATGTATGCTAAACCTGTAAAGCAGCTAAAAAGGAAGATATCACGAACAAGAGAAAGCCTATCATTCTTTAAATCTTTTTCAATGATATTTTGGACTTCTTTTTCTGTTAGGTAAACTCGTTCAACTTCTTTAACTTTTGCTTTATAGTTCGCAAATGGGTTTTTCTCCAACCAGTCATTAGCCAAGCAAATCTTGATTATTTTACTAAAGTTCTTGATATATTTTACAGCAGTATTATTCGAACAATTTCTAACACTTCTTAAATAGAATTCGTAATCAGTAATGAAAGCATGATTTATTTTGGAAATCTCAATATCTGACACATTAAATTTCCACTCTAAAAATTCAACGGTATGCTTCAAAGAAGTCGTATAGCGCTCCAATGTTCCGGGAGCGTATTCTTTGCCAACCAGTTCTTTTATTTTACTGTTATGGTCTTGGAAGATGGGAACGAGCATTCGTTGTTTTTCATCAGCACCAAAAAGTCCTTGTCTAAAATTCTCAATATTCAATTCTTGATTCTTGTGAATTAGTTCCATTTGAACATCTAGAACTTTAGATTTAAGTAAATCAAGATAGCCATTTATTGAACGGGCTTCCTCTGTAGTTCCTTTAACTTTTGACGCTTCAGATAACCATCGGCTAGGTTCTATGAATTTTTTAGTACTGAATTCTGTTCTGATTCCGTTTACAGTAAGACGGACATAAATTGGACATTGCCCTTTGGCATTAGCTTTTGTGGATTTTGCATAGAAATGCAGGTTTACTTTCGCTTTCATTTTACTGACTGATTAATTATTTATCAATTTAAATTCCTAATCCGAGTCAAACAAGATGTTTACTGAATGAACTAGCTATAGTTTTTCAATTGTAAACCCAGTGTTTGCAAGGGTTAAAAGGATTTAGCGAGACCCTAGGTTTTAGGTTTTTTCTAGGGTCTCGATTTTGCCCCTTTAGCGATAAGATTCGATGAATAATTTGGTATATGTGCAAAAGCAAAAAACCCCGTAAATCATAAGATTTACAGGGTTTTGACACCATTTAGGATTTTTTTCAGCGGAGAAAGAGGGATTCGAACCCCCGGACCTGTTACAGTCAACAGTTTTCAAGACTGCCGCATTCGACCGCTCTGCCATTTCTCCAGTAAGTCGCTATCATTTCGTGATTGCGAGTGCAAATATAACACGCTTTTTCGGTTCTCAAAACTTTTTTTAACCTTTTTTGAAGTTTATTTTAAATTAATTTTCAAACGCTTCATAATCAGGATTTAGCTTTTGGCTATTTTTGAGCTACAGCATGCAATTATTCTAAAATTGGGGTTGGTTTTTTGTCTTTATCAACCGCAACAAACGAAAAAGTTCCTGAAACTACTGTTTCGCGAAGCTCGGAATACATTTGTTCCATAAAAATATCCACATGAATTTTACAGCTGGTTCTGCCAACGCTGATTACTTTTGCAACCAATTCAATCAAAGTTCCAGCCGGAATGGGTTTTTTAAAATCAATCTGCCCGGTTGAAATCGTGACTACTTTCTTTCGGCTGAATCTTGTGGCACATATAAAAGCCACTTCGTCCATCAGATGAAGCGCCGTACCTCCAAATAAAGTGTCGTAATGATTGGTGGTACTCGGAAAAACAGCCTTAAAAATATGTGTTTCTGATTTTATGATTCTTTCTTCTAAAGTCCCCATGTTAATAGTTTACGTATTCTGTAATTTCTAGGCCATACCCAATCATACCTACACGTTTTTCGTGAGCAGAATTGGTCACTAAACGTATTTTTGAAATATCTAGATCGTGAAGGATTTGTGCACCAATGCCAAAATCTTTGCTGTCAATTTTTATTTTAGGCGCTTTGAGTTCGCCGTTGGCTTGTAATTCTCTCAATTCAGCAATTCGGCTCAATAAATTTATTGCTTGCATATCTTGATTGATAAAGATTACGGCGCCTTTTCCTTCCTTGTTAATGGTGGTAAACATATCGTCCAGCTGTTTGTCGGCGTTGTTGGTTAGTGTACCTAGTAAATCATTATTGACTTGAGAAGAGTTGATTCTAGTTAAAATGGACTCTCCTAAATTCCATGTACCTTTGGTTAAGGCGATATGTACTTGTTTGTTGGTGGTTTGTTGGTAAGCACGAAATCTAAAGGTGCCAAAACGAGTGTGGATATCGAAATCTTCTTTCTTAACAATAAGGCTATCGTGTTGCATTCTGTAAGCTACCAATGCTTCTATTGAAACCAATTTCAAATCGAATTTTTTAGCCACTTTGACCAATTGTGGCAAACGCGCCATAGTTCCGTCTTCGTTCATGATTTCTACAATCACACCAGCGGATTTAAAGCCTGCTAAACGCGCAAAATCGATGGCAGCTTCTGTATGTCCGGTTCTTCTCAAAACACCGCCTTGTTTCGCGATAAGCGGGAAGATATGTCCTGGTCGTGCTAAATCGTGTGGTTTGGTGTTGGCATCTACCAAAGAAAGTATGGTTTTGGCTCTATCTGAAGCAGAAATACCAGTAGTAACGCCATTGCCCCTCAAATCTACCGAAACAGTAAAAGCGGTTTCCATAGGATCGGTATTGTTGCTCACCATCACATGTAATCCTAGTTCTTTACAACGACTTTCGGTAAGAGGAGCACAGATTAGTCCTCGTCCGTGGGTAGCCATGAAATTGATCATTTCGGGTGTTACTTTTTCGGCTGCGGCCAAAAAATCACCTTCGTTTTCTCTGTCTTCATCGTCTACTACAATAATTATTTTACCTTGACGAATGTCTTCAATTGCTTCCTCAATTGTATTGAGTTGTATTTTATCTGCTACCATGTGTAGAATTAGTTTTTAGAAGGGAATAATTTTTTAACCAATTTTTGAAAAGGTTCTGTTATACGATCCATATTGATGATACCAATATCATTGATGGCTCTGTGGGTTAACAAAATTGCCAAAGGCGTCAATATGAACGAGGACATCCATGCTCCCATGAAAGGAGTTAGTCCGTCTTCTTGTGAGATTCTTTTTCCGAAGGTGTTTATGAAATGAAAGGTGATAAATATCAAAACCGCAAATACTATAGGAAGTCCAATACCGCCTTTTCGGATAATAGCGCCTAATGGTGCACCAATGAAGAACATCAAGAAGCAAGCAAAAGCAATTACAAATTTCTCATAAATAACAAATTCGTGACTGTTGATGTTTTTCTGTTTTAATTTTAAATCCGAAAGGGTGCCATCAATACTTACCACGGTACTTTGTGTATTGGCCAAAGCATTTTTGTACACGGTTGCTTTTTCTTCGTCAGTAAAAACTCCCAATGGATCTTTGGTATTGATCTTTTTTGTTTTTTTTACCGTATCATTAGTTGGAGTAGTGGTAGAGGCTAATGGAATAGTGACTTTCTGATTGATGTTTTCAGAAAAAGACTTGGCTTCCGTGGCTTTGCTTTTTGATAAAGAATCGATGGTATATCTTAGTTCCGATACATCAAGCATTCCTTTGGTATTGGAGTCTTTGGTATCCTCTACAGCTGTTGTGTTTAATTTAGATAAGTCAATATTGATAATGTCTCTTTTAAAAGAGCTTTTTACAAAAGGCATTTTTTCTCTGTCTTCGTACTTCTTTGGCGTGACATCTTCATAATAGTACCCATCTTTCAAAACCAGTTGCAATAAATTTGAAGCTTCGTTGCTGATCAATTCGCCTGTTTTGGCTTTGATTACGGTTTTGTTGCCATCGCCCATCAATGATTTCTTGTGAATGGTAACGCCACTCAAAAAATTCCCTTTATCCCCTGACTTTTTATTCACTTTAATGTTGTACACACCAACGGTATTAAATTGTCCTTCGGCTATAGCCAAAGCTGGTTTTACTTGGGCAATGTTTCTTCTGAAACTCATAAATTTATACTCAGCATACGGAATTACGTTATTGGCAAACATAAAAGCTACAATGCTCAAGAAAAAGATAAAAATAACCAAGGTACGAAAGCAACGCTGCAACGAAATTCCTGAGGATTTCATGGCTGCCAATTCATAATTTTCGGAAAAACTTCCAAAAGTCATAATAGAAGCTAACAGGACGGATAGCGGTAAAACCAAAGGAATAATCCTTGGCATAGAAAATAATAAAAATTTGACGATCATTATGAAATCCAAATCTTTTCCAGCTAATTCAGTGATAAAAAGCCAAACAGTTTGGAGAATAAAGATGAAAAAAAGGATAACAAAAACCGTAGTAAATGTAATCAAAAAGGATTTTAATAAATATTTGTCAAGTATCTTCACCTATGTTTAATCTAATTTATTGATGTAGTAATTGGGGTATTTACTCGGCACAAAGGTAAATTGATTTTTTGATAATGGCTGATTAGTTTTAAAAGAATTAACGGTAAGTGTGGTTTTCGTTCCTTTTTTTCCAAATTCTATTAAGTTGTAAATGTGTTTGGTTTGAATATCAATACCTAATAAGATTTCTTTTCTTTGATCTTTTGCATTCGTTGGAACTAGTTTTACGTATTGTATTTTTCGCCCTCTAACATCTTGAATGATGTCCATAGTGTATTTATAGCCTGAGTTGAAAAAAGTCAACATTTTAGAAGGTGTAATGGCGTTATCGTCATTCTCATTCAATTTAGAAATCGTAATTTCTTCATCTTCAGGAACGATAGTGTAGGTTTTTTTGCCATCAAAAAGTTTGGTAACCCCCATGAAATTGAGTACATACATGTTTCCTTTTAGGGTAACATTTCCTTTGCTGTCTTGATTGATGTTTTCTTTGGCATTTTGCAAACTGTATTTAAAATCAATCGCAATGTTGTCGTAGCTTTTAACTTTGCTAGTGACTTGTTCTAATAAAGCTTTTGCTTTTTTGTCTTGAGCGGATGATGAAAAAACAACAAAAAACAAAGCAATTGCTGTAAATAAGGACATAATAGATTGGAACTTGTTATTTGAAGGAACAAGTGAGGAGTTTTGAATACTAGGTAACATGATTTAATTGTTTAGTTCGTTATTGAAAAATTGATCAAGAGAACTCATATCTTGGATATTAACACTACGTGCTTTACTTCCTTCAAACGAGCCTACAATTCCGGCGGCTTCTAATTGATCAATTAGTCGTCCCGCTCTGTTGTATCCCAATTTGAGTTTGCGTTGTAATAAAGAAGCGGAGCCTTGTTGTGCATTGACAATAATTTCGGCGGCTTCTCTAAATAAGGGGTCTCTTTCGGAAACATCCATATCAAGATTAATGCCACTTTCTTCTCCAACGAACTCTGGAAGTAAATAAGCAGTGGCATAGGCTTTTTGAGCACCTATGAATTCGGTTATTTTTTCTACTTCTGGGGTGTCGATAAAGGCGCATTGTACACGAACAACATCATTACCGTTGGTGTATAATAAATCTCCTCTACCAATCAATTGATCAGCTCCTTGTGTGTCTAAAATAGTTCTAGAGTCAATTTTTGAGGTTACTCTAAAGGCGATACGAGCTGGAAAGTTGGCTTTGATCAAACCTGTAATTACATTCACCGAAGGTCTTTGGGTAGCGATAATCAAATGTATTCCAATGGCACGAGCCAATTGAGCCAAACGGGCAATTGGAACCTCTACTTCTTTACCAGCCGTCATAATTAAGTCGGCAAACTCGTCGACTACCAATACAATATAAGGTAAAAAACGGTGTCCTAATTCTGGATTTAACTTTCGGGCTTTAAATTTATCATTATATTCTTTGATGTTGCGCACCATAGCGTCTTTTAACAACGAATAACGATTGTCCATCTCTACACAAAGCGAATTTAAAGTTGCTACAACTTTCGCGTTATCGGTAATAATGGCGTCTTCGGTATCGGGTAATTTAGCTAAATAATGTCTTTCTATTTTATTAAAAAGAGTAAGCTCTACTTTTTTAGGATCGACCAGAACGAATTTTACTTCGGCTGGATGTTTTTTGTACAAAAGAGAAGTCAACACGGCATTTAATCCTACCGATTTTCCTTGTCCAGTAGCCCCCGCCATCAATAAGTGAGGCATTTTTGCCAAATCGACTACAAAAGTTTCATTAGAAATGGTTTTTCCTAAAGCAATTGGTAATTCCATTTCGGCTTCTTGAAATTTAGCCGAACCAATGACGCTTTTCATAGAGACCATAGTAGGATTTTTATTTGGAACCTCAATACCAATGGTTCCTTTGCCAGGAATTGGTGCAATGATACGAATTCCAAGTGCGGATAATGACAAAGCAATATCGTCCTCTAAACTCTTGATTTTTGAAATTCTGATTCCCGCTTCTGGAACAATTTCATATAAGGTAACCGATGGACCAACTGTTGCTTTAATTTGTGCAATTTCTATTTTGTAATTGCGAAGGGTATCAACGATTTTGTTTTTGTTTTCTTCTAATTCTTCTTGATTTATGGTAATTCCGCCAGTAGAATATTCTTTTAATAAATCTATTGTTGGGTATTTGTAATGCGATAAATCCAACGTTGGGTCGAATAAACCGAAATCAGAAACCAAACGTGAAGCAAGATTTTCTTCGATAATATCTTCTTCGGCTGCTTTTTCAATTACAAAAGCGTCGTCGTTGGTAGTGATTACTTCATTTGGAATTGGAGTAACTACGGGTTGTGGTTTCAACTGGGGTTCCAAATTAATTTCTGAAGCACTACTAATTGTAGGTTTCAAGGCTTCTTTATTGATTTCAAACTGTGAACCTGAGCTTTTAAGATGAATGATGTCTTCTAAATCTTCTTCCTCTTCAATGGCAAATTCTTCTAAATTATATGTGTTTGAAGTCTCTTTGGGAAAAGGATTATTGGCTATTTCATCTTTAATTTCATCTTTGGTCGAGTGAAATATGTTTTGAATTTTTTCTGGTGATATTTTTATTTTGAAAATTAAGTAAATCAAAATACCGAAAATCAACACTAATAACGTGCCTGTTTTTCCTATATAATCTTGAAAAAACAAATTAAGTTCGTAGCCTACGGTTCCTCCTAATTCTGGCACAGAAGTCGCAAAGAATCCAAATAAAACGGATAGAATTACAATTAAAAACAAGTCCCAAAACCAAATGTTTTTGAGTTTTTTTATTTTTAAATCTAAAAATAAAAACAAACCTGTCAAAAAGAATAAACGCACAAATAGGAAAGATGCAATTCCGAAACCTTTATAAATAAGAGCGTCCGCAAGGAAAGCTCCAATTTTTCCTAACCAATTTTGTACAACTTCGTTCCTATCGGCTAAACTATTTACAGCACTTTGATCCTCTTGGCCATATAGAAAAAAGGAAACAAAAGCGATTAGTAAACCAATAGAAAATAATACCAGTAAGCTGCCTATTATGAGTTTGTTTTGCTTGGATACTTCCCAAAATTTAGATTTTGGAGTAGTAACATCAGAAGGAGTCTCAGATGAGTTTTTTTTATTTGTTTTTGCCATTCTTTTTTTGAAGTAAGCCTATATGAATTTTGGAACGTAAATGATTAAACCTATAATTATAGCAGTAATTGCTGCAAAGAAAACAGACCCTGCAGCAATGTCTTTGATAAAACCAATTCTTTGACTGTAATTCGGATGAATAAAGTCGGCTATTTTTTCTACTGCGGTATTTAGTCCTTCAATGCTCATGACTAAGCCAATCGCAAAAGTTTGAAACAACCATTCTGTAGCAGAAATGTTCATTATAAAGCCTAAAATGCTAATGAGTATTCCAATAGAAAACTGAACCATTATGCTATGTTCCGTACTTATTAATTTTATCGCTCCTTTAAAAGCATACGTAACACTTTTTAATCTTCCGGTTATAAAAGAATTGTCTTTTTGAAATTCCATAAATGTATTATAGTGCGGCTAAAGCTGCTTCGTAATTAGGTTCGTTAGCGATTTCAGCTACTTGTTCAGTATGTGTAACCACACCGTTTTCGTCTAACACAATAATTACTCTAGAGTGCAATCCAGCCAAAGGACCGTCAGTGATTTCTAAACCATTGGTTTTGCCAAAATTACCTTCTTGGAAATCGGATAAATTAACTACATTTTCTAAACCTTCGGCACCACAAAAACGCTTTTGTGCAAATGGTAAATCTCTAGAGATACATAAAACAGTAGTGTTTTCTAATGAACTAGCGCTTTCGTTGAATTTTCTAACTGAAGTAGCACATGTTCCAGTATCTATACTTGGAAAAATATTTAAAACCAATTTTTTACCAGCAAAATCAGCCAATGTAGCTACTGATAAATCATTTTTGATTAGTTTGAAATCTACTAATTTACTCCCTACTTGAGGAAGTTCGCCTGAAGTGTGAATTGGGTTTCCACCTAATGTTACTGTTGCCATATCGTTATTTTTTTTGAGTTTCAAAAGTATGAATTTTTTTTAAGAATTGGGTTTACTACAGCAAGATTTTAGCTTCCTCAAAACAGCTTGTTGTTTAATAAGAAAACTTGTTTTTCGAGCTTTTTTTGATGGTTGAATCGGAAAATATAATATCTAAAAAAAAATGTTTTTGCATAGGTTTTAGATTTCGATTAAAAATGTACTGATCGTTAGGTTTTTATTCGATATTAAGAAAGCAAAACTGTGTTGGTGTCTTTTGGAATTAACAGAATAAACGTACTGCCTTCGTTGAGTTTTGAATGAATTGTAATGGTTGCTCCTATTTTACTGCAAAGATTTTTGATCGTGGTCCAGCCTAATTGTGTCCCGTAGTTGCCAAAACGATCTTTTTTTGCAATACTAGCCGCATTGTCTATGAGTGTGGCGGCTTCAATTTCGCTCAAGCCAATTCCGTTATCGCTAATTTTTAGTTCGTAGGAAGTTGCAGTTTCCTTGAAACCAAATGTAATTGCTGGAGTAGTGCTGTAATTGTACTTTAAACCGTTCGAAACGAGATTCATTACTATTTGTGTCAAAGCTAATGGATCCGAATAAATTTCTACTTTTTCGAAAGTTGATATTATTTTGAACTCTTTTTTAGGATTTAAAATAGAGTTGGTGGTGGTGATTATATCTTGAATGGCGAAGATTTTTTTGGCAATGGTTTGGTTTTCGGAACGATAATAATAAAGGAGTTTAGTAACATATTCTTTGAGTTGACTAGAACTCTCAATCATTAACTGCAAATATTCAGAGCTAGAAAAAGAAGTCTCATTTTCTTCTCTGAAAAGTGTAATCAATGAAATAATATTGTTAAGCGGTGATTGAATGTCATGCGACACACGATTGGAGAATTGTTTTAAAGTCTCATATTGTTCACTTAATAGTTTGTAATTGTTAAGCAGTGTTGCGTTTTTAAGCCTTAATTTAAAAAGTTCTTCTACTTGTTTTCCTAAAATTTGTAATCCTTTTTTTTGATCGTTTGTTAGTTTTTTGCTTTCATAATCTATAACGCACAAGGTAGCTAATGGAATCCCTTTTTCATTTCGAATTGCTACACTAGCATAAAATCCGTTTTCTTTCAAGCCGTTTAATTTGCCTATGCCGCTAAATTCTTCGTCTAACATTAGGTTTGGAATTTCTAAAAAATCTAGATTTTTGGAGAGGGCCAAGGCGCAAAAGGAATATTCTATAGGGTTTTCGTTGTGCGTAAAGCCTATTTTCGATTTGAACCATTGACGAGTAGTGTCGATTAAGGTGATTGTAGAAATAGGAGTATTGCATATTTGGGAAGCCAAAAAAGTAAGGTTGTCGTACTGTTCCTCGTTTGGAGTGTCAAATAATAAATATTCGTTGATGAGTTTAATTTGGTCTAAACTCGGTTTTATGGTATTTGGCATTTATTGGAAAAATTTGGCGATAAATTTACTCAAAACAGATGTAAAACATTGTTGTAGCCCTAGATTTTATTAAAAAAAATTAAAGAGTATCACCTTTCATTTTTTGGAGATATATGCTATATTGCGTGAAAATCCAAAATCTGTTTATGGTTGAGCAAAATATTTATAATGAAGACAATATACGTTCTCTCGATTGGAAAGAACACATCCGGATGCGTCCCGGAATGTATATCGGAAAGCTTGGTGACGGTTCTTCGCCGGATGACGGTATTTATATTCTTTTAAAAGAAGTATTAGACAACTGTATTGATGAGTTCGTAATGGGCGCTGGAAAATCTATCGAAGTGACCATTAAAGATAAAACTGTAGCGGTTCGTGATTATGGTCGAGGCATTCCTTTAGGCAAGGTAATCGACGTGGTTTCAAAAATGAATACTGGTGGGAAGTACGACTCTTTGGCGTTTAAAAAATCAGTTGGATTGAATGGAGTAGGAACCAAGGCGGTTAATGCTTTGTCCAATTATTTTAGAGTTGAATCGGTTCGTGACGAGAAGCAAAAAGCAGCTGAATTTTCAGCCGGAAATTTGGTTTTGGAAGAAGATATTATCGAAACCACCAAGCGTAAAGGAACCAAAGTTACGTTTACACCAGATGAAGCCATTTTTAAAAACTATAAATTTAGAAATGAGTATATAGTAAAAATGCTTAAAAACTATTGTTACCTAAATACGGGCTTAACAATTATCTATAATGGTGAAAAATATTTTTCTGAAAATGGATTGAAAGATTTATTAGATGAAAATATTGCCGAGGAAGATATGGTGTATCCAATTATCCATCTTAAAGGTGATGATATTGAGATCGCGATGACCCATAGTAAATCGCAATATAGCGAGGAATACCATTCTTTTGTAAACGGTCAAAATACGACGCAAGGGGGAACCCATTTAGTCGCTTTTAGAGAAGCGGTAGTCAAAACCATACGTGAATTTTACAACAAAACCTTCGATCCTTCTGATATTCGTAAATCGATTGTGAGTGCGGTTAGTATTAAGGTCATGGAACCTGTTTTTGAATCCCAAACCAAAACCAAATTAGGTTCTACGGATATGGGGTCTGAGCCAGGAATGGCATCGGTTAGAACATTTGTGAATGACTTTGTGAAAAATAAATTAGACAATTTTTTACATAAAAATCCAGAAACAGCCGATTTGTTGCTGCGAAAAATTCTACAAGCCGAGCGCGAACGAAAAGAACTATCAGGCATTCGAAAATTAGCCAAAGACCGTGCTAAAAAAGCCAGTTTGCACAACAAGAAATTGAGAGATTGTCGGGTGCATTTGCCAGACATCAAAAACCCAAGATATTTAGAAAGTACGTTGTTTATTACCGAGGGAGATTCGGCTTCTGGGTCGATTACCAAATCGCGTGATGTGAATACACAAGCGGTTTTTAGTTTGCGTGGAAAGCCTTTGAATTCTTACGGAATGAGTAAGAAGATTGTGTATGAAAATGAAGAATTCAATTTGTTACAAGCGGCCTTGAATATCGAAGAAGATATGTGTGACTTGCGCTACAACAATATTGTAATCGCCACCGATGCCGATGTCGATGGAATGCACATTCGCTTGTTGTTGATTACCTTTTTCTTGCAATTTTTTCCTGAATTAATCAAAGAAGGGCATTTGTATATTTTGCAAACGCCGCTTTTTAGAGTTCGAAATAAGAAAGAAACCATTTATTGCTATTCTGATGAAGAGCGCAGAGACGCCATTGAAAAATTAAAACCCAAACCAGAAATCACTCGATTTAAAGGACTTGGAGAAATTTCGCCAGATGAGTTCAAAAATTTCATTGGAGAAACCATCCGATTGGATCCTATTATGATGGATAAAAATACGTCAATCGAGCAATTATTGTCGTTTTATATGGGCAAAAACACCCCAGACCGACAAGAGTTTATCATCAAAAACTTGAAGGTAGATTTGGATGTGATTGAGAAAGAGTAGTATTGTTTTAAAGTGAGAATTTAGTTTATGTGGAAAATAATATTTTTAATTGCTATTTTACTATTGGTTTCTTGTAAAAATGAGAATGCACAACAATCGAAAGAATCCGAAGGGATTCCGATTGAAAAATCAATTAGTAAAATAATTAGCAAGAGAGATTTTCCAATAAAGAATTTTTCTAAAATTGAATTGGTTTCTTATTATAATAGAGTTCTTTGGGATACTATAAAATATAAGGGTGAGTGGCCCTCATATAAACTATTAGTTGATAATTATAAACTTACTTTTGATAGTTCAATGATACAAGAGAGAGTGGTTTTAAATAAAATTCAAGAGAAAGAACTTTTAAATCTATTGATAAGTGACACCTGTGTTCCGAAAGATATGGAAGCGGGTTGTTATTCTCCAAGACATATGATATTGTTTAGAGATGGAAAAAATAGAATTGTTGGTTACAATGAGTTTTGTATAAGTTGTATTGGCTCGAGAAGTTCAAATAATTTGGAAGGATTCCAAAAATATTGTTATGCTGATATGGCGGAACTATTTCGAAAATTTGGAATAGAACTTTTTGTTGAGGATGGGGATGGAGAAAAAGAATATAATTTTTTAAAAAGTAAAGGTATATTTTAATTGAATTAAGAATAAAAAATGAACAAGAAAACCATAGTACTCATTATTTTAGCTTTTGCCCTAGGTTTTGGTGGGACATTTTTTATTATCAGAAGTAATGATCATAAAGAATGTGGAATGCAAACCAAAAAAACGAAAGACAAAAGCGGAAATTGGGTGACCACAAAAGAACATATTTGCAAAGAAAAGTATTCTTTTTAGCACTGAAATAACGATTAAGTAGATTTATAAAGATATAAATGAAAGACGAAGAAGAAGATAACATCCTTCCTAACGAAGACGAAAACAACGACGCCAGCTTTGATGCTAATGATCAAGAAGGATTCGATGATATATCGACTTCAAGTGGGATGCACCATTTTTACGAAAATAATGCAGACGAGCACGATACCATTACCAAAGTTACAGGAATGTACAAAGATTGGTTTTTGGATTACGCTTCGTATGTAATCTTAGAACGTGCCGTACCCGCAATCGAAGACGGATTCAAGCCGGTGCAGCGCCGTATTATGCATTCGTTAAAAGAATTAGACGACGGTCGCTATAACAAAGTAGCAAATGTGGTAGGACACACTATGCAATACCATCCTCACGGGGATCAGAGTATTGCTGATGCTATGGTGCAAATTGGTCAAAAAGATTTATTGATTGACTGCCAAGGAAACTGGGGTAACATTCTAACAGGCGATGGCGCAGCTGCTTCTCGTTATATTGAGGCGCGTTTGTCTAAATTTGCCTTAGAGGTATTGTATTCTCCTAAAATTACAGATTGGGGTGTATCGTATGACGGTCGTCGTGCTGAACCAAATAATCTTCCCGTAAAATTTCCTTTGCTTTTGGCACAAGGAGCAGAGGGAATCGCGGTGGGTCTTTCCACCAAAGTGTTGCCTCATAACTTCAATGAGTTAATCGATGCTTCTATAAAAATTCTGAAAGGGAAACCCTTTACTTTATATCCAGATTTTCAAACCGCTGGGATTGCGGATGTATCGAATTACAACGATGGTATGCGTGGCGGACGTGTGCGTGTGCGTGCCAAGATCAGTCAGTTGGACAAAAACACCTTGGTGATTACCCAAATTCCGTTTTCGACCAATACATCTAGTTTGATTGATAGTATTTTGAAAGCCAATGAAAAAGGGAAAATCAAAATCAAGAAAATCGAAGACAATACTGCTGCCGAGGTTGAGATTTTAATCCATCTTTTCCCAGGTGTTTCTCCAGATAAAACCATCGATGCCTTGTTCGCTTTTACTGCTTGCGAAACGTCAGTGGCACCGTTAGGTTGTGTGATTGAAGACAACAAACCGCTTTTTATTGGGGTTTCGGATATGTTGAAAATTTCGACAGACCGTACCGTAGATTTGTTGCGTCAAGAACTCGAAATTCAATTAGAGGAATTAAAAAATAAATGGCATTTTGCTACACTTGAAAAGATTTTCATTCGTGAAGAAATGTACATTGACTTCAAATTGTATTCGGACAGAGAAGCGTTGTACAAATACATGTATGATCGTTTTGAGCCTTTCAAAGCGTCCTTTGTGAGAGAAATTAACGATGATGATTTGCAAAAACTAACGCAAATCCCAATGATTCGAATCACGCGTTTTGACTCAGATAAAGCCGATGATTTCATTGCGAAATTAGAGGACGAAATGAAGGAAGTACAACATCATTTGGATCACATCATTGATTTTGCGATAGCTTATTTTACCAAGCTTAAAGAAAAATATGGTAAAGGAAGAGAACGCCAAACCGAACTCCGCATTTTTGATGACATCGAAGCGACCAAAGTGGTTTTGCGTAATACCAAACTATACGTCAATCGCGAAGAAGGATTTGTGGGAACTAGCTTGAAAAAAGATGAATATGTGGTGGATTGTTCTGATATCGATGATGTAATTGTTTTTCTACGTAATGGAACGATGATGATTACCAAAGTCGATGCTAAGACATTTGTTGGTAAAGACATTATTCACGTTGCCATTTTTGACAAAGGCGATAAACGCACGATTTACAATTTGATTTATCGTGATGGAAAATCAGGGCCTTCTTACATTAAACGATTCAATGTTTCAGGTGTTACTAGAGATAAAGCCTACGATTTAACCAATGGAGCTGCGGGTTCTCAAATTCTTTATTTTTCTTGCAATCCAAATGGTGAAGCGGAGGTAATCAATATCATCCTGCGTCAAGTTGGTAGTATCAAAAAACTCAAATTTGATATTGATTTCGCCAAATTAGCCATCAAAGGAAGAGCTTCCAAAGGGAATTTGGTAACCAAATATCCAATCAAGAAAATTGAATTAAAAGAGAAAGGAATTTCTACTTTATTACCAAGAAAAGTTTGGTTTGACGATACCGTGCAGCGATTGAATGTGGATGGAAGAGGAGAGCTGTTGGGTGAATTTAGACCAAGCGACAAGATATTAGTCATTTCTCAGACTGGAAAACTAAAAGTTATTATTCCAGAGCTGTCTACTCATTTTGATGAGGATATGATTGTTTTAGAAAAATGGAATCCTAAAAAACCGATTTCTGCTATCTATTTTGATGGTGAAAAAGAACGTTATTTTATCAAGCGTTTCTTAGTGGAGGTGGAGAATAAAGAAGAATCGTTTATTACCGATCATCCAAATTCAAAATTAGAAATTGTAGCTACCGATTATCGCCCAGTAGCTGAATTGATTTTTGCTAAAGTGAAAGGTGTTCAAAAAGAGAATCAAGTGGTAGACATCGAGAGTTTTATTGCAGTAAAAGGATTTAAAGCTTTAGGAAACCAATTGACAACCGATAAGTTAAAACAAGTGAATTTGCTTGATCCTTTGCCTTATGATGAGCCAGAAGAAGAGCTGCCCGAACCGACTGAAAGTATAGAAGATACCATTGATGATTCTTCCATTCAATTAGAAGATGATGGGCAAGTGACTTTATCCTTAGAATAATTCATAAAAAAGCTTCCAATGACGGAAGCTTTTTTTGTAGCGTTATGAGATAAAAATTATTTCACTTCTTTAGACAAGCGAATGTTGAGTGCTTTGATTTGTTGTGCGGCAATTTTAGCAATTTCTGTGGCTCCTTTTATAGATAAATGGGTGTTGTCATCGATTCCTTTTGGGATATAGCTATTTTCTCCCGGGGCAAAGTGCAGATGTAATTCTTTTGATTTTTCTACTCCGTAGGATTCCTCCAGAAGTTCCGTGTAGTATTGCATATCGATAAAAGGGACTTTGTATTCTTGTGCTACAAGCCTTAATTCTTGTGTGTAATCGCCGTGTGAGTCAATCAAAACACCTTGCTCATTGAAGGTTCTTCGGGTTATGGAAGAGAATAGGATAGGAGTGGCTCCTTTTTTTCTGGTTTCTTCTACAAAGCGAATCAAATTGTGTCGGTAGCTTGTGTGTGGGTTGGTATAACGAGTTGGGTCGGTTATTTTGCCATCGTTATGACCAAATTGTATAAAGACATAATCTCCTTTTTTTAAGGAATTATACACCGCGTCCCATAATTTTAAATCAATAAAACTGCGCGTGCTTCTGCCATTAACTGCGCGGTTGTCTATCACCACATTGTCTGAAAAAAAAGTGGGTAGCATTTGTCCCCATCCTCTTTCGGGGTTTTGTTCAGGTGCTACTTTGTTGGCCATAGTCGAATCGCCAATGGTATAAATCGTCGTTTTTTGTGCCCAACCGCTTAGGGTGATGCAGGCAATTAGTAGGAAGTACTTTTTCATTTTAATGTTATTTTACAGAAGTTGGTATACTCGCTTTTTCTCCAATGGTGACTTCGTTCAGTACTACATTTTCAGCGTTTTGGCTTGAAATGCCGTTTTTGGCCCATTGGATATGAATGTTATTAAAAAAAATATCTTTTATTTTTAAATCAGGATAGCCTTGAATCACAATGCCGGTTTGTGTGGCTTTGTTGCAAAGGATATTCGAAAAATTGATGTTGCTAATGCTTGAAGCATAACCACTGCCTTCGCCGTGGTAGTTGGAAGTGATGTGCAAGGCGTCTTCTACCTCGTCCAGTTGCAGATTGTTTACAAAAACATCTTTGATATAGCCACCTCGATCGGCATTGGTTTTTAGGTAAATGCCTCTTTTGAGGTAGCCAATCGTTTTGCAGTTTTCTACATAAATGTTTTGAATTCCAGCCGACATCTCGCTGCCCAACACTACTCCGTGCAAGCCTTTAAAATTGCAATTTCGTATGACAATGTTTTGGCTTGGGGTAGCGCTATTGGCTCTTCCTTCGTGGTCTCTTCCTGATTTTATGGCAATATTATCATCGGCATTATCAAAAGAAATGTTTTCGATTAGTACATCGCTAGCATATTCGGGGTCGATGCCGTCGTTATTGTTATTGAATGCTTTGTATTTTAAACCACGAACTGTGATGCTTTTGCTTTTTAACAAATGAATGCACCAAAATGGTGAATCTTCGATTTGAACATTTTCGATAAGAATATTTTTGGAGTCGATGAATTGAATGAGTTGCGGTCGCAGGTAATGTCCTTCTCCGAAAATTCGTTCTTTGATGGGAACATTTTGATGATTCATGTCCCTACTCAAAAGCTGGTCTTTCTTTTCGAGTGGTTTCCATTTGATCCAAGTGTTTTTTGCCTCTCCATCGATAGTTCCGTTTCCAGTGATGGCGATGTTTTCTAAACCAATTCCGTAAATCAATGGACTGTAATTGTATAGCATCGTGCCTTCCCAACTAGTTAACACCAGCGGATAATCTTTTGGATTAGAGCCAAATCGGATTTTGGCACCGTCTTCTAAATGCAAGTGAATATTGCTCACAAAATGAAGCGGCCCTTGTAACGTATAGACACCTTTTGGGACAAGGATTGTTCCGCCGTTTTTCTTTTTACAAAGCGCCATTGCTTTATCAAAAGCGGGTTTTGCATTGCTTATCGAATCTCCTTTGGCTCCCAATGCGGTTACTTTTATGGTAAAGGCAGGAATGGTGGGTAAAATGATACGATTTAATATGGTATTCACTTTTTCTGTGGGAAAAGCTGCGTTTTGCGCCCAACCACTTAGGCTGATGCAGACAAAGAAAAGCAGGTATTTTTTCATTTTTGGTGGCATTTATTATTTTGTTTTAAAGGTTGAAACCAAGAGTACAATTTCTTGGCTGCTAGCCCCGATTGCTTCGCCAGTTCGCTATCGCTCGGGTGTAGTGGAAATCCTTTTGTGCCGGTGTTCGGTACAAAAGATTACTTCGTCAGTTCACTATCGCTCGGGTGGAACGAATAGCGGGACTTTGTTTCCTGAAACGTCCCTTGTTGCTGTTCCTAAAAAATAGTTACTTAGAGGTTAAGTACCAATTTTTGATTTTGTCATTAAGAATGTTATCTATGGTGTACATTTTAGCTTCATTTTTGGTGAGTTGATGCGACCACGAGACTCTTTTTTGCGGTTGAAAGCCTACGCCAGAACAATTGTATTCGGCATAAAAGCTAGTTTTTTCGGCTTCGGGTTTTGACCAATTGTGCCATCCTTGCGGGAGAATATGGGCATCCATCGTGCAATTGATGAAAACGGTTTTCGCATAGATGCGCCAAGGTCTGCCCAAATAGACTTCTTTGACACTTGCGTCTGCCGTGAGTGTGCAGTTTTTGAAAACGTAGCCAAAAGTGCTGTCTTGAGGCGTTGAAGCTGCGGTGATATAGGAATCTTTTTTGCTGTGCAGTGTGCAGTTTTCGAACAAAACCGTGGCATCGCCAAAAATAAAATCGGTGGTGCCCTCGATGTAGCAATTTTTGAAATAGTTTTTGGTTCCCTCGCCCGAGGTGTATAGCGTGTCTTGGTTGCCTAAGAGATTGCAGTTTTCAATTTTTACCCGATTGGCGTTGACATTGAGCGCAACTGCTTGTCCAACCTCACCCGAACTATTTTCGATGGTTAAATTTTGAGCGATGAAATCGTTTCCTTCAACCAAAACGGTGTAGGTGTGGAAGGTGCTGTTTCGCCCTATATTCATTTTTTTGAAGTGGTCGTCAAAAGTGATAATCGTGTTTTCTTTGCTTTCGCCAATGAAGGAAATTTTGGTGTTCCAAGCGTGGATTTTTACTTTTTCGTAGTATTTTCCGTTTTTGATATAGATTATAATGCGTTGGTCGGGATAGGAACGAGCCGCATTTATGGCATCTTGAATCTTGGTGAAATTGCCAGATCCGTTAGCGTCTACCACAAAATAATTTTCATTGGTTAGTGGTTGTTGGTCTTTTTTTTTTGGTTCCTCTGTTTGGATTTTTTTCAGCCAATTGGGATATTTTTTTAGTACTTCTTTGGGTTCATTAGTGTACCAAGCGTAGCCGTTTCGTCTCTCGGGACCAATTTCTTCTATTGTTTTTTTCTTGATGCCATCTCGGTCACAAAAGAAAGGTTCGTTGGTGTCAAGCTCCATAAAGCGGGCCCAAATTGGCTCGGCATTTTCGGTGGCAGTCATTTTTTTATCGATAATTTTTCCAGCTTCATTTAGGATTCGTTCTTCTTTTAAATTTGTTATCTTAGTTGCTTCAAACCAAGTGACAGCACTTTTTACGGCTTGAATAATTTCAGGTGATGGGTTCTCGATAGACATCAACAGCAAGACAATTTTTGCCGATTCTTTTCCGCTCAACGAAGGCAATTCGTAGGCTCTGGCTTTTGCAGGAAGCAAAGTCACTTCGTCGTGTTGTGCGCACCAAGCGGTTAAGGTGTTGTTTTGTTTGTATTGTGTTTTTAGGATGCAATCAATGCCTTTGTCGAAAGCAACTTTGATTTGATTGACCAAAGCATCTGAAGGTTTTATGGCAAAATAATCGCTTTTGTCTTTCAGTTCTTTGAACATAAAAAGCAGATTGGCCATTGCATCATCATTGAAAGTGATGTGGGTGTAATAGCCTTTTTTATTAGGGAAAAACTGAGGCCAACCTCCATTAGCGTATTGGGCTTTGAGTAAGTAATCTAGACCCAACAAAAAGGCTTTTTGATAGCGTTCGTCTGTATTTTGGCGGTACATTTTGGATAGAAAAAGCATTTCCTGCGCCGTAGCACCATTGTCTATGGTGATTTCGTCGGTACTGTCTTTTTCGGAGAGTAGCTTTTTTTTCTCGGTATCATTTAGTTCTTTTTGTATTTGGATGTTTTTCGGCCAACCGCCAATAGAGCGTTGGTACAACAATACATTTTCGGCAATGGCAATGGCTTCAGGGCTGCTAAACCAAGGGCCTTCTTTCATCTCGGTAATGGCTTTCCAGCTTTTATTCAAGACTTGCGCGTAGGACAAACTTCCGACGCAGATACATAAAACAAGAATTATTTTCTTCATTTTTTGTGCTTTATTTTGTTACTCTAAACCAATCAATAACTACATTTCCAGCATCGTTGGTTGTTTCGTTTCGTAGTGCTAAAAAGCCAATTTTTGCGCCAATCCATTTTCCTTCTTTGGCACTAAAAGTCGTTACAATTGGCAGGAATTTTTGATTGTCTTCACTGAAATAGAAAAGGCATTGTCCACCAGCGGTTATTTGTACTCTTAGGAAGCAGGTATTGCTTTGTAGGGCGATGCTTTGGCTTTCTTTTTCGATTCCTTTTTTGTCTGCGCCGAGGCAAGTCACTTGAGATAACCAATAGCTATTGCCAAGTTTTTTCATTTTGAGATAACTGTAATTCAATCCCATTATGACTAAGCCTGTTTGTTCTTCGTCGGCTCTTGCATTGAAGGTGATTTTGGTTGTGACGGTCGCTTTTTCAGCGGGAATTTTTTGTAGTAACAAGTTCCCAATATCGAATAAATTAGTACTGTTTTTGGGTTTAGTTTGACAAAACAAGGTGTAGTAGCCTAGAGTAGAAGGGAAGCCCCAACTCACTTTTGGATTGGCGTGCCATTGCCATTGTAATCCTAATTTTGGTTCGCTGAACTCGTCACTTTCTACGGGAGTTTGTATTGGGAATGTCTTACCTACATTCGGTTTTTTGAAAACACTCACGGGTTCACCAATGCCGTTTTCGTTGGTATCAGTTCCTATGAAAGGCCAGTCGTTTTTCCAAATCATAGGTTGTAAATGCACGATTCTTCCATAAGCTCCTTTATCCTGAAAATGGAAAAACCAATCTTCTCCTTTTTGTGTTTGTACCCACGCACCTTGATGAGGCCCATTGATTTTTGAATTCCCTTGCTCGAGTACTACTTTTTTTTCATAAGGTCCGTATACGTTTTTGGATCTTAATACCAACTGCCAACCCGTGGCCACGCCTCCTGCAGGAGCAAAGATGTAATAGTATCCGTTGCGTTTGTAGAATTTTGGACCTTCAACTGTAGTATCGTTTGGGTGACCGTCAAATAAAATCACATCATCATTGTTAGCCAAAGTTCCTTCTGCATTGAGCGTGCAAAGCGCCAAAATACTTTTGATACCCGCACGACTACCGGCAAAAGCGTAGGTGAGGTATACTTTTCCATCTTCATCCCAAAGCGGGCTGGGATCAATTAATCCTTTTCCTTCCTTAACTAAGACGGGAGCAGACCAAGCCTGTTTTGGATCTTTGGTTTTGACCATATAAATACCATAATCGGGATCTGGATAGTAAATATAAAATTCATTATTGTGAAACCGAATACAAGGTGCCCATACACCATTACCGTGTTGCGGTTGGTCATACAACTCAAAAGGTGGTTGTTTTTGAAGGGCGTAATTTATAATGCTCCAGTTAATCATATCCTTTGAATGCAGAATTGGCAAACCCGGAATACAATTAAAGGAAGAAGCTGTCATATAGTAATCCTCATTGACCCTAATGACATCAGGATCTGAATAATCACTATGAAGTATAGGATTTTGATAGTTTCCATTCCCCAAATCGGCCACCCAAACTTGTGATGGGGAGCCGTTTTGGATTTCTTGCGCTGTACTTGTACCACAAACGCTGAAAATGAGCAATAAGAAACTGATTTTGAGCTTCATTGTTTATCGGTTTAATTCTAAGGCAGCAAGAATAAAGGGCCCTGTTGCTTTTGGGTCGTTGTCTTTTTTCTTTTCGTTTACATAGTACTCAAACGAGCCATCACGGTAGGGATTTCCGCCAAGTCCAGCAACAGCACAGGCTTGAGTGATAATCACTTCGCCATTCGCACCAATTTTGATTAATTGTTTGGTCATACCATCAAAGGCTCTCTGAGCGATTTTTTTATATTTTTTGGGTAAGTATCCTTTGTTGGCTCCTTTGGCAAAAGCATAAGCAAACATAGCCGTTCCAGACGCTTCTAAATAATTTCCACCAACTGCTCCTTTGTCGGTTACTTGGTACCAAAGCCCAGAAACATCCTGAAAGGGAGTTAATGCTGTAGCCAATTGGTTCAAATAGTTGACTAATTCTTTGTGTTTTGGATGATTTTTGGGCATATAATCTAAGACATCAACCAAGGCCATAGCATACCAACCCAAAGAACGAGACCAGAAATTTGGAGACGTCCCAGTCGTTTTGTTGGCCCAAGGCATTTGTTTGCTTTCGTCCCAACCATGATAAAGAAGTCCAGTCTTCGGATCACGATCATTTTTTTGAATGAGTTCAAATTGTTTTGCGATGTCGTCTAAACTTTTTCCGTTTTCAAAAGTCATAGTGTATTGGGTATAAAAGGGCTCTCCCATATATAATCCGTCCAACCACATTTGGTTAGGATATATTTTTTTGTGCCAAAATCCACCACTAGGAGTTCTGGGTTGTTCCTCGATTTGTTTTCTGAGCGTTTGCAATGCTTTTAGATACTTTTCCTCTTTGGTTTTGGCATAAATATCAAACAATAATCTACCGGCAACTACCATATCAATATTGTACGAATCGAATTTGTAGCTATCAATAGTTCCATCGTTTTGGATGAGTTTGTCTACATACGATTTTATGTATTCTGTGTATTTTGGGTTAGGATGTTTTTTATTCAATTCTTCCATTGAAGTCAAAACTAGTCCATGAACGTAATCCCATTTTGGAGAAGTAGCGTGATCGATCATGAAGGATTCTTTGTGCTGCAGCATTACTGTAGCGGCCATACGTTCTGACCATTTTAGTTTTTTAGGTATTTCTTGAGCTTGGAGATTATTACCAATCAAAATAAGGAGTAACCCTTGTAATAGGTATAGCAATTTGTTTCTTTTTATGTTTTTTTTCATTGGAAATGATTTAAATAGTAATTTTATTTATTTAGTTCGAGGGCTGATAGCATAAAAGCACCAACGCCCGCAGAACTATCGTTTTTGTTATTTGATTTTGTATAAAATTGATAAGAACCATCTCTAAAAGGGATTCCCCCAAGACCAAAATTAGAGCATATTTGAGTGAGATGAAGCTCACCATCATCATCCACTTTGCAATATTTTTTGATGATTTCATCAAAGGCTTTAGTTGCATTAACTTTATATTTGGATGGTAAATAGCCTTTTTTAATTCCTTTTGCTATGGTGTAAATGAACATACAAGTACTAGAAGTTTCCAAGAAATTACCCGTTTCATTGGCTTTGTCTGTTACTTGGAACCACAGGCCAGAAGGGTTCTGATATTCGATTACCCCTTTGATTAATTGGTTCAAATTGCCTACTAATTCTTTATGTTTTGGATGTTTCTTTGGAAAATAATCTAATACATCAACTAACGCCATAGCATACCAACCAATGGCTCTTGACCAAACGGTTGGCGAAGTCCCTGTTACAGGATTTGACCATGCTATTTGCTTGCTTTCGTCCCAAGCATGATAAAACAGACCTGTTTTTGGATCTATGAAATGCGTTTGTACAAGTTGGAATTGAAGCGCAATATCATTTAGGTTTTCACCTTTCTCATAAGTTACAGTATAACGTGTGTAAAAAGGAGTTTGCATATACAAACCATCCAACCACATTTGATTGGGATAAATTTGTTTGTGCCAAAAACCACCACTAGCCGTTCTGGGGTGTTCCTTGAGTTGGTTTCTCAAAAGTGTTAAGGCTTTTAGGTAGCGAATCTCTTTGGTTTCCTTATAAATGTTGAAAAGCAATTTTCCAGGTTCGATTAAATCAATATTGTATTCTTTTGAATTATAGTTGGCAATAGTTCCCGAACTATCAATAAAAGAATCTATATATTCTTTACTGTAGTTTTGATAGACTTGATTATGACTTTTTTGGTATAACTTTTCAAAAGCACTAAGAACAAATCCAATTTTGTAATCCCATTTGGGTTTTTCATTATTGTCTATTTGCCAAATTTTGGGATGACGTTTCATTATCGAAAGCGCCATTCGCTCTGACCATTTGAGAGTACTAGCGATTGTATTGCTCTTTTTGGAATCAATTGTAGGGCTTTGGTTTTGAGCCATAGTTTCGTTATTGACAGAAATCAATAACGCTAAACAACAATAGATCCATTTATAGATAGCCATTTTTATTAAATTTTACCTTTTTTGTTGAGTTCGTTGAGTTTTTCATCTAAGTATTTTACAAATGCTTCTTTGCTTTTAATACCGTCTTTTTCTTGTTCCCAGGCACCTAAAAAGTAAAAGGTTACGGCTTGGGTTGAAGGTTTGAAAACTAAAAGATGATCAAACTCTGCATCAACTTCTGATTCTATGTTAGTAACTTCATATAAAATGGCCATCCCTAGTTGATCCGGAATTAGCGATTGAGTGCCATAAGTGGCGAGATAAGCCCATTTTTTATTTTGGCTCACTTTTTTGAAGATTTCCGTATTTTTTTGTTTTACAATTCCTGTGCAAATACCACTAATTGCTTTAGAGGCTTGGATGTTATGTTGGGTGTGGCGTTGGTTTGGAGTAATCGTTAACTGAGAGGTAAAATCAATTTTTTCTCCCGCTGTTTTCCAACCGTAGTAATTGATTTTTACCCCAGAAGATTTGGATTTATTCTCCACTTTTGCGAGAGTAGAATCGACTTCATAAAAATGTAATCTTTGATTGTTTAGGTAGCGGTCTATGGAGCCAATTCCAATTCCTTTTCCTGCTTTAAGGATGTCGGCACCCCAATCACTCATTTCATGATAGGAGTCAAAACCATCTTGTCCGACTTGCGGCAAAACAATCGCTTCGGTTTTTTTTCCAAAAATGTCAATGGCATTTCTCCAATCTAGGTACAATCGGTAGCCAATTTTGTTGCTTTCCCAGCCTGGACCTTCGTAACGGATATCAAAGGAATGATCTGTATGTTCTGGTGCTAGTTTCAATTTTTGAACATTTTTGAAGGTACCACCGATGTATTTTCGACCTTCCCATTTTCCGCCTTCTTTCACAGAAATTTCAGCGTAGGTTTTGGCCTTTTTATTCAAAGTTTGGGCATTGGCTTGGTAGACACCCATTAGGGCTAAACAAGCTAGTAGCTGTAGTGTTTTCATTTATTCTTTTTTTAGTATTTTATCTAGAAATTGGGTTGTAAAAGTTACGGTTTTTTCGAACCATGGATTAAAAAACCAGAAAGAATGTGGTGATTTTTCGAAAGTTTTTATCTCGCTGTAAATTTCATTTTGGTTTAAAATACGAATCATATCATCTCTTCCAGCATGAAATCGATTCCATTGGCTATTCACAAAAAGAATAGGAGGAGTGTTTTTGTTGGTATGGGTAAGTGCTGAGGCTGCTATCCAATTTTTGGAATTTTCTTCATAGGTTCCTCCCAACCATTCTGCTGCGATTTTACCTTCTTCCGATTCTGGATGATGAAAAGCTAAAATACCATCTAAATCAACAATGGCTTGTATTTCGTTTGGAGAAGTGGTACCAAGTAAAGCAGCCATTTGTCCTCCTGAAGAACAGCCCAAAATGGCTATTTTATTTGGATCACTATTGAAACGCACTGCATTTTTGATAATGAAAGCGATAGCTTCTTTTACATCATTGTAGCCAGCTGGATATTTGGCTTCTGGGGATAATCGATATTCAATGGCAAAACAGTTGTATTCTTTTACAGCAATTGCAGTTGCTAGGTTTTCCATCTGAGATTTATCTCCAGATTTCCATCCGCCACCGTGTAACAGAATAATTGCGGGAAGCTTTTTTTTGGATTGAAATAAATAAGAGTCAAGATGAAGGTCGCGAGTTGCTGTTTGTTGGTAAACTATTTGTTTTTCAGATTTTATGTTTTCATTGTGCAAGGTTTTGGCAATGCTAATGAAAGGGAATTTCTTTATTTCTTTTTGATACGTATTCGATATCGTGTAGGAGGTATCCTTTGGGAAAGTCGATTGTGCTCCTACAAGGAAGGGAAGAAAAACGAATAGTATAAAAAAGTTTTTCATACGTGTTATTTTATCTTTCAGCGATGCTTAATGGGCTTAGCTTTTGCCAACTTGATGATGATTGTATGGCTTGTTTTTAATTATTTTTTGATTCTTTTATCAAATTATAATTAGATCTTCACTTAAAAAAGGAGTTTGGTATGATTACACCAAACTCCTAATTACTAAAACAAAAGCTTAAACCAATAAAATAATAATAATGCGATTAATAAGCAGGGTTTTGTGGATAATTAGTACTTCTGTTTAAATCCAGCACCGTTTGTGGAATAGGTCTTAGGATTTTTAAGTTACCATTTAGTCCATTAAACACACTTGCATTTGTAATTTTTGGATTGTGTAAAACTGTTCTGGTCACCAAAGTACCTGTGCGTTTCAAATCAAACCATCTGTGATATTCCCCTAGTAGTTCTCTTGCTCTTTCGTCTAGGATGGTATTGATATCAATTGAAGTCAATACAGGAATTACACCTGCTGTTCCACCACCAGCTCTACGTCTTACTTCGTTTAATCTTGCCAAAGCATTTACGGTGTTACCAGCTTTAAGATACGCTTCTGCGGCAACTAAATAGGTTTCTCCCAAACGAGAAATAATAAAGTCACGAGTACTTACTCTGTTGTTGGTGGCAGTTCCGTAAGGTGCGGTTGGGTCATCAAATTTACGGACTGGGATGGTAGCATAATCAGCACTTACATTAGAGGATGAAGAATAGGTTCCCCAGTCATGGTATCTAAAGGTTGCTGCATTTTGATATCTAGAAGCATTGGCTGTTTTCCAAGCAGCTCTATCCGCTGTTGTAAACCAACTTGGTTCATAAAAGTCAGTGATTTTTAAAGCCGTTTTATCTACTACTTCATAATAGGCATAATATCTTGAATAAATTTCGGTCATGAAGGTTCCTTCCCATCTCCTATCTCCTTTTTCATACAAGGAAAGCGCATAAACGGTAGGCAATAGGGTGTAACTTCTGTTTGGATAAGGATTGCCAGTAGCTGCTGGTCCAAGATATGGACCAAAATAGTAGCCTTGAGCGTTTCCTAGAGTAGCTACTCCTGTTGCGTTTGTAGCAGCAGAGAATTGTACAGAAAAAATAGTTTCGGCATTCATTTCATTTCCAGGACGAACTACATTATCAAAAGAGACATTCAATTGTTGTCCATTAATTACTTGATCTGCTAAAGAGGCAGCAGTAGTAAAGTCAGCCGATGTGCCAAAACTTTCATATCCTTTGGTTAAGTATACTTTGGCTAATAAGTTTTGAACTGCACGTCTGTTTACTCTTCCAGTATAAGCTCCTGTGCTCACTGCGGGTAAAGCCTCATTTAAGTCTTTCAAGATTTGTGTGTACACTTCTTCTGCAGTATTTCTGTCAAAGGCCAAAATAGCGGTGTTAATACTCTCTAAAACAATTGGAACGCCACCATAGGTTTGGACTAATAAAAAATATGCATTAGCTCTTAAGAATTTTAATTCGCCAATTCGAGTACTTAAATTTGGACTTTGAGCAGTTAAATTAGCATAATACAAACCTTTGTTGGCTTGTTGTATCGAAGCATAACACGTTCTGTACAGTTGATCAACCCCTTGTGAAGTTGGGTTAAGGTTGAGGTATCTGCTTAAACCATCTGGTTCCATATTTCTTCCTTCAGAATACATATCAGTTCCAGCTTCAAATAGCCAGGGATCTCCTCCGTAAATGTCTTTTAGCATGGAATAATTGGTATTAACCAAGGATTCAAATCCAGCTGTTGTTAGAAAATATTCTTCAGCTGCAGCAAAAGAACGATTATCTTCTTCTATAAAAGAGGAACAAGAATTAAGTGAGAGGACCAATATACCTAAAATTACTATAACTTTTTTCATTTTACTTTACTTTAAAATTTTAAACTTACACCCATTTGAATGGTGGTTGATGCTACACGATTTACTCCAAGAGAGGCAGTTGCCCATTCTGGATCATATCCTTCATATTCTGTAAATACAAAAGGATTCAATACATTGACATACAATCTTAAGTTTTTGATTTTTAGCTTGTTTAATAATTCTTGATTAAAACTGTATCCAAAAGCTATATTTTGAATTTTTACAAATGAAGCGTCTTTATAAAAAGCAACATCGTTATTGGTATAATATACACCAGCTGCACGTGGAAGTGGGTTCGTGTTAGAGAATTGTGCTGGTACCCCCGCACCATTTGCAGGAACATACCAGTCTTTTAAATCTAATTTTTGACGCCCTCTGTCGTTTACATCGGCAAAGTTGTTGTGAAAGTCACTAAATACTGTCATTCCTTGATTGGTGATCAATGATAATGAGAAATCAAATTGTTTTACTTTTAAAGAAGTTGAAAAACTTCCAGTCCATTTAGGATCGTAGTTACCTATGATGGCACGGTCGTTATTTCCGTCAATTTTACCATCGTTATTTAGATCTTTTACACGTGCTTCTCCAGGTAATTGTCCGTAAGTAGCAGCCAAAGTTCTATCGCTTTCTTGCCAAATTCCATCAAAAACAAAGTTGTAGTAAGAGTGAATATTTTCTCCTAAAAACAAATTATTTCCCACATCACTAACTTCTTTCTGATTATAAATTGAAACTAATTCATTCACATTTTTGGTGAACGTAAAACTAGTTTCCCAAGTAATATCTTCTGTTTGGATGTTTTTGGTAGTCAAAGCTACTTCAATTCCTTTGTTGCTTACAGAACCTACGTTTGATGTTATGGTAGGTACACCAATTTCTAACGGAAGAGCTTGTTGGAATAATAAATCTTTAGATAAACGATCGTATACATCTACACTTCCTGAGATTCGGTTTTGAGCAAATCCAAAATCAACCCCAAAGTTTACCTCTCTGGTTCTTTCCCAAGTAAGTTCGCTATTACCTAAACTTGCAGGGATGTAACCATTGGCTAAGGTATTGTTAAAGTCATAATAAGTTGGAGTTTTCAAAACACTTAAGCTTGAATAAGGTGTTACGTTGTCGTTTCCTGTATATCCAATACTTGCTCTAAGTTTGAAGTTACTGATAAAAGTTAAGTTTTTCATGAAGCCTTCTTCGTTGATTTTCCATCCCACAGCGATAGAGGGAAATGAAGCCCATTTATTACCTTTAGCCAAAACTGAAGAGCCATCATATCTTGTAGTGGCAGTCAATAAATAACGTCCTTTGAAGGTATAGTTCAATCTTGCAGCATAAGAGTTCAAAGTATTTTTAAAATAATTTGATGCTACATTATAAGTAGATTGCGGTCCAGAACCTAAATTGTAATATCCGGTATCGAAAGGGTTTTCTCTTGAAGATAAAAAAGAAGTTTCAGTTACATTAGAATACAAACTCTGAAGTCCCAAGAAACTGAAAACATGATCTTCTTTGAGAGTATAATTGATATTGAATTGATTGTCCCAAGTAAAATTAAAATTATCTAGGTTTTCAATTTCGCCAGAAGGTAAGTTTTTATTAGCGATACCAATATTAGTTTGTGCACCAAATGCTTTTCCACGTTTTGACTCTACTTTTCCTGCTGAGAAAGTCGATTTGAACGATAACCAGCTATTAGCTTTATATTCTGCAAATAAATTTCCTATGGTTGTCCAACTATTTCTTTCGTCGCTAGAGTTAGCAATTTCTAAAAGTGGGTTTATTGAACCTGTTTTGTTGATTGCCAAAGTGTTGTTTGGGTATCTCAATGTTCCTGGTTGTAAAGCATAAGTGCCGATAATTTCATTTCCAGCGGCATCAATTGCCCATGGCGATGTAAACGGATTTTGTCTAAAGGCTTCTTGCATCGCGGTTGGACTACCCAATTGTTCGTCTGTCTTGGCTATAGTCAAATTTACTCCCAATGAGAATTTATCATTTATTTTATGAGTAAGTCCCGCTTTGAAAGTGTATTTGTCAATACTTTCATTTTCGATATTACCCGTTTCTTTTTGTTGTCCTATAGCCAAATTGTAGGCTACTCCATTATCAGCTCTTCCAGAAACAGATAAGTAATTATTTTGTGTCATTGCTCCTCTCAGTACGGCATCTGTCCAATTGAAGGTTTGATTTCTTGCTACTCTTTGGAAAAGTACATTATTTGAACCACTAGCTCCGACGTTATTGTTTAATAATGTAGGAGTTACATCGGCATATGTTCTTATAGTTGCTGAAAGCGAAGTAGGTAAGAAAGCTGCTTGGTGATACAACCACCATTTTTCACCACTCATAAATTTAGGTAAACGTGCTACTTGTTTGTTACCATATGACGTTTCGTAAGAGACATTAAATCCAGACTTTGCGTTGGCACCACCTTTGGTCGTTACGATAATTACCCCACTAGCTCCTCTTGAACCGTAAATGGCTGCTGATGAAGCATCTTTTAAAACATCCATTCGGGCAATATCTTGAGGGTTCAAGAAATCGATTCCATCTGCTGGTACACCATCAATGATAAAAAGGGGTTTGGAGCCATCTTTATTAATGGAGTTGGCTCCCCTAATGATTACATTAAATCCATCACCTAGACGACCTGAATTAGAGGTAACTTGAACACCCGCAATACCTCCTTGAATGGCTTCCAGCGGATTGGTTACATTTCGTTCGGTTATTTTTGCAGATGTAAGGGTGTTGATAGAGCCAGTCAAATCTGTTTTCTTGGCCGTACCGTATCCTACTACTACAACTTCTTTTAAACTTTGTTCTTCAGGTTGTAATGCAATATTCATCACTTCTCCAGTAACCTTTACCGTTCTTGATTGATGCCCTACATAGCTTACGGTAAGTGTAGCATTAAGGCTACTTACTTTTATGGCAAATTTTCCATCAAAATCAGTTGAGCTGGAATTGTTTGTGCCTTTTTCAATGATATTTGCTCCAGGGATTGGAAGACCTGCATTGTCGGTAATTTTACCCGTGATAGTGGTCAAACTTTGCGCATACGTTTCATTTGCTAAGAGTAAACAGAGCAAAAACGAGAACAACCAAAGTAGATGTAGTTTTTTACTTGAAAAGTGGTTCAATTTCATAGTTTAAAAATGTTAATAGTTAGTTTTTTTGGTTTCTTCTACATGGAGAGATTTCTTTTCTTTTTTTCGAAATCGATTGAGGTTTTTTGAAAAGCTTTTGTATCTGGATGTATTCAAAAATAAATTATTAAATGTAATCGATTACACAAAACTAATATTATTTTCGATATAAACAAAAAAAAGCAATAAAAAAAACAGGTAGTAAAAAAAAATATGTTATTTTTTATGATATTTATATATTATTTGTCTTTTTACTGATTTTTTTTTATTGTTTTTTATTTAAAACTAATTTAGATGATAGTATGTTTAAAATATTGTAATCGATAACAATAGTTGTTTTAATTGTAATTCTATTACTAAGGTTCTAAATTGATGAAGTAAATGAAGTGCTAAGTGCTTGTTTTATAGGGTAAAAAAAAACGAGACATATCATAAAGTATGTCTCGTTCTTGAGTTGCTATTTATTTACAGAATTAACGCCAGCGAGGGTCACCAATTTTGGAATCAATTAAACTTTGATTTTTAAGTTTGAAATCGCCAGTAGTAGCATTAGTAAATTGTGGATCTAAGGTGGTGTGCGTACCAGAATTATCAAATTTTATCGGAGAGGCAGCAGCAGAGAAAAGTGCTGTAGCATTAAAATAATTGTTTTTAGAGAAAGTGGGTACTGTTGTTCCCGCTTGATTTGAATAGGTAGCTGTGGTTTGTGCAAATAGGGTATTGCTAACTGATAAAACATTGGTCACAAAGCGTACATAAAGAATTCTATTTCCTGCTGCATTACATACATTGTATAGTGTACAACTATCAATATTTACTTTTGTAGTTATTCCTGTGCCAGAAAGTCCCGATGCCGCATCAATACGGATAAAGTCTCTAGTTGGTGCACAATTGTTGAATGTACTGTTTTTAATGGTTAAATCGCTAACATGAGTAGTTCTAAAATCAATAAAATCACCACTATTAGTTGTGATGTTGGTTACTATGCAGTTGTCTATGGTAATCGATGGAACTTTAGAACTGGCCACATTACCTCCTAGTAGGGAACGATCGAAATCATGAATGTTGCATCCACTGATGACCAATGGCCCATAAGTGGTACTTGTAGAATTGTAGCGAATAGCGTCTGTTAATGTTTTGTCACCATTCATGTCTAAGTCTAACAAAGTAATGTCTGCAGCGCCACTGGTTACTAGAAAATTCACATGTAATAAGGGTTTGTTGTAACTATATAAGCCTCTGATTGTAATAGGTTTGTTGATTGTGATTGTACCCGAGAAAGCTTTGTAGTCTCCAGGAGCCAAAACAAGAATCGCACCTGAAGCCGCATTGGTTATTTTATCATTTAAATTGTCTTCGGGCTTAATAAGTATTCCATTTCCGATATCAATTCCTGTTTTGAACGTCGTGTTTCCTCTTTTTTTTGTGTTGTTGAATAACTCAGCAGTGTATTGTGTTTCACCGGTCAAACCAGTGATTATTGCTATTCCTTTTGTTTTTTCTTCTACTGTTAAGTCGCGTTGTATTGCTCCAGGATTTAAGGTAATATGAGTTACATTACTATTAGCCACCCATCTTAAAGTAGCTTGTTTAGCTTCAATTTCGGATTCAATTATGGCTAAAAATAATTGTTCAGATAATGTTTTGGCTGTAATTACGGACCATTTTGAATCGTCAAGTCCTGTTGCGCTAATTCCTTTTACTCTTATGGAGTAGGTGGTTTCTCCTTCAAGTGCTACTTGAACAGGAAGTTCTTTGGCAGTTACTTTGACTGTTTTGAAAATGGTTTTGAATTCGGTATCATCGGCACTAAATTCCACAACATAATAGTCGATTGCTTCGCTGGTTGTCCAGTTAAGTTCTACTGTTGTTTGATTTTTTACCTTGGCTGTTAGTCCAATGGGAGAAAAGGCTCTATCGGTTATTAAACTGTCAATTAATTCTTCGTTATAGTTTTCGCAACTGCTTGCTATTAAGGCTATAAAGAAGAATGATAGTAAGCCTTTTAGGATATGTTTTGTTTTCATGGTCATTGATAGCTTAAATTATTATTTTACTTTTTAGAAGACTAATAACCATAATCATTGGTCAATTTGCCATTGCTTCCATCGATAAACACTTGCCATATTGGCCAAAATTGTCGGTTATCTGGATTAACACCTGCTTTGTACAAAGAGTTAAGTTTTACGTCGTCAAGTTTGTTCCAAGCAAATGAGGTATAGTCTGCTCCAGGATTTGTTACTTCGCCTCTGTTTAACCCATAAATAGTTAGAGTCACATTGTCTGTCCCAAGTTTAAAATATAAGGTACTAGGTACATCAGCATATTCTCCAGCACGGGCTTTTAGGTTAGCCATTTTTACTTTTGCTTCGTCTAACTTTGTTTTTAGTAAATTCCAGCGAATTAATGCTTGTTTGCGTTCCATTTCGCCAGTAAATTCAAATTTATGTTCTTCTACAATAGCATTGAACATGGTAGTTTTTGAGTTGAGTGCATTTACATAACTGTCTACTTTTTGGCCATGTAATGCTGGTGCAAAGGCTCTTCTACGAATTTCTTTTAAATAGGGTGCTGCTGCTGCAGGTCCTTCTAATTCGTTAGCGGTTTCGGCAGCCATTAAAAGTATTTCGGCATAGCGCATGTACATTTTGTTTACGCCATCATCGTTGGTAGAAGTAACAAAGCGTTTCATCCATTCGTAACGGTATTTTCCAAAATACCAAGTGTCTAACGCTCCTAATTCTTGTTTAGCAATTCCGTTTACGGCTGCACCATATCTGTAGGGAACACAAGTAACATTTCTTCTGCTATCGGCTTGGTCATAGTCATAAAAAACATGAGGAAGTGGTCCTGCAGCTCCACCGCGATTGCTTCCATTGGCATGAAATTGATTATTGGTAGCATGTCTAACGGCGAAGGTAAACAACATTCTCCCTCTACCATCTGCAAAAGGAAGTTCCCAAAGCGATTCACCACCAGCGGTAATGTTTTCTTGATTGTAGTTTCTCCACAAGGTTTCGAAAGATGACTCCAAACGTGCCGAGCCACTACTAATTACTGAACGGCATTCATCTAAAGCCAGTTTGTACATTTTCTCTACAGAAAGTTCAGCATCCTTACTTCTTCTAATTCCGTCAGGGTATTGTTGAAAGCCGCTTGCAGCAAGAGCTAATCTAGCTCTAAGTCCTTTTACAAAAGCTTTGTTTACTCTTTCTACAGTAGTGGTATTAGGGCTTTGATTCGGCCAAGGCACTAAAGTAGCTGCTTCTTCTAAATCTTTTATTAGTTGTTTGTAGATTTCATCACGATTGGTTTTGGCCAGATAAATCGTTTGAGAGTTGATTGGTTCAAAACGAGCTGGAACGTCTCCCCAAGTTTTTAGCAAATCAGCATAATAAATCGCTCTTAGCGTTAAAGATTCTCCTAGAAGATAGCCTAAATCAGTTCCTGGTTCTGGTTTACCAAAATTTCTCAATCCTCGAATGCAAATATTTGCTCTTTCTATCCCAGAATACATCATCGCCCAAGCATTGTTGGTTGTATTCATTTGGGTATTGGTGGGTTTGGTATCGTACACACATAAATCGGCATTGTCACCAGCAGTTTGCGAGGTGTTGTACCATTCGGTGTCTGTATTCAATCCGTACCAAGGCAAAAAACGTCCTCTATAAGAGTTGGTTTCTGCAAAAGGTATTTTGATTCCATCCACAGCGCCTTTAGCTAAACCTGCGTTGGAAAAAATCACTGATTCATCTAAGGTTGATTTTGCTGGAGCCTCTAAATAATCATCTCCTATGTCCTGACAAGAAGAAAATAAGCCTGCTATAATTATTCCTGCAATTACTATCTTTTTCATATTGTACTACTTATTAAAATTAAAAATTTAGATTTAAACCAAAAACCACTTGCTTGCTTCGTGGGTAAGGCGAATAATCTACTCCAGGTGTAAGAGGGGTGTTTCTTCTGGTTGAAACTTCAGGATCAAGACCTGAATAATTGGTCCACACAAATACATTGGTAGCTGTAGCATAGATTCTAAATTTGGTTGCTCCAATTTTTGAAGTAACATCTTGAGGAAGTGTGTATCCTAAAGAAAGAGTGTTTAATCTCAAGAAAGAACCGTCCTCTATAGCCCAGTCGCTCAATACAAACCTAGACATCATAGGTGACCATAGTGTTGTGTTCGCATTCAATGCGGCTAATTCTGTTGGGTCAGTTACAAGTTGTCCAGCTGCATTAAGATTGGTCCATCTTTTACCATCGGCCATTTCTGAGCTTAAGTTGCGGTATTGACCATTTGGATTGGCAGTGGTAAATTCAATTTTATTGGCATTGTAAATATCATTTCCGTAACTCCAGTTGAAGGCAGCCGAAAGGTCAAAGCCATAAGCATTGGCGTTGATAACCATACCGCCTGTATGCTTTGGATTGGCGTCACCAATGATAGTTAAGTCTTTTGCATTTACAATACCATCACCATCAATATCTTTTAGTTTCATACTTCCTGGAACCACAGTTCCTACCACATTAGAACTATTAGCAATACCTGTTTTTAAAGTATAACTAGTTCCATTAAAATCAAAATCGGAAACTTCATAACGGCCATCGCTTTTGTAACCGTACATTTGTCCGATAGGTTGACCTACGTTTACAACGAAATCATTTCCTATGGCAGTAGATGCCCAGTTGGTTGCTTCACCAAAGTTTTGCATCACCCCAAGGGAATTGATGCGGTTTTTGTTGATTCCTATATTAAATGAAAAATTCAAACCATAGTTTTGTCTCTCAAGTGCAATTACGTTAAGTGAAGCTTCAATACCTGTGTTTTGTGTTTCACCCATATTTCGGTATTGAAAATCATAGCCAGTACCAGGAACGGGAAAGCGGATTAAAAGATCTTTGGTAATGTTTTTGTACATTTCAACCGTTCCGCTTAATTTTCCACTGAATAATTCATAATCAAGCCCCACGTTTTGAGTAACGGTAGTTTCCCATTTTAAATCAGGATTAGCAAGGATTTTTGAAGCAGACCAATAGCTAGTTACATTGTTGATCCATGCAGAGTTTGAAGATTCAAAATTTTGAACAGTTTGTCCTGTTGGAATATTGTTATTTCCGGCTTCACCATAGCTTAGTCTTACTTTAAGAGCATTTAACCAGTTTACATCTTTTAAAAAGTTCTCTTCCGAGATTTTCCAAGCAACTGCTGCTGCTGGGAAATAACCCCAACGATTGTCGCCAAGGAATTTACTAGACCCATCTGCACGATACGTTGCAGTAAACAAATAACGGTTTTTATAATCATAGTTCACACGACCAAAGAACGAAAGTAGTTTGTCGTCTGGACTGAAAAAATTAATAACGGATTGAGGTTTTCCTTGTGAGGAAAGGTTTTGAGCACTAGTAAAATCAAAAAACTTTGGAAAACCATGAATAGTACTGGCAATTTGATTCGAACGAGAATCGATCATTTCTTCTCCAACTAGTATTTTCAATTTGTGATTTTCACTTAGGATGTTTTTGAAATCATAATTTAAGGTATTTGCATTTCTAAATCGAGTATCCTTGCGTTCGCTGATTATGATAGAAGGTAAACCTTGATTTTCGGCTGCAGGAATATTGTTTACATAATAGGTTGAGCGGCCATAGAAACGATTGTCAGAATAGGTGTAATTGTCTAAACCAAAATCAGATTTGAATTGAAGATCTGGAATGATTTTCCAACCAAAACTTCCTAGCATATTATAATTGGTTCTCTCTTGTTTACGGTCATTATCAGCCACAGAAACAAAAGGATTCACCAAATAACTCGACAAAGCCTCATCGGTATCATCTGTTGTTAATCCTGGAAGAGGAATAGGAGAGTAGCCCACACTATGACGTAATCTTGCATCAGCAGCTGAAACTTCTCTTTGTTCATTTACCCCTCCACCGTTAATTTCAGTATCTGAATAACGTAGCGTAAATGAAAGGTCAATTTTGTCACTGGCTTTGTTGTTCAAACCTAACGAAACGTTATTTCTATTGAAATTAGAACCAACCATAATGGCTTTTTCGTCAAAACGAGCGTAGTTAAAATTGAAATTCACTTTATCCGATCCTCCGCGAATACCTAAATCATGACTTTTTACTTCACCTAATCGACCATAGATTTGCTCTTGCCAATCGTTACCTTTCATGCCGAGGTATTGGTCGTAATCTTGCCATTGCCCAAAATATTTCTCATAGGAGGGAATATCGTTATCTAATAAAGCATATTCGTATTGAAGTTTTACGAAATCTTCTGGCTTTAGGACGTCTATTTTGTTGGCTAAGCTTTTTACGCCATAAAAGGTATTGTAGTTAACGGTTAATTTTCCGTTTTTTCCTTTTTTAGTGGTGATAATCACTACACCATTGGCACCTCTCGAACCATAAATGGCAGTCGAGGATGCGTCTTTTAGAATAGAAATATTATCGATGTCGGAAGGAGAAACGTCGTTGATGCTATTTACTGGGAAGCCATCTACAATGACAAGTGGAGAACTGTCTTGAGTTAATGAGCCTCCTCCACGAATTCTGATTTTGATATCGGCATCTGGAGAACCTTCCGAGGAGGTAATTTGTACCCCTGCAATTCGTCCAGTTAATGTTTCGGCAACGTTAGCAATTGGTTGTTTTTTCAAATCAGCACCTGAAATTGAAGAAACAGAACCCGTTAAATCAGATTTTTTAGAAGTACCGTATCCAATAACAATAACTTCTTTTAAGGTTTGTTCTTCTGATTTTAAAGAAATATTAATGGTGCTTCCATTTACTTTTACTTCTTTTTTCTCGAATCCAATGTAAGTGATGATTAAAACAGCATTTGGACTTGATACTTTGATAGCGTATTTTCCATCAAAATCACTAGAACTGGAGTTAGTAGTTCCTTTTTCAATGACATTGGCTCCAGGAATTGGTAAACCAGTATTGTCGGTTACAACCCCCTTGATAGTAGTGCTTTGAGCAAAACTTTGTATACTCATGAACAAACAGAGTAACAAGGGTAACAATCCATAAGGATGTATTTTTTTACTTGAAAAGTGGTTTAAATTCATAATTTATTTCTTAATAGTTTGTGGTTTATTGTTTGTGGTTTTCCTTGATGACTTCACCATTGATTTTGGTATCGATAAAGCGAAGGTTTTCAACATGCTCTAATTGAAATGTTTTGTCTACTTTGTCTATGGTAACATTCTTGAATAGAATATTTTTCACAGGAGATGTTGCGTATCCTTTGGCTAGGATGCCATATTTTCCTCCATCTTTTACTTGTACATTTTCTAAGGTGATATTTTCTACTCTTGGAATAAATGGGCCTTCATTGTCTCCTTTATATACAGAGTAAAACATATCCACTCTTAGTACAGCCTCTTTAACTTGACCTACTTGGAGGTTTCTCACATGAATGTTTTCGATTAAACCGCCTCGTTTTGCATTCGTTTTTATTCGGATGGCTCGGTCTAAATTGGGACTATCCATCAAACAGTTTTCTACATATACGTTACTCACTCCTGCAGATATTTCACTTCCAATAGTAACTCCACCATGACCGTCATACATTTTACAATTCTGAACGATGATGTTTTCGCTTTTTATGCCTACTCTTCTACCATCAGCATCTCTTCCTGCTTTGATGGCAATACAATCGTCTCCAGTGTCAAAAATGCAGTTTTTAATCCAAACATTTTTCGAATATTCTGGATCGCAGCCATCATTGTTTGGTCCATGACTTCTTACGGTTACACCATCAACCACAACATTGGTAGATTTGATAGGATGGATGATCCAAAACGGAGCATTGGTGATGGTTACATCTTGAATCAAGGTGTTTTTACATTCAAAAAACTGAATAAAGTTTGGTCTTAAGTACCCATTGTTACCAAAAACTCTTTCTTTTACTGGGATATTTTTTTCGGCCATATCTACTAAACGAAATCGATTGAGAGGATCATTCTGACTAGGCATTCCCTGTTTCCATCCGTATTCATCTTTACCGCACCAAGACCACCAATTGTCGTTTGAGGCTTGACCGTTTAGGGTACCTTTGCCAGTAACGGCTATATTTGTTTTTTTGTAGGCATAAATAAGTGGGGAGTAATTCATTAATTCGGTTGCTTCAAATGAAGTATGTACTAGCGGATAGTAATCGTTTGTATTGGTACTAAATAAGATTTCTGCTTGGTCATCTAAGTGTAAATTGACATAGCTTTCTAAATGAATGGGACCAGTAAAAAATTTTCCGTTAGGTACAAGTACTTTTCCACCACCGTTTTTTGCACATGCAACTATAGCTTTTTTGAAAGCCTCGGTGCAGTTGAAGGTTCCGTCGGCTTTAGCTCCAAAATCTAAAATATTATATACTTTGTTTTTGAATTGAGTTGGTTTGATTGAGGCAATTACCTTATTCATCTGGACCCATACTTTATCTGTATTTGTTTTAGTAGTTTGTGCTTTAGCTAGAAAAGAAAAAGAAAAAATAATGGTCAGCGTGAAAAGAGTAACGATGGAATGGTTGAGTTTCATATTAATTTTGGTTATGCTATTCAATTCTATAGAAAAGGAAGAATATCAATTATGTAATCGATTACACAAATCTAATATTTTTTTTTATATAAACAAAAAAATGCTCTAAAAAAACGGGTAGTAAAAAAAAAGCGATTAATTTTTATCATATTCTTAATGAATTGGAATTTATCCTGCTTTTTCAATACTCAAAAATTAAAAAACCAGCGCAAAATAGGAGAAAAAATATTTTTTTATGCAATCGATAACAAAAGAATAGCTAAATGTATTTTTTTTAGTAGATTTACCGAAGAACTATTTCACAATTCATCCAATTTATGGACCAAAAAACAACAATTTATGATATTGCTAAAAAGCTAGATATCACCGCTGCAACGGTTTCTAGAGCTTTGAACAATAATCCAAAAATTAGCGAGGCAACCCGAAAATTAGTATTGGAAACCGCCGCTAAAATGAATTATAAGCAAAATAGATTAGCACAGTCGCTTCGCAGCGGAAAAAGCAATAATGTTGGAGTAATTGTTCCTCGTATTGACGTGAACTTTTTTTCATCTGTTATTCGGGGTATAGAAGAAGAGCTGCATCCAGAAGGCTATCATGTCATTATTTGTCAAACGCACGAAGACGAAAAAAGAGAAATTGAAAATATTACAACCTTGATGAATGCTCAGGTTGACGGTATTTTGATGTCTATTTCTAATATGTCCAAAGAAAACGATCCTGTTATAAAACACGTAGTAGATAAGAATGTACCACTCATCTTTTTCGATAGAAAGAAAAAAATGGATGGTGTGAGTTCGGTGACCATCGATGACTTTGAAGGTGGCTATTTGGCCACCAAAAATTTGATTGACGCGGGGTGCACCCGAATTGCGCATTTTTCGGGTGATCGCTCTTTAGAGATTTATGAAAACAGGTTCAAAGGATACGAACAAGCGCTCAAAGATTTTGGTTTAGAATGGAATCCCGACTATGTGATTCAAACCAAAAGTAACGTTGATGCTGGTCGCAATGCAGTAACGAAACTGTTGAGCCTGCCAAATCCTCCGAATGCTATTTTTTCTTCGAGTGATTTTGCGGCCTTGGGTGCCATCCAAGAATTAAAAGAAAACGGCATCAAAATCCCGGAAGATTTCTGTGTTTTTGGTTTTGGTAATGAGCCTTTTACTCGTTTTTTAGAGTTGTCTATTTCTTCAGTAGACCAGTCCCCACTTGAGATGGGACGAATGGCTGCCAAAGTATTTTTGGAACAAATTAGCAATACCGACAACATAAAAATAGAAAAGAAAGTCGTCCTCAAACCCGAATTACAAATCAGAAAATCTTCGACTAGGTAAATGCCCCCTAACCCCCAAAAGGGGGAACATAGCTACTTAAAATTTTAACCGCAAAGCTCGTAAGGGTTTATGCAAGGAACGCAAGGTTTAACCGCCAAACATTCGCTATGAATCCGTTTCATCAGTCATATCCGTGGTGAAAATTTAACAGCAAAGTCCGCAAGGTTTTACGCAAGGAACGCAAAGTTTAAATACCTAACGTTTCGCTATGAATCCGTTTCATCCGTGAAATCCTTGGCAAAAATTTAACCGCAAAGCTCGCAAGGTTTTACGCAAGGAACGCAAGGTTTAACCGCCCAACATTCACTATGAATCCGTTTCATCCGTTAAATCCGTGGCAAAAATTTAACCACAAAGTCCGCAAAGGATTACGCAAGGAACGCAATGTTTAAATCAGTTAAACAATTACCATAACCGATTAACCCACAAAAGACTTCATACCATCAAAAAAGCTGTTGAAAATAAACTCCAACAGCTTTTTTTTTAAAACAAATAAAAAATCCTAAAACTAATGTGGTAAAAAGTCTAATGACCTTTTAATATTATAAAGTTGCTATTTATCAACCACATATTATTATAGAGAAACGCCTCTTTTCCAAGGAATAAAATCATTCTGATTCAGTATAGCAGCTTTGGTTTTAATGGTTCCGCTGGCGACATCAATGATGAAATCCAACATTTCATCGGCCATTTCGTCTATTGTTTTTTCTCCTTTAATGATACCACCTGTGTCAATATCTATAATATCCGACATTTTGTTAGCCAATTCAGTATTCGATGAAATTTTTACTACGGGCGCAATCGGATTCCCTGTTGGTGTTCCTAATCCTGTTGTGAACAACACCATATTGGCTCCAGAGCCCACCATAGCTGTAGTACATTCTACGTCGTTTCCAGGAGTGCAAAGCAAAGTAAAGCCTGACTCATTAATGTATTCTCCATAATCATAAACCCCCACAATTGGAGAAGTTCCTCCTTTTTTTGCTGCTCCAGCAGATTTCATCGCATCGGTAATCAAACCGTCTTTGATGTTCCCTGGCGAAGGATTCATATCAAATCCAGAACCAGCATCTACTACAGTTTTTTCGTACCATTGCATCAATTCTAAAAAGCGTTTTCCGTCTTTATCATCAATACATCTGTTTACTAATTCTTGCTCAACCCCACACAATTCTGGAAACTCCGAAAGAATTGTAGTTCCGCCCAAAGCCACTAAATTATCAGACAATACTCCCAGAGTTGGATTGGCCGAAATACCTGAAAAACCATCCGAGCCACCACACTCCAAACCAATTTTTAGCTTAGACAAAGGCGCTGGAGTTCGCTGAATTTTATTAGCTTCTTTTATGGCATCAAAGGTGTCTTTCACCACGCTACTTAACATCGCTTCAATGGTTCCAATCGATTGTTGGTCGTAAATCAACACCGGTTTTTTGCTGTTCGGATTAATAGCATCCAAAGCATCTTTGAAAATCTGAATTTGAAGATTCTGACAACCCAAACTCAACACCGTAGCGCCAGCCACATTAGGATTGTTCACATAGCCCGCTAATAATTTGGCTAAGCTGTGCGAATCCTGACGAATTCCGCCACAACCGCCTTGGTGTGTGATGAATTTTACCTCGATATTGTTGAATAAATTAGCCTCGTTAGATGCGGCTTCATTGCCAGCGCCGCCCGTTTCTGATTTCACTAACGAACGCAACAAAAGTTGATAATCATTTTCTTTGGGTTTCATCAACTCTTTTTCAAAAATATCTTTTAAGATTTCGATATTTCTGTTTTCACAAAATACTAGCGGAAAAAACAGCCACACATTTTCAGTTCCTACTTGTCCATCTTCTCTGTGATAGCCCATAAACGTTCGGTCTTTCCATTTTTCAATATTAGGTACCGTCCATCCAATAGACTCTGTTTTTCCAGTAACTTTATCACTTTCGTGCTTCACATTGGCAGTAGACAAAAGCCCTCCTTTTGCTATTCTCCCACTCGCTTTCCCTACCAAAACACCATACATAATGATGCGGTCTCCAGCTTCTAGAGGTTGCAACGCAATCTTGTGCTTCATTTTTACATCCGTTTCGATAGTGATGGTTTCGTTTTCAAACGAAAGTACCTCACCGGCGCTAAGATTCACTAAGGCAACAGCTACATTGTCTGTTGGATTTACTTTTATTAATTTCTTTTGCATTTTAATCAAGTATAAAATGTTGCTATTATTTTTCTAAACCATCTCCCAAAACACTAACGTTTCAAAGATTTTTGGGCGTGCCCCTCCCGAAAAAGGTCGGGTCGGGCTATCCGTTCCCGCTTTTTTGTAACCTGGCAAAAAAGCCAGCCTACAAAAAGAGCTCCACTACTATCCCTCACGCAATTCCTGCTATAAAGAACGTTTTGTTGTTTATTTTATTCAACGGATTAAAATCCGTTGCTACAAAATGTTTTGTTCCTACGGAACTTTTGTTTTAATAAGAGTCGTAGACTCGATTCATTTTGTAAGGCTGGACTTCAGTCCAGTTGGTTGCTACAAAATTTTCCGTTCCAACGGAATTTTCGTTTTAATAAGAGTCGTAGACTCGATTCATTTTGTAAGGTTGGACTTCAGTCCAGTTGGTTGCTACAAAATGTTTCGTTCCTACGGAACTTTCGTTTTAATAAGAGTCTTAGACTCGATTTATTTTGTAAGGCTGGACTTCAGTCCAATTGGTTGCTACAAAATATCTGATTGCTATGTTTTTTTATTGCCTAGGGTTTAAACCCTAGGCAATAAAAATGATATAAAAAGCGTACTATTGTTTGCTAAAATTTTCAAAACCTACTTCAATTCCGTTGCTGTTTATTTCTTCGATTGCATGAACTAGAGCCTCTTGTAAACCACTCACAGCTGTTAAATCTTCGTCCCAAAACGCTACGTTTGCCAATGTTTTTTGTACCACTTCTTCCGTAGTGCTTGATTTCCAAATTTCAGCAAATGCATCAGTAATGTCAGAACTATCATCTACTGGCAAAAGCTTTCCTTTCCAAGTTCCTTTATAAAACAAAATCAAACACGCCAATGAAAAAGTGAGATGAGTAGGGATTTTGCCATATTTAGCGACATATCCTAACAAGCTCGGTAGTACTCTCACTTTAAATTTTGAAATAGAGTTCAGCGCTATGCTAGACAAATTGTGTTTGATAAATGGATTTCTAAAACGGTCCAAAATCTCATCGGCAAATTCATCCAACTCGTTCTTGTCCATCGCGATGGTTTCGTTAATCTCTTCAAAAATGGCTTTATGGACGAAGCTTCCTGTAAAAGTATTGTCTACCGTTTCTTTTACGGTTTCGTTTCCATATAGCAGCGAAAACGGAACCATCGCGGTATGAGCACCATTCAAGATTCGTACTTTTCTTGTGCGGTATGGTTGCATATCGGCTACAATCTTTACATCGAGTTTGGTTTTATCAAACGGTAGTTTTTGTTTCAGCGTTTCGTCTCCTTCGATTACCCAAAGGAAAAAAGTTTCGGCGGTTACGATAAGATTGTCACTGTAGTCGAGTTGTTGGTTGTAGGCTTCTATTTCGGCTCTTGGATATCCAGGAACAATGCGGTCTACCAAGGTATTGTGGAAACAGTTGCTGTTCAAAATCCAAGAAGCAAAAGCTTCTTCCAATTGCCAATCCGAACAATATTTTAAAATGATTTCTTTTAAAGTATCGGCATTATTATTAATCAATTCACAAGGAATAATCGTCAACCCTTTGGTAGTATCACCTTTAAAATGTTTAAATCTTTCATACAAAAGTGCGGTTACTTTGGCAGGATAAGAATTGGGCGGTTGCATTGCTAAGGTATCGTTAGCATCATAAGCAATGCCCGATTCTGTCGTATTCGATATGATAAATGCTAAGGCTTCTTCTTTGGCCAAAGCCAAATAGCTTTCGTATTCTTTGTAAGGATTGATTCCTTTTACCAAATTGGTAATTAGTTTTTTTTCTTGGATTTCTTGGCCTTTGCTCAATCCTTTCATAAACAGGGTATAAAGCCCATCTTGTTCGTTTAGCAAATGAACCATCCCATTTTCTATGGGTTGTACAACGGCTATGCCCGCATCAAAATTTACGGTATCATTCAGCTCCTGAAACGCATAATCTACAAAGGCTCTAAGAAAATTTCCTTCGCCAAATTGTACTATTTTTATCGGATTTCTTTCGGTTAATCCTATGTTTTCGCTATTTAATTTTTTCATTTCTAGATATATAAAATAAATATTTCTTTTTCGTTCTTTTAGACACCGCTGAACATTGCAAATCCTCCATCTACTGTAATTCTCGTTCCAGTCACAAATTTGGAAGCATCGCTAAGCAACCAAATCAAAGCTCCTTCGAGTTCGTTGGGCGTCCCAAAACGATGAAACGGAGTCTTATTGATAATTAAGTTTCCTCTTTCGGTCCAGCTTCCATCTTCATTGGTGAGCAAACTTTTATTTTGTTCGGTTAGCACAAATCCGGGCACAATCGCGTTCATTCGGATAGCATCGCCGTATCGTTTGGCCAATTCTAGGGCAAACCATTGGGTGTAACAGTCAATTGCGGCTTTTGCCAAACTATAACCAAGCACTTTTGACACCGCCAAATGAGCCGTTACAGACGAAATGTTGACAATACTTCCTGAACCCGTTTCTTTTATAGCTTCGCCAAAGACTTGAGTTGGTAAAATCGTTCCCAACATATTGAGCTGCATTACTTGTTCCAAAGCCGGAATATCCAGTTTGAAAATATCTTGATCAGGCTGAATAATTGCTTTTGGCTGATTTCCTCCTGCGGCATTAACGAGTCCGTCAATTTTGCCAAAATGTTGCAGCATTTTTTCTTTCGCAGCAAGCAGTTGTTGTTCGTTCGTTACGTCTGCGATTAGCGGAATTGCTTTCCCGCCAGCAGCAATAATGGCATTAGCTCTTTCGTTGGCAACCGCTTCATTTCTACCTAAAATCCCCACAGCTCCACCAGCTTTACTCACACTATTTACGAATGCCTCTCCAATTACTCCTGTCGCTCCAGTAATTACAATGACTTTTTCTGCTAACGAAAAATTATTTTCCAAAATGCTTTACTTTTAATGGGTTCGTTAGGCTCTTATGGCTTTGATGATTTCCAGTGTTTGTTTTACTTTTTCTCGTAAACCATCAAAATCTTTGTTGATTAGTATTTCATTTGAAATCAATTGAGAACCTATTCCAACACATGTTGCGCCAGCATCGAACCAACTTTTCAAATTGTCTTCCGAAGTTGAAACGCCTCCCGTTGGCATAATACTCGTCCAAGGACAAGGACCTTTTATGCCTTTTATGAATTGAGGACCGTAAATATCACCCGGAAATAATTTTACAATTTCGCAACCCAATTCTTCGGCTTTGGCAATTTCAGTAAGCGAGCCACAACCGGGTGACCAAAGTACTTTTCGGCGGTTACAAACTAGGGCAATATCTTCTCTCAATACAGGAGTTACTATAAAATTAGCTCCCAATTGCATATACAACGAGGCGGCAGCAGCATCCGTTACCGAGCCTACGCCCAAAATCATTCCGGGCAATTCCGCCAACGCATATTTGTTGAGTGCTCCAAAAATTTCGAAGGCAAAATCGCCTCTGCTGGTAAATTCCATCAAACGAGCGCCTCCATCATAACAGGCTTTGAGTACCTCTTTGCCAAGTGCCACATCTCCGTGATAGAATAAAGGAATCATTCCTGTTTCTTTCATTACGGTAGCTACTTCGATTCTTGTGTATTTTGCCATAATTTTATTGTTTTATCGTGATACCAATCCCGAAGAATCGCCATCTAAACTGTTTTCTACTTCTTTTAAAGTTGCTAAATTATAATCGCCAGCAATAGTGTGTTTCAAGCAACAAGCTGCCGTTGCAAATGCTATCGTTTTTTGATAATCGTTTGGATACTGTAGTAGTCCATAAATCAAACCTCCCATAAAAGCATCTCCGCTACCTACGCGGTCAATTACTGGAGTGACCTCTCTTACTGCTGCTTGATATATTTTTTTGCCATCAAACAAAAGTCCGCCGATGCGCTGATGTGAGGCATTCACAGAGCAGCGTAGGGTGGTAGCAGCTACTTTTAAATTCGGAATATAATCTAGTAATTCATTATACCATTTTGGGAGTTGGTCAATAGCGTTATAATCGGGTGCTACTTTTGGTTTTCCGAGCATAAAAAAAGCAGTATCAATATCGCCTAAGATAACGTGACAATACTTTAGTAATTCAGGCATCACTTCACTTGGATTTTTCCCGTACTGCCACAATTTTGAGCGGTAATTTAAGTCACAGGAAATCGTAAGGCCTAGTTCGGAAGCGGCTTGAATCGCTTCTAGACAAGCCTCTGCAGCATTTTCTGACAGAGCAGGAGTGATGCCACTCCAGTGAAACCAAGTAGCACCTTCCAGCGCTTTTTTCCAGTCAATAGTACCTTTTTCTAGTGTAGACATTGCACTGTGTGCACGATCGTAGACCACATTACTGCCACGCACTCCAGCTCCCGTTTCAAGAAAGTAAATTCCCAAACGCTCTCCGCCCAAAACCACGTGTTGTGAACCTACATTCATTTTGCGCATTTCTTGAACCGCACAAGCTCCAATTTCGTTGTTGGGAACTCTTGTGACAAATTCTGAAGCAATGCCATAATTGGCAAGAGAAACGGCGACGTTAAATTCACCTCCACCATAGCAAGCTTCCAATGTTTTTGCTTGAGCAAAACGCAAATGTCTTTCCGTCGAAAGGCGCAACATAATTTCTCCGAATGCTACTACTTTACTCATAATATTATTTTTTACTGCGAGCTTTACGGTTGTTTTTTATTTAAAATTTAAAATATTCTTTTGCATTGTGATAAGAAATATCGGCTACCATTTTGCCAATCCATTCCATATCGTTTGGTAATTCTCCTCTTTTGATTTCGTCTCCTAAAAGATTGCAAAGAATACGTCTAAAATATTCGTGTCTTGGGAATGATAAGAAGCTTCTGGAATCAGTTAGCATTCCGATGAAACAGCTAATGAGTCCCATATTAGAAAGGGCATTCAGTTGCTTGGTCATTCCGTCTTTTTGATCCAAAAACCACCATCCCGATCCAAACTGAACTTTTCCTTTTACACTTCCATCATTAAAGTTACCAATCATTGTAGCCATTACCTCATTATCAGCTGGATTTAAGTTGTAAATGATGGTTTTGCTAAGTTTATCTTTGCTATCTAAGGCATTTAAAAATGAAGATAATTTTTGAGCCTGTGGATAATCTCCAATAGAATCCCATCCTGTATCTGGGCCTAAAATTCGGTGCATACGCGCATTATTGTTACGCAAAGCGCCTAAGTGAAATTGCTGTACCCAACCCAATTCGTGATAGGTTTCGGATAAAAATAACAATACCGCACTTTGGAATTTTAACGCTTCTTCTGAAGTAATGCTTTGGTTTTCTCTTTTCTTTTTGAAAATTGAGTCTATTTCGGATGCTGTAAAGTTTTCAAAATAAATCTGATCCAATCCGTGATCGCTCAAACGACAACCGTTTTGATGAAAGAAAGTAATTCTTTTTCTCAAAGCATCACATAAATCGGTATAGGTGTTGATCACTATTTCGGCCACATTCCCCAAAGTATCAAGGTAATCATTGTATCCGTCGTTCGAAATTAAAATGGCTTTGTCGGGTCTAAAAGCCGTGCTCATTTTCGTTGGAAAAGGATTTTGATTTAATTTTTGATGAAACTCCAAACTATCGGTAGGATCTTCGGTAGTACAAACCAGTTCCGCATTAACTTTTTGAAGTAAGTTGCGGGTACTATAAGCAGCTGAATTTATTTTTGCCGAAGCTTCTTCATATATTTTCTCTGCCGACTTTTCGTTGAGCAAATCATAAATGTCAAAATAGCGTGCTAATTCCAAATGTGTCCAATGATACAAAGGATTACGCATAGTATAAGGAACAGTTTTGGCCCAGTTTAAAAATTTCTCTTTGTCTGATCCGTTACCAGTAATGAATTGCTCATTTATACCTAACGTACGCATCGCGCGCCATTTGTAGTGATCACCATTTATCCAAACGTTGGTAATGTTGTCGAAAATTTTATCCTCGGCAATAAATTGTGGATTTAAGTGATTATGGTAGTCAATGATAGGCTGATTTTTGGAATAATTATGGTATAATTCCTCAGCATATTTATTTTCTAATAAAAAATTATCGTGTATAAATGTGGTGCTCATACGACAGGATTAAAAGTTATTATTCGTTGGAAGGTTTTCCAATAGTGGCCAATATTCCTCCATCTACATAAAGAATATGCCCATTGACAAAATCACTTGCTTTCGAAGCTAAAAAGATGGCAGCACCTTGCAAATCATCTGGGTCACCCCAACGAGCGGCAGGGGTTCTACTGATAATGAATTCATTAAAAGGATGACCATCTACACGAATGGGTGCAGTTTGACTAGTAGCAAAATAGCCTGGACCAATTCCGTTAGTTTGAATATTGAATTTAGCCCATTCTGTGGCCATATTTTTGGTTAACATTTTCAAACCTCCTTTTGCTGCAGCATAAGCACTAACCGAATCTCTTCCTAATTCACTCATCATCGAACAAATGTTAATGATTTTTCCACCTCCACGTTGAATCATTCCTTTGGCTACATTTTTGGAAACAATGAAAGGGCTAATCAAGTCTACGTTGACAACAGCGGTAAAATCTGCAACTTCCATATCAATAATGGGGATTCTTTTGATGATTCCTGCATTGTTGATTAAGATATCGATTGGGCCTACTTCGGCTTCTATTTTTTGAATGTTTTCGATTACGGCTGCTTCATCGGTTACATCAAAAACGTAACCATATGCATCGATTCCAACAGATTTGTATTCTGCCACTGCTTGATCTACCGTCTCTCTCGAAGCGCGATCGTTTACCACGATTTTTGCGCCTGCGTGTCCTAGTCCTTTTGCCATTGCCATTCCTAATCCGTGAACACCTCCAGTAACCAATGCGGTTTTTCCAGTTAAATCAAAAAGGTTGATTGACATATATTTTTATTTAATAAGTTAGTATTTATCTTAAATCGGTGATTTTGCAAACATCCATATCGCCATAGTCCAAATTTTCGCCAGCCATTCCCCAAATGAAGGAGTAATTGCTTGTTCCTGAACCCGAATGAATGGACCAAGGTGGAGAAATCACAGCTTGATGGTTTTGCATCCAAAGATGTCTTGTTTCTTGTGGTTCTCCCATAAAATGGCAAACGGCTTGGTTTTCTGGAATATCCAAATAAAAATAGACTTCCATTCGGCGGTCGTGTACGTGTGCTGGCATAGTATTCCAAACACTTCCAGGTCTTAATTCAGTCATTCCCATTTGTAGCTGACAGGTAGTTACCACACTACCAATGATCATTTGGTTTACGGTACGGTGATTGGCTGTTTCCATGCTGCCTAATTCAAGTTTATTGGCTTCTGCCAAACTCACTTTTTTCGTGGGATAACTCGTATGTGCAGGTGCTGAATTGATATAAAATTTAGCAGGATTCTTGGGGTCTTCACTTTTGAAGAGGATATCTTTGTTTCCACTGCCAATGTAAAGGGCGTCTTTGAAACCTAATTCATAGCTTATACCGTCTATTACAATTGTTCCGTTCGCACCCACATTGATAATTCCCATTTCTCGGCGTTCTAAGAAATAATTGGCTTTTAGTGGGTCTATGGTTTCAAGTTTTAACGGAATAGTGGGAACAGCAGAACCCGCAATGTAACGATCGTAATGAGAATAGGTTAATATGATTTCTCCCTCCTCCATGAGGTTGTCTATCAAGAATTCATCTCTTAATTGTTTGGTATCATATTGTTTTACCGCTTGCGGATTAGAAGCGTATCTAGAGCTGTATTTTGTCATGATATTTTATATTGTAATCGATTGCACAAAAGTATAAAAGTTATATGAAATTCGTTTTGTTTTTTTGTTAATCTTAAAAAATAATATTTATTTCTATTATAAATCAGTGATAGGGCGGTATTTTGGTACCAATGATTTCATCACACTCCAGCCAATTAAGTAGGCCACGGCACAAATAGAGAAAATGATGAAATAACCAGCTTCAATTCCTTTGAAACCCATAAACGCCATATTAGTTTCTTTACTAAAATCAAATAGCATTCCTGATCCTTTGTTGATTAGTGTTGAACCCAAGCCGCCAGCTAATCCACCAATTCCTGTTATGGTGGCAATTGCTTTTTTGGGAAACATGTCGCCAACAGTAGTAAAAATATTGGCAGACCATGATTGATGTGCGGCTCCCGCAATCCCAATAATGATAACAGGGATCCAATAACTGATGTAGCCTAAAGGTTGTGCAATCAAAGCTAATAATGGGAAAAATGCAAAGATTAACATGGCGCGCATTCTACCTTCATAAGGATTCATGCCTTTTTTATCCACAAAGTAGGTGGGTAGCCATCCTCCAATAATTGATAACAAGGTTATCATGTATAACACAAATAAAGGCAATGCAGCTTCTGTAGCATCCATATCATATACAGAACTTAAATAGGCTGGAGTCCAAAATAAAAAGAACCACCAAACTCCATCGGTCATAAATTTACCAAAGGCAAAAGCCCAAGTTTGTTTGTATTTGAAACATTCCATCAAGGAAACTTTTGTACTTGTTTCAGGAATGTAGCCTACAATTTTGCTATCGGCTATATCGTCCTGCTGAATGTATTCTAGTTCAGCGGCACTTACTTTTGGGTGTTTTTCGGGTTTATCATACATGAAAACCCAAAACCCCATCCATACAAATCCCAATGCACCAATGATAATAAAGGCCATTTCCCATCCAAAGGATTTGGCAATAAACGGAATTGTAATTGGCGCTGCCAAAGCACCAACTGTGGCTCCAGAGTTGAATATACTAGTAGAAAAGGCTCTATCTTTTTTAGGAAAATATTCAGCTGTTGTTTTGATGGCTGCAGGAAAGTTTCCAGCTTCGCCTATGGCTAATATCAATCGGGCAAAAATGAATAAATAAACACTTACATTGATTACCATAGCGGTGTCATTTACTGTTTTGATGGCTTCTTTTGCACCTTCAAAACCTACCAACCAATTTCCTGTGATGATGCCCGAAGTGGCTATGCCACAAAAAGCATGTATACAAGCGCCAAATGACCAAATGCCAATAGCCCATAAAAAACCTTTTTTGGTATCTAGCCAATCTACAAATCTTCCCGCAAATAGTAATGATATTGCATAAAATATAGAAAATAAAGCGGTTATGTTCCCATAATCATTATTTGTCCAATGAAATTCTGGAGCAATAAAATCATTCCAAGTTAACGAAAGTACTTGTCGGTCTAAATAATTAATGGTGGTTGCGAAGAATAATAAACTACAAATTTTCCAGCGGTAGTTTCCAAGGTTAGCGTTGTTCATATTTTATTGGATAAGGAATTAAAATATTCAATGTAATCGATTACACAAAAATAGATTATATTTTTATAAATACAATTTTTTGGTTACTTTTTTTTTGATGCAATAAAAGTTTTAATTAATTATTGAGTAATGTGTAATAAAAGATCTTTTGCAAAGGGAAATCATGCGTTTTTGTAAGTAGCTTTGATATTTCGATGCATACTTTTTAAAAAGTCAAATAATCAAGCTAAATATTCGAAGGTAGAAACATAGGGTAAAGTAATCTGCTATCGAAATAAGTACCATAATTGTAATAGCAAAATAGCTATTGTATTTACATTTTATAGCACTAAAAGAGTTGTGTAGAAAGGTAAAAGAGGTTAGTCTCTGGTGGTTATTTCATTTATTTTAAAAAATCATTCAAGTTGAAATCTTTGTTGTGCTTTAATTTATGGATGATTTTAAGGAAAGCAATAGCTGTAATATATGCATCGCCCATTGCGGTATGTCTGTCTTTTTTTGAAATATCAAATTTATCTGCCAATTCATCAAGGCTGTAGTTGTCTTTTTTTTCTAATAAGTTTGATTTTAGCAAGGTTTCTTTATACAATGTGGCAGTATCTAAATTTTTATTTTTTAGTCGGGGAAGACCGTTTCTTTCTAATGCTTTGTTGATCATTCCAATGTCAAAATAAGCGTGATGCGCCACAATAACAGCATCACCTAGATATTCTAAGAACTGTTGTAAAGCTTCTAATTCAGTCGGACGATCCAAAATCCATTGTTTTAATATTCCGTGAATTTTAGCACTATTTTGATCGTAATGATCTTGCTCTATGAATACTTCAAAGCTATCTTTCAACGAGATCGTATTGTTTTGTAACGAAACAGCTCCTATACATAAAATGCAATCTTGTAAATAATCAAATCCTGTGGTTTCGGTATCAAGAACTACAATTCGTGTGGCTTCAATTGCAGATATAGTCCATTTCTTTTCGGCTGGAGTACTTGTGCTGAAACGCTTTGATTTAATAAAAGGCAATATTTTTTTAATAAAATCTTTCATTATAATATGTTTGAGGCATTAAATCGAACGGTAATCAGTTCTTGCAAATCTTTAATGGTTTTAAACGTGTTTTTGAGTTTTATCTTTTCGAGTTTGGTAAGGGAATCCAAAGCAATATATTGCCCAGAATCATTATGCAATAGGCCTTGTTTGGTTCTAAATTTCAGTAAGGCTTTATAGGAATAAGCACAAGACAAATACAGTTCTCGATTGTTAGGTTCTAACTCTGCTAATTTTTCAAAGCGTTCTGCGGTATTACTGATTGATTTTACAGAATGGTATAAAATCAATAGTCGTGCGGCATCGGCAAGCGGCATTAAGGCTCTGTTTTTGATATTGAAGGTGTCTTTGTTTGCTCCGTCTTGTTCTACTAAAAATTGTCTAAAGAAACCAGTAGGTGACGGACTTTGCAAAGCACCGCTAACTAAATGCAGATAAAATACTGGATTGGCTTTTATCGTTTCAAAAATATAGTCAGATAATTCATTTACAATTTTACTATCACCGTAAGTTAACGAATAATCAAAGAAGATAAAGGACAATAAGACTTCATTTTTGCCTGTATTGGTTATCCAATGCAATACTTTCTTTTTCCATTCGGATACACTCAAACACCAATTGGGATTAGAGGCCATCATTTCGGCTGGACAATAATCGTATCCAATTTCGAACAATCCTTTATTGACATGAGTTGCCAATTCTAAGAAATAATTTTTAGTTTCGGTAGCTTTTTCTTCTGCAACATCTTCGTATACTAATGCATTGTCTTGATCCGTATGCAACAATTGCTCACTTCTGCCTTGACTTCCTAACGCCAGCCATGAAAATGCAACTGGAGGAGAAGTTTTCATTTTTTTTAGCGAAAGTTTGATGACTTGTTGGATGCATACATCATTCAATTCAGTGATGATTTTTGTAGTAAGCGTCATAGGGATATTTTGGTCAATATATCCTTGTAACAATCGCATGATGTTTTGCCTGATAGGCTTTATTTCTTTGCTTTTTTTACTTCTTTTGATGGCTTTGATAAGTACAGCTGGATTGTTGCCAATGGCTACCATTACATCATGTTTGGAGAGGATTCCAACGGCTTTGGTATTTGGCGTTCCGTCTTTAGTCAAACACAAATAGCTAATATTGCTTTTAATCATAGCCATTTGGGCTTGCGTGATTGTCATTTTTTTTGGATACGTAATCACAGGGCTATTCATTATAGAGGCCGCTTGAGCTGTAATAGGAAAGGCTCCCGTCACGATTTTATTTCTTAAATCTTTGTCGGTTACAATACCAATGGGGAGTTCGTTTTCAACAACCAAAATAGCGCCCACATTTTTTTTGGTCATCATCTCGGCAATGCTATTGGCTGGTGTTGAGGGCGTGCAAGTAATGATTTTTTTGGAGTATTTGACAGGTTGAAAATCTAAAAGCTTTTGGCTACTGCCCAAAATTTCTTCATTCACTATTTCGCCATAAAGTTTGCCGCGATGACTTTCAGAATAGGGATTTTCGGTATTTGAAGCAAAACTTTCAATCAAAAAATTAGCTACATCCTTGTTTTTTAAGGCATAAGGTTTGAATAAGTCACTCGGAATGGCATAAAGGATGCTTTCTTCGTGAGCACGTGCTTCCATTTTGTAATTTTCGTGCGTAATGAGAGGTCTTAAACCGATAAGATCGCCTTCGTCTGAAATATTGATGATTTCGTTATTACTTCCTTTTTTCAAGGCAACAGCCCCTTTATGGATGACATAAAACGAATCATGCGCCCCTTCATTTTCTTCAAAAACAATACTGTCTTTTTCTTTATAAATAATAGAAACCTCTTCTGACAAAGTATTGATTTCTCTTAAGTTTAAAAAACTGAAAGGCGGATAATTTTTCAAAAAATCGGCAACTCTCTGTGAAATGGTATTTTTCATTATGAATGTTTTAGTGCTATTTTTCTTGTTTTGTAATGTACTAAAAAGTGAAATAGCCGCATAAAAAAAGCCTCCAGTTTTGGAAGCTTATTTTTAGTGGTATTTCTTTTTGGTTTTCATATTCAATACTTCGACAAACAAAGAAAATGAAATGGCAAAGTATAAATAGCCTTTAGGTACTGGCGTGACGTGACTTCCAAAGATTGAAGCATTGGATAAATGCGCACTTTCTGTCAATAACATAAAGCCAATCAAAATCAAAAAGGATAATCCTAAGATTTGAATAGATGGATGTTTGTTTACAAAATTACCTACCGGAACAGCAAATTGCATCATAACGAAAACCGAAACAATTACTGCGGTAATCATGATATAGATAGCTCCAGGAACGCCATTGGTCATCCCAACCGCAGTAAGAATACTGTCGAAAGAAAAAACTAAATCGATCATAATGATTTGTAGAATGACACTTTGGAAAGATTTGGTGGCTGCTTTGCTTAATTCTTTTTCTTCATGTCCCTTTTCATCTACTTTTTCACGGATTTCATTGGTGCTTTTATAAATCAAAAACAGACCACCCAACAGTAAAATAATGCTTTGACCGGTAATACCTGCCTGTAACCATCCCCAGTCGATGGTAAACCATGGTTTTTTCATTTGAATCAACAAATTGATTCCAAATAATAAAGCGATTCGCATGAACATGGCCAAAAATATTCCAATTTTGGTGGCTTTTTTGCGTTTTTCTTCGGGTAATTTTCCTGTGGCAATCGAAATAAAAATTATGTTGTCTATTCCTAAAACAATTTCTAGAAAAGTTAGGGTCAATAAGGCGATCCATGCATCAGGATTCAGAAATACTTCCATTTAGGTTTTGTTAAAAGTTAAGATTTACGTTTTTATACAATGTACTAAAGTTTAATTACGGTGCCAGTTTGTTTGGCATCTGAACCCACCATTCCGAATTCGAAGGTATAGGAATTAGCTGTTGTGGTCAGGATTTTCATTTGTATGGCTTTTTCTTCCGCCATATTTTTTGGATGTTTTTTTTGGATTACATATTCGCAATCGTTGACCCAACGAATGGTGGCTGTATCGGTTTTGCCTTCAAAAGTCTCAATTTCGATGCTGTCTTTGCGTTCGAAAAGGGTTGTTTTTTTGATACCATTTACTTCGTACTCAAATTTGAATTTCCCTGTTTTAAAATCGGAGCATTTACGGTCCACGTTATAACAGGAAATCATACTTAAAATAGCCAATGCGCTTATTGTTTTTTTCATATATACTGAAATACTTACAGTTAGGTTTTATAATTTTATTGGTTTTTTAATCGATGCGTTTCTTCATCGGTAAAGTGTTGTTTTTTCTTTTCTTGAGCAAATTTTGTGGCATTGTAACTTTGAGATTTGTTTTTGGGGATGGATAAACTTTCCCAGTCTCCATTTTTCAATTGTTTAGCTGAGAAGACAATTTGCCCAATGTGATAAGGATAATGAGCTAATTGTCTGTTTATGGCTTCCATAACGGTATGTCCTTCATTTCGAATGTAAATGATGGTATTCAATTGCTCTGGTTGAAGACTTTCAAGAGAATTTAAAAAACAATTCCAGCCTTTATCCCAATGCGCCATTACTTCTTCTTTAGTACTCCAATTATTTTCAAATTCGGCATCTCTATTTCTGAAATCCTTTTCACCATCGGTAGTTAAGAAATCTGTCCAACGCGAAAGCATATTTCCCGACAAATGTTTTACAATCAAGGCAATACTATTAGTATCGTTGTTTAAAGCTACAAACAATTGTTCTTCAGCTAATTGATTAATAGCTTTTTCTCCCAACAATTTATAATACAAAAATTGCTTTTTTACACTTTCAAGATAGATTGCATTTTGCTCCATAACTACTCTATTTTAATATCGTATTTATCCAAAAGGCCTACGATTCCTTGTGTTGTAAATTTAGCTTTTTTCATAGGATTGAATTCGGGGTCAATGCTGTAATTGTATGCGGTTCTAAAATCGGCTCCTGCCAATTGGGTATCATTAAAAATCGCACGATCAAGATTGCAATTATCAAACACACTATTGTTCAGTTGTGTCCCAATGAAAGTTACTTCTTTGAGCGAACACCCTGAAAATTGGGTTTTGGGCATTTTTTTATTGGCGAAAGAAGCATAATCCAACACGCTATCTTGAAAACCCACATCGAATAAAAAATCATCACATCCTTGAAATTGAATGCCCAAGAGTTTGCAGTTTTTGAAACGAACGGTTTTTAAGCTACTGGCTGCAAGTTGCACCATAGATAAATTGCAGTCTATAAACTCGCAATCCATAAAGGTATTGTTGCATAAATCACTATTGGAGAAATCACAGTTTTTAAACACGCAATCTTCAAATTCGCGATGGTTTATTTTTTGATCAACAGCGATGACCTTTTCGAAGGTTTTCTGAACGTTAATTAGGTTTTCCATTAGTCGTTAAATAAAGCTTTCATAATCCATCTAAGGCCTGTAAAGATTAAGTACATCGAAGCCAAACAAGCTATGATTCCTATGCCGAGTACCAAATAATGCCAATTCGTATGTTGGTTCATAAAGGCGTTATAAATGATAGACGGGCCAAGGAAGAGTAGGGGCAAAGCTCCCGATAAATATTTGATTCCTTTGGATAAAAAGTCTTTGTTGGTTGCCATTTAAAGTTAGAGGTGAGAAGTTAGAAGTGAGAAGTTAGAAGTGAGAAGTGAAAGATGAAAAGTTAGAAGTTATCTACCGCTTTTCGAACGCTTCCGTATTTGGCCAATAATTCGGATGCTTTTTCGTAGGAAACTGGAATTTCTTCCATAATCATCTTCACGCCACGGTCTACTAATTTGGCGTTGCTCAATTGCATATCGACCATTTTGTTGCCTTTTACTTTGCCTAACTGAATCATAGTAGCCGTAGAAATCATATTGAGGACTAATTTTTGAGCGGTACCTGCTTTCATTCTCGAACTTCCGGTTACAAACTCTGGACCTACAATGACTTCGATTGGGAATTTAGCAGTTTGTGACAACGGACTTCCTGCATTACAAGAAATACTTCCAGTACTGATTTTTTTCTCGTTGCAGACTTTTAAACCGCCAATTACATAAGGAGTTGTGCCTGAAGCAGCAATACCTATGACCACATCATTTTCATTGATGTCGAATTGTTGTAAATCTTTCCAAGCTTGTTCCGCATCATCTTCGGCATTTTCTACAGCTCTGCGGATGGCTTTGTCTCCACCAGCGATGATACCAACAACTAAATCAAAAGGAACGCCAAAAGTTGGTGGACATTCCGATGCGTCGACCACACCTAATCGTCCAGAAGTTCCAGCTCCAATATAAAAAAGGCGGCCTCCTAGTTTCATTTTGGCCACAATTTCGTTTACCAAGGTTTCGATTTGGGGTAAAGCTTTTGCAACTGCTAATGGAACTGTTTGGTCTTCTTGGTTGATATTGTGCAGCAATTCCTGAACCGACATTTTTTCTAAATGCTCGTATTTTGAGGATTGTTCGGTGGTTTTAGTGAAGGTCATTTATTTAAATTTGTTTTGTTCTTCTTCGATGATTTTTCTAAGTTCATTTTCGTTAGGCAAGTTTATTAAATACTTAGAGACGAAAACTTGTTGTGTTAAATTAGCCGTTGCATATTTTACCAAACTTTCGTTTTTACCTGCACACAAAATTAATCCAATTGGTGGATTATCGTTTTCTTGTTTTTCATTTTCGTTGTAATAATTTAAATAAACATTCATTTGACCTGAATCTGCGTGTGTAAATTCACCTAATTTTAAGTCGATGATAATGTTACATTTTAAAATACGATGGTAAAATACGAGATCAATAAAATAATGTGTATTGTCAAAAGTGATGCGTTTTTGTCTAGCTTCAAAGCAAAAACCTTTGCTCAATTCAATTAAAAACCTTTGTAAGTGATCGATAATTGCTTGTTCTAAATCACTTTCAGAATATGATGTTTCTTGTTTAAGTTCTAAAAAATCTAAAACATATGGGTTTTTGAAAAAATCTTCGGCAACTAGTGGCAATTGTTTCTGTTGGTTTTTTATGACTTGTTCTTTGTCAAAACTTAAACCAGTTTGTTCAAACAACATACTGTTTACCGCCCTTTGTAGTTCTCGAACCGACCAGCTATTTTCGATACTTTGCCACTCATAGAAATCGCGTTTGGCATCATTGTCTTGTTTTATCAATTCTATAAAATGAGAAAAACTCAAATGATTTATTGATTTTTCAATGTCCAGAATAGATTTTTTACTCGGTGATTGTAAAATTACAATTTCGTTGTTTTCTGCTTGGTTTTGCTCGGCTATCAATTTTCCAGACACTGTCTGTAAAATTGTATTTCTTTGTAAGTCATTAATATATAATTTTCCAGACACTGTCTGGAAAATGTTTGGATATAGCTGATAAAATGTTTTATAGATGTATAGATTGGATTTAGACATCCCTTTTATATGCTTACATCGATTGGCAATTTCTTTATATAAATTTTCTCCATAAACCGCTCTGTCTTTGCCTTTTTGCTCATATTCTACAATGTAGTAACCAATTAGCCAGTTGCGTAAAGTAAGCCCAATATTGACTTGTTTTTGGGCTTGTTGCCTAAAATAAGTTTGAGTTTCATTAATTACGGCTACTAAATTTTGGATTTCTTGCATACTTATTTTTGCGGTTGACTTAATTTATAAGCTTCTAAAATACAATTTTAATAAATGCGTTATCTTGTAAAAATAGGAATTTATTGAATACCATTTTCTTTTGCGTGAGGGATTACTTCACACACATTTATTTACGTAGGTGTTCAGTGAATTTATTTGCAGCTGGCTACCGAAGTAGCGCGTAAAGCCCGACCGCATAGTGCAAAGGGGCTTTATAAATGGGGCTATAAATAAGTCGCTTTGCTCTATGGGGCACGCCCAAATTATTTTTTAAATGAAAAAAGCTAGGGCGATTCCTAGAATAATCATCGATACTTTGGCCACGTTGAATTTGTGTCCTTCGCTACTTTCAAAAATGATCGTAGAGGAGATGTGAAACAAAATTCCAATCACGATGGCGGTAATTTCTGTCGTGTACTCTTGTAATTCGGGAATATAATCTGAAGCGAATGTTCCGAAAGGTGTCATCATGGCGAAGGTTATCATGAAGGCAAAAATGGCTTTTCGGTCGAGTTGGGCTTGCACGAAAAAAGTAGTCAAAATAATAGCAATAGGCAGGTGATGAATGGCAATTCCGATAGCCAAATCATGATGATGCCCCACTGGGAAACCCTCTAAAAACGCATGAATACAAAGACTGATGAACAACAACCAAGGAATTTGGCTCATTTTATCATGACCGTGTACATGACCGTGTTCTGCTCCTTTTGAGAAAAATTCTAACAAGATTTGGAATAAAATCCCTAACATGATATACATGCCTATTGTATCATTTTTGGTGGCATATACATCTGGAAGGAGGTTGATTACAGTAATCGATAGCAAAAATGAACCACTAAAAGCCAATAAGAGTTTTAAATTGGATTTTTTTTTAGGCTTGATTACTAATGCCAAGACATAGCCAAGGATTACTGCAATTAAAGGCAAGAGGTAGTTCATTTTTTTTATTTAATTGGTTTGTAGATTTTTAAGGTTTAGAAGTTTAAAGTTTAAAAAGATTAACTTATTTAAAAATCATGATCAAACGTTCGCTTTCGGTTTTGTGGAATTTTTTTAGCTTGTAATCGCCAAAAATATCCAACAAATAAATGCCAGCTTCGTCCATTAGCTCTTGGAAATCCTTCAAACTAAAGGCTCTTACTTTTTCGGTGAAATGATAGTGTTGTCCTTGGTCTTCAAAGCTGATTTCTTTGTAAATATGTCCTTCTTTTACATATCTTTTGATGTGAAAATCGATTTGGTCTACCGTTTTAACTTCTTCGGGAACTAGGGTTTCAATCACCTGATTCACATTCATGAAATCTATTACTGCAAATCCTGTTTCGGATAGACTGTCTTTGATGGCTATTAAAGTTTTCAGATTATCAGCTTCATCTTCAAAATAGCCAAAACTGGTAAATAGATTGAAAATAGCGTCAAATTTTTCCTCAAAAGGTTCACGCATATCGTGCACTTTGAAGGATAAATGGGTGTTGCTGTTTTTGCTCGCCTCAGCAATACTGTTTTCAGACAAATCGGCTCCCAAAACGGTATATCCTAGTTGACTCAAATAAATCGCGTGACGGCCTTTCCCACAAGCTAAATCTAAAACTTTTGCTTTATCGGGTAAGTTGAGATATTGCGTCAAATTATCCATAAAAATTTGCGCCTCACGATAATTGCGCTCTTTATAAAGGATATGATAGTAAGGAGTGTCAAACCAAGAGGTAAACCAATTTTTGGTGGAAGGCTCTTGGTGGTTTATAGTGGGTTTGTGGTCTTCAGACATTTATTCGTTTTCATTTAATTTAAGTCCGGCAAATTTAGTGTATTTTTGCAGAAAATATACTATTTCAAACCGTTTGGAGTTTGGAATTTAATACTTGGAATATAGCATACGATGGAGAATTTTAAAATGATAGCCAAAACCTTTTTTGGTTTTGAAGAAATATTGGCCAAAGAGTTGCGCCAATTGGGTGCGCAAGAGGTTGAGCAAGGCGTGAGAATGGTGAGTTTTAAGGGGGATAAAGGATTTATGTATAAGGCCAATTTGTCTTTACGTACGGCATTAAAGGTGTTAAAACCTATTTATTCTTTTAGAGCCAATAATGAAGCAGCACTTTACAAAGGCATTTCGAGTGTGAATTGGTCAAAATACCTTAATGCTAATCAAACGTTTGTGATTGATGCAACGGTGCATTCGGATCATTTTAACCATTCGGAGTTTGTGTCTCAAAAGTGTAAGGACGCGATTGTGGATCAATTTAGAGAACGCACAGGGCAACGTCCAAGCATTGACAAAGCTTTTCCTGATTTACGAATCAACATTCATATTGGCAAAGACCAAGTTTCGGTGGCATTAGATACTTCTGGAAATTCCTTGCATCAACGTGGCTACAGAACGGCTACGAATATTGCTCCTATCAATGAAGTTTTGGCAGCAGGTATTTTATTGTTATCAGGTTGGGAAGGACAAGGGCATTTTTTGGATCCAATGTGCGGTTCAGGAACATTTTTGGCCGAAGCCGCAATGATTGCTTGTAATATTCCTGCGAATATCAACAGAAAAGAATTTGCTTTTGAAAAATGGAAGGATTGGGATAATGATTTGTTTGACCAAATTATGGACAGTTTGCTGAAAAAAGTAAAAGAGTTTCATTACACGATTACTGGTTATGACAAAGCGCCAAGTGCGGTTCAAAAAGCCAAAGACAATATCAAAAATGCCAATTTAGACGAATACGTAAAGGTTGCTGAGGAAAACTTTTTTGATACAGAGAAAACTACCGAAGGCAAATTGCATATGGTTTTTAATCCGCCGTATGACGAGCGATTAGATATTCATATGGAAGAATTTTATAAAAACATTGGCGATACTTTGAAGAAGAATTATCCAGGCACCAATGCGTGGTTTATTACTGCGAATTTAGATGCTTTGAAATTTGTCGGTTTAAAACCTTCCCGAAAAATCAAATTGTTTAACGCTAGTTTAGAAGCGCGTTTGGTGAAATACGAAATGTATGAAGGAAGTAAAAGAACCAAGTTTCAGAGCCCCCTAACCCCCGAAGGGGGAATGTAGTCCTGCAGGTAAAGTTGAAAAGGATATATTTTAAATTTAATAGTCAAACATAAAAACCTATTTACCCCTAATAGGATTTCCCGCCGCGACGGGATAGGGGACTGATATGACGAAATTACAAGTACGAGCATTTCTATACCAATTGGGGTGTTTTGCCATTTTGTTTGTTGGTTTTCGCTATTTAGTGGGAACCTATACAGGTTTAATAGGTTTTTGGGTTCCGTTAACCGCATTTGCTTTGGGTACAATTTTGGCACCTAAATTTCAAGCAGCCAAAACGAAAGACGGCGAAAAATTATTTATGTCTTGGATTTTTCTTAAAGGAGTCCGAATCATAGGATAATGGATTGGTCAGTTGTAGAACTGATTCATAATTTCCAAGCATAAAAAAGCGTTTTTACGATTAGTAAAAACGCTTTTTTTCTGCCTTCTGCTTTCTGCCTTCTGCCTTCTGCTTTCTATTTCTTCGGCTTTTTCTCTTCTTTTTTTGCTTTTTCAGCAGGAAGTACTTTTTTCTTATACAGCGGAACAAAGTACGAAACAGTGTAGTTAAAACCTACGCCAAAATCACCATTATACGTTCGGTTAAAACCAGGAATGTACAAATTATCAAATCCACTTGGAGTTTTGTTGGTAATTAAGCGGTTCAATCGCAAACTGAAACCCACAAAAACGTTGTTGAATACTTTGGCTTTTACTCCTGCCACCACTTCTACCCAAGTAGCCGTTAAGCCACTGTAATTTTTTCCCGCAACCACAACAGGAACTTCTCCCCAATATGGATTAGGATTGTAGATTTTGTAGCTATTCAATTCTTGGCTAAAGCTCGAAAAACCAGCACGCATCCCAATCGAGATGATGTTTTCCATATCCAACCAGTTTTCGTAAGCGTTATAATCGAATCCTGCTTTTAGGTAAGAACCTTTGGCAGTCGAAGTCAAACGGTCGTCTTCGGTGGTTTTGTTTTCAGAACCCAATTCGGCAGCTAAAAAATATTTTTTCGTTATTCGATAATCTCCTACCAACTCAATACCTTTATAGTTGCTGTCGTACAAACCTCTGGTCAGTTTGTATAAATCAGCGCCTACTCTTAGACCATAACGATTAAATTTTGGAGGAACAACAGTGTCCTTTTTTTTGGCAGGTAATTTTTCTAATTCTTGCTTTGGTTTTGCAGGAAGGATGTTGGTGGCTTTAGGAGGTGTAGTAGTCGAAGTCGTTTCTTGTGCTTGAACAGTAAACATAGAAAAGAGCAAGCAGCCACTAAAAAAAGATAGAAAGGTGTGTTTCATTTTCGTTGTTTATGTTAGTTTTTTGCAATTGCACTACTGTCATCCATTTGGTATCAGAGGCGGGACCATCCGTGTGTTCAAATGGTGTAGTAGCACTCATTTCGAACAAGGTTTTGAAACCACAAGCTCTAGAGACATAGACTTCGTTGGTGGTATAGTTGAATTTGATCACATCCGTATTGACCAAGGCGGTATTGGTACTGCCAGAATTTAGCGTAAAGCTAAAAGTAGTCGTAGTGGCATTGGTTTTCAGCGGAATCGAAATTTTTGAAGTATTCGCCAAAAATTTTGATTCTCCCGAAGACGAAGCATTAAAAATCACACCATCGGTCATCCCTTCGCCTATTACTTTTAAATTCGACACGCTTTTTTCAACCGTTGGATTGTTGATATCGAAGAATTTAATCACCATTCTAGGTGTAGTAGGCGTATTGGCATCGCAAATATCATCTTTCTCACAACTCGAAAAAGAGAAACAAAACACCAACAGTAAAAGCGTTATTTTTTTCATTTAAAACTATTTATTTATACGGCTATATCATTTAAGTAGTTGTTGAAGATTACAAAAAAAACTCAAATGATTTCTATATCTATTCATTATTTATGCTCAACCTTATATTTCCTTCTATGGTCTAAAAACCTAACCGCAAAGTACGCAAAGATTTACGCCAAGTCCGCCAAGAAAAACCTAAAATGTCCTTGAATTCCTTCTATGGTTTCAAAAAACCACAAACCATTAAAAAGAAACTTCAATGACTTATATGTTTAAAAATTAACCACAACCCTTATATGCTCTTCAATGCTTTATATGGTTTAAAAAACACGCAAACCATTAAAAAGAAACTTCAATGCCTTATATGTTTATAAAAATTACCCACAACCCTTATATGCCCTTGAATGCCTTCTATGGTTTCAAAAAACCACAAACCATTAAAAAGAAACTTCAACGACTTATATGTTTAAAAATTACCCACAACCCTTACATGCCCTTGAATGCCTTATATGGTTTAAAAAATACACAAACCATTAAAAAGAAATTCAAATGACTTATATGTTTACAAAAACTAACGACGTTCCAACAACACCACATTCTCCACGTGATGCGTTTGCGGAAACATATCCACAGGTCGAACGCGCGTCACTTTGTACTTCTCATCCATCAAAGCCAAATCACGAGCTTGTGTAGCCGAATTACAACTCACATACACCACTTTTTGAGGCTCAATTTTCAAGATTTGATCAATAACCGCCGCGTGCATTCCGTCTCTTGGTGGATCGGTGATGATTACGTCTGGTTTGCCGTGTTGCGCGATAAAGGCTTCGTTGAAGACCACTTTCATATCTCCTACAAAGAACTCACAATTGGTGATGTTATTTCTTTCGGCATTCGCTTTGGCGTCTTTAATCGCTTCGGGCACACTTTCAACCCCAATTACTTTTTTGGCTTTTTTCGACACAAACTGAGCGATAGTTCCCGTTCCTGTGTACAAATCATACACCGTTTCGTTACCTGTCAATCCAGCGAAATCTCTTGTGATTTTGTATAATTCGTACGCTTGATCCGAGTTGGTTTGGTAAAACGACTTGGCGTTGATGCTAAATTTCAAACCTTCCATTTCCTCAAGGATGTAATCACGTCCTTTGTACAATTTGATGTTCGTATCGTACAAGGTATCGTTTGCTTTGTTGTTGATCACGTATTGTAAAGACGTAATCTGCGGAAATTTGGCATACAAATGATCCAACAACAACTCTCTATTGGCTTGGTCGTCTTCAAAAAACTGAATCAACACCATAATTTCGCCAGTCGATGCGGTGCGCAACATTAGCGTACGCAACAAGCCTTCGTGCGCTCTGGGGTTAAAGAATGTCAAACCGTTTGCATTGGCAAATTCACGCACTTCGTTGCGAATGGCGTTCGAAGGGTCTTCTTGCAAATGACATTTATTGATATCTAGGATTTTGTCCCACATTTTCGGAATATGAAAACCCAAGGCATTTTTATTGTCCAATTCCTCGCTGCTTCCAATCTCGGCTTCGGTTAGCCAACGGCTGTTTGAGAACGAAAACTCCATTTTGTTACGGTAGAAAAACTGTTTTTCAGAACCCAAAATTGGTTCGAAATCCGGTAATTCAATTTTACCAATACGTTGCAGGTGGTTTTTAACCTCGTTGTGTTTAAAAAACAATTGCTGGCTGTACTTCATATTTTGCCATTTGCAACCGCCACACACCCCAAAATGCTCACAAATTGGGTCAACGCGGTGTTCCGAGAACTCGTGAAACTTCACCGCTTTGCCTTCGTAATAGGCTTTTCTTTTCTTGAACGTTTGCACATCTACCACGTCGCCAGGCACGACATTCGAGATGAACACTACTTTACCATCGGGCGCTTTAGCCACCGACACGCCTTTTGCTCCAGCATCAAGGACTTTTATCTGATGAAAGACAACTTTGTCTGTATTTTTCTTTGCCATGGCGCAAAAATAAGGCTTTGAAACGTTTTACAAATTCAATTTCACAATTTTTTTTGAAAACCACTGTATTTGTTGAGAAGTACCATTTGGGCGTGCCCCCCGAAACCCATTTTCTTTGAACCCACACTATCTCGGAAATCGGGGGTCGGGCAGTCCGCTATATCTCTTGGGGCGAACCCCGCCCCAAGAGGATGCCGCTCCCATCCCTCACGCTTTTAAGACGGTAATTGTCAGTGTTCAGACAGCAGATACAACACCCAAAACACGAGAGAAACTTTCAGAAAAATTTTATGTTTTTAGGAGGAAAAAGAATATATTTGGGGAAAGAATAAAGGTTTGGTAGTTTTTAGACTTATTCACCTAAAATGAGGTAGATTGGTCTGGTTTTGTAAGACGTATTTGCAAGTTAGTGACTATAAAACCGAAAAATAGCAGAAAAAACGAATTATGGAATATAAGAGAAATCTAAATTATATCATGCCTTCAATTGTGTTGTTATCAATGTCAATTTTTGGTTTCCTAATATTGATAGTCATACTTTATATTGAAATAGAAAATTTTACAATCAATAAAAATATTTATGGCTCAAGCGTTATCTTCCTGGTACTTTCTTCAATTACCGTTCCAGGGTTTATTTTGAATTATCGCTACGAAATACTAAATAAAAATCGAAAAATAACTTTCAAACAAAATCATTTAGAAATTGAGACAGATGCTGAAATAGAAAATATTTTATATCAGGAAGTTTTGGAAGTGGAAAAACATATTGTGTCGTGGAAAGGGCGAAATCCTTGGAGCGATTATTACTATGTTAAATTAAACTTGAAAAACGGAAAGAAAATATATTACAATTGTTTAACCGAAACGATAAATTCAGAAAATAATCTATTAAAAAGTAAAAGAATTAAAAAGTTTACAATTGATAATTTATATCCTTGGTACTAGTTTACAGCCACTAACACACGCTACAAGCAATTTGGGCATTAGGCTTAATTTGAAATTGGTTTTGTATTTGGAAGATTTGGCAAATCCGAATATAGGGCTTAATTTAGTCTCAAACTACTTGAAGCGCGCGAATGTGTGTGACTTGAACAACAACGTAGTTGTTGATGCTTTAAAACAGATGATAGTAGGTCTATCAGTGACGACTTTCAGGAGTAGTTACTAAACCACTTTGTGCTGCATTATTAGGAAACTGTAATGTGGTGAGCGACAAAGAAAAACGGCATCAAAGAATGTCGAAGGTAAGTTTATGTGAGTTGAACGCAAGTGAACCAATGATGAAGCCTCGTTAGCGCAAAAGACGATGTCAAAAATAGGTAGTTACGTTTGTACCTATGACCAAGTGTGTTGGAAACCTGATTACTGAACACATGGCATCCGGGGTTAAGTTGGCAAGACGCATAAATAGGCTG